>NZ_JBFANF010000098.1:0-35992 GCF_040674675.1 Dactylosporangium sp. NPDC049742 | reverse complement strand
GTCACGCGCCGGCCGCACCCGCGCACCGCGCGCCGCCCGGCGCCCGCGACCCGCCGCCCGGCGCCCGCGACCCGCCGCCGGACCCGGTTCACCCGCACCGCGCCCAGCAATGTCGTGCTCGCCGTCCTGATGTGCGCCGCCCTGGCCGCCGGCGCCGTCTTCGGCAGCCGCTGGTATGACGATCGCATGCTGGAGCGCACACACCAGCAGGCCCTCGCGGCGGCGAAGCAGATCACGGTCAACTTCGTCTCGGTGAGCGCCTCCAGCGTCGACCGGGACCTGCAGCGGATCGCCGACGGCGCGACCGGCGACTTCTACGACGAGTTCGCACGGGGCCGGCCGCAGGTGCGGGCCGCGATCGTGGAGAACAACGTCGAGTCGCGCGGCACCGTGCTGCGCGCGGCGCTGGTCTCCGGCGACCGGCACTCGGCGGTCGTCCTGGTCGCGGTCGACGCGACCGTCCGCAACGCGAAGGCGCCCGACGGCCGCGCCTCGCACTACCGCATCCAGGTTGATGTCACCCACGACGCCGGATCGGGCCGCTGGCTCGTCTCGCGGCTCCAGTTCGTCGGCTGATCCGGGAGTTGATGATGCCGAAACTCAAGTGGCCCAGGCTCCGCATGCGTCGCGGCGGCGCCGCGTGTGTAGCCGTCCTGGCGCTCGGCCTCGCCGTCGCGGGCGCCGGCTGGTACCAGCACGAGCAGGCGCGGCAGCGGGACGTCGCGGTCCGCCAGTCGCTCGCCGCCGCGACCGCCGCCGCGCAGGCGATCTTCTCGTACGACTACCGCAGTTTCGACACCAGCGTCGCCAACGGGCGGGCGTTCGCCACCGGCCAGTTCGCCGACGAGTACGCGAAGACGACCGCCGCGCTCAAGCCGCAGGCCGTGTCGGAGCAGGCGATCGTCCGCGCGGCGGTGTCCGCCTCCGGTGTCGTGACCGCGCGCCCGCAGCGGGTCGAACTGCTGCTCTACCTCAACCAGTACCGCCGCAACACGAACGTCACCGGCGAGAAGGTCGACCAGAACCGGGTGGTGCTCACGATGGTGCCGGTGAAGGAGGCCTGGCTGGTGTCGCACGCTGTGGCGATCTGACCCATGCCGGCGCCGTTGCGTTGAGCGTTGGCAAGGTCGAGGCAGGCTTGAGCGGTGAAGTCATCGATCCGACCTGACTTGTGGCTGCCTCCGAAATCGTCGTTCGTTGGGTTCCGGTTCCCGCCCGAGGTCATCGTCGTCGCGGTGCGCTGGTATCTGCGGTTCAATCTGTCCTACCGGGACGTTGAGGAGTTACTGGTCGAGCGCGGCGTGGAGGTCGACCACGTCACCGTGTATCGGTGGATGCAGCGGTTCACCCCGCTACTGGCCGACGCGGCCCGGTTCTGTCGCCACGCACCAGGCGATAGGTGGCACGTCGACGAGACGTACGTCAGGGTCAACGGAGTCTGGCGGCACGTGTACAGGGCGGTCGACCAGTACGGGCAGGTCATCGACGTGCTGGTCTCGGCCCGTCGGGACGCAAACGCGGCCCGTCGGTTCCTTCGCCGGACGCTGTCGACGTTGAAGGTGACGCCCACCGAGGTGGTCACCGACGCCGCCGCAGTCTACCCCGCCGTCCTCGAAGAGTTGATCCCGTCCGCGTGGCACCACGTCGAGCGGTATGCCAATAATCCGATCGAGGCTGATCACAGCCGGCTCAAACAGCGGTTGAGACCGATGCGCGGCCAACGAACGGACAAGTCAGCACAGGTGATCATCGCCGGACACGCGTTCATGCAGAACCTGCGCTGCGGCCACTACGAACTCGCCGTCGACGCCCCGTCGGCTACGCGAGTCGCCACAGCGTTCGCCGAACTCGCCCACGCGATCTGACCGCGGACCCCAACACGGGTTCAAACGCGTCCGTCGATCCCACAATGCAACGCCGCCGCCGGCGGACCCCGCAGACGTAGCAGCGGCTTCGATCTTTCACCGGGTGAAGGTTCGGGGGAAGTCGCTCTGCTGTTCGCTGTGCACATGCCTGGCGTGCAGGGGCTGGAGATCCGAGGTGCGGGTGAAGCCGTCGCGGTTCGAGATCACGGGTTCGAGTCGGCCTGCCGGGGAAGTCACACGAGGCGTGACCTCGAGCATCGGAGGGGTGCCATGGCGAACACGAGCGACGAGTTCGACCTGATCGTGATCGGTGCCGGGCCGGTCGGGATCATCGCCGCCGCGCGCGCGGTGCGCGGTGGCCTGACCGCGGCCGTGGTCGAGGAGCGCCTGGCCGGTGGCGAGTGTGAGTACTACGCGTGTGTGCCGAGCAAGGCCCTGCTGTGGCCGATGGAGCTGGCGGCCGAGGTGGAGCGGATGCCAGGGCTGGAGCTGCGCGGCCGGATCGACGCCGCCGCGGTGCTGGCTCACCGCGACGAGACGGTGTCCCACCGCGACGACGGCCACAACGTGAACCTGATCGAGAAGTTCCCGGCGACGTTCGTGCGGGGTCATGGGCGGCTGGCCGGGCCGTTGCGGGTGGAGGTCACGACGCCGGAGGGCGGCACCCGGACTCTGCGGGCCCGGCACGCCGTCGTGATCGCCACCGGCAGCAGCCCCGCGATTCCCGACACCCCCGGGCTGGCCGACGCCTGCCCGTGGACCAACCGGGAGGCGACCAGCGTCCAGTCGGTGCCCAGGCGGCTGGTCGTCCTCGGCGCCGGGCCGGTGGCCTGCGAGATGTCCCAGGCGCTGCATTCCCTCGGCGCCCAGGAGACGACCGTGCTCGCGCGCGGCGACCGCCTGCTCTCCCGGGCCGAGCCGTTCGCTGGCGAGCTGGTGGCGCGCTCGTTGCGGGACATGGGCATCGACGTGCGGCTTCGCCAGCCGGTCACCCGGGTCGAGCGGCCTGTCCCGGGTGGTCCGGTGACCGTGCACACCGGCGACGGCGGGCTGGTCGAGGCCGACGAGATCCTCCTCGGCACCGGCCGCCGACCGGCCGTGTACGACATCGGCCTGGACACGATCGGTCTGCGTATGGACGGCTCGGACGGCCCGATCGAGGTCGACGCGAGCATGCGGGTCACCGCCGTCGCGGACGGCTGGCTGTACGCCGCCGGCGACGTCAACGGCCGCAACCAGCTCACCCACATGGGCAAGTACCAGGCCCGGGTGTGCGGTGACGTGATCGCTGCCCGGGCCAAGGGTGCACCCGACGACGCGCCCGGGCTGCGCGACACCGCCGACGACCGGGGTGCTCCCCAGGTCGTGTTCACCGAGCCGCAGGTGAGCATGGTCGGGCGCACCGAGGACCGGGCCCGCGCCGACGGGTTCGCCGTGCGCACCGCCGAGTACGACATCGGCGCGGTCGAGGGCGCGGTGGTCCGCGGCGTCGGCTACTCCGGCTGGGCGAAGCTCGTCGTCGACGACGAGCGCCGGGTTCTGCTCGGCGCCACCTTCGTCGCCCCGGACGTGGCCGACATGCTGCACTCGGCCACCATCGCGGTGAACGCCGAGGTACCCCTCGATCGGCTGTGGCACGCCGTCCCACCGTTCCCGACCGTCAGCGAAGTCTGGCTGAGCTTGCTGGAGAAGTGCGGCCTGTGACCTCGGTGCGGTTCGTGGTATTCGAACAACGGGGTCAGGTGTCGGTCGTGCGGCGCAGCGCCACCACCGACACCGAACTCCTGCGTGACCTGTCATGAACCGCAGCGGGACACCGCGTGCAATCGCCTCGAGTCGTGATCCGACCTACGGTCGATGTAGGCGCCCGGTCGGCTGGTTCTCCGGTCCGCATTCCAGCCGTTCCGCCGTCGCGCGAAGGCTCCGCTGCCATGAACGTCCAGGAGCAGAAGGTCGCGGTCATCACCGGGGCGTCCCGGGGCATCGGCGCCGGCCTCGTCGAGGCCTACCGCAAGCTCGGCTACGCGGTCGTCGCCACCGCTCGATCGATCGGCAAGTCCGCGGACCCCAGAGTCCTGACCGTGGCCGGCGACATCGCCGTCCCGGCCACGACCGACCTGGTGGTGGCCGCCGCAATCGAACGTTTCGGCCGGATCGACACCCTGGTCAACAACGCCGGCGTCGTCCTGGCCAAGCCTTTCACGCAATACACCGACGAGGACTACGCGACCGCCACCGGCGTGAACCTGACCGGCTTCTTCCACCTCACCCGCGCGTCGGTCAACGCCATGCTGTCCGGCGGCGGAGGGCACATCGTGAGCATCACCACCAGCCTCGTCGACAACGCCGACGCGCGTGTCCCCTCGGTCTGGCCTCACTGACCAAGGGCGGCCTGCAGGCCGCGACCAAGTCGCTGGCGATCGAGTACGCCACCCGCGGCATCCGGGCCAACGCCGTCTTCCCCCGGCACCATCAAGACCCCGATGCACGCCCGCGAGACCCTCGACACCCTGGCCGCGCTCACCCCGTCGGCCGGCTGGGTGAGATCGCCGACATCGTCGACGCCGTGCTCTACCTGGAGACCGCCCCCTTCGTCACCGGCGAGATCCTGCACGTCGACGGCGGCATGAGCGCGGGCCACTGATCACCGCGACCTGCGCAGTGGACCACCCACGGGGCGGCACAGACAGAGGCGACGGCCTCAGGGCGCAGTTGAAGGGCTGGCGCAGTCGGCACAGGTTTGACGGCCGTCCGAGCGGGCAGACGCGACCGTGGCAAGGTACAAGGTGGGCTACATTGTCGGCAGCCTCGCGGGCAGCTCAATCAATCGAGCGCTGTCCAGGGCGCTCATCCGTCTGGCCCCACCCGAGCTGGAATTCGTGGAGATCCCGATCCGCGACCTGCCGCTGTACAGCTACGATTACGACGCCGACTTCCCCGCCGCGGGCCGGGCGCTCAAACAGGGCATTGCCTCCGTCGATGCGGTGCTGTTTGTCACGCCGGAGTACAACCGCTCGATCCCCGGCGCCCTGAAGAACGCCATCGACTGGGCGAGCCGGCCCTGGGGCGACAACTCCTTCTCACACAAGCCTTCGGCCGTGATCGGCACATCCCCGGGCAAGATCGGCACCGCGATTGCACAGCAGAGCCTGCGTAGTGTGCTCGGCTACTGCAACTCTCCCCAGATGAACGCCCCAGAGGCGTACATCCAGTTTCGCCCCGGCCTGATCAGCGATACAGGCGAGGTCCGCGACGCCGGCACGGAACAGTTCCTGCGGACCTTCATGGCGGAGTTCTACGGGTTCGTCACCCAAGTTCTGACGGCGCTGCCTCCGGCCGCAGCGCACGAGGCCCGGCCGCGGCCACGCTCCGCCGGCGAGGCGGACGCGCTGGTGGTCGGCGCCGGCCCGGTCGGCCTGATGGCCGCACACGAGCTGCTGCGCCGTGGGATCGCCGTGCGGTTGGTCGACGCCGCAACCGGCCCGGCCACCACGAGCCGGGCCGCCGTGATCCATCCACGCACCATGGAGATCCTGGACCAACTGGGGCTCTACGAGGAGTTCAACGCCCGCGCGGTGCAGGGCAGAGGGATCGCCTTCGACGCCGACGGCCGCCAGTTGGCCTCGATGGACGCGGAGTTCACCGAGCACGCTACGCGCTTCAACCGGATGTGGATGCTCGACCAGGTCATCACCGAGCAGCTGCTCCGCTCAGCGGTCGAGCGGCTCGGTGGTCGTGTCGAATGGGGTGTCCGGCTGACCGGCATCGAGCAGGGCGCCGAAACGGTGCGCGCGACGCTGGACCACGACGGCAGGGTAGAGCAGGCGACGGCGCCGTGGCTGGTCGGCTGCGACGGCGCGCACAGCACGGTCCGGGAGCAGCTGGGTGTGGTACTGAAGGGCGAGCCCATCGAAACCTGGTTGATCGCCGACGCCGAGATCAACTTCGCGCGGCCGGTCGAACACGACCGGATCCGCTGGATCCGGGCGGACGGCGCGTCCGTGATGCTGTTTCCGCTGGTCGGCGAGCGCCGCTGGCGCCTGCTCGACACCGTCGACGTCGACTACGGCGGCGATGACGACGCGATCGCCGAGCGGTTCGCCCGGAAGCTCAGCCGCGGTCTGGGGACCGAGGCGCGCGTGGAGCGCCCGAGCTGGGTATCGGTGTTCACCATCCAGCAGCGCGCGGCGCCCGTGATGCAGTCCGCCCGTTGCTTCCTGGCCGGCGACGCCGCGCACGTACACAGCCCCGCCAGCGGACAGGGCCTGAACACTGGCGTGCAGGACGCATTCAACCTGGCCTGGAAGCTCGCCGCGGTGATCCGAGGCCTGGCCGGCCCGAGCCTGCTGGACACCTACAGCGCCGAGCGGGTGCCCGTCGGCGAAGCCCTGCTCCGCTCGACGCGAACGGCCACGGATCTCGTGGACCTGCGCAACGTCGTGATCGACGAGCACCTGCCCGCCTTGTTCGAGGTGGCCAACGCATGGCCCCCGATCTTCCATGCGCTGAACCGGAGCCTCTTCGGGGCGATGTCGGGCCTCGGCATCGCGTACCGCACGAGCCCGCTGACGGTAGCGGACACCGACACGCTCCGGCCCGGGCCCGCCCCCGGGGAGCGCGTTGTGCAGGCCCGCCACCCCGAGGCGGACACCGCCGGCTGGCGGAAGCTGTTCGACGCGCTGCGTAGCCCGAGCTGGCTGCTGCTCACCGCTGACCCGGCCACCGGTGGTCGCGAGCTCTCACTGCCGAGCCTGGCGCAGACGTGCGCCGTCGGCCGACCGGCCGCCGACGCGCTCGGCCTCGACGACGGCGGGTGGGTCCTCGTCCGGCCCGACGGCTACGTGGCCGCTCGCGGGCATGGCCAGGACCAACTCAACCGCGCCCACTGCCGCATGCCGCTATGAACACACCGAAACCGCGCCGCGGTACACGCGCGCACCGCCGCGAGGGTCCGGTCGGGTACGGCGCGGAGCCAGTCGAGGGTTTCGACAGCGATGAGGTTGGGTTCGCGTGCACGCTGCAGCAGCGCGGAATCGGTGCCAAGATCCTGGCAGACGTGGATGAGATCATGTCGGACGGCACGGCGGTGTGCTTCGTAGTGGCGTATTGCGAGGCCAACGTCGCAGTCGGGGGAGGCGCAAGAAGCTTCAATGCGATGTCCGGCAAAAGCAGCAGATCATGCCCGAGGCCACAACCTCACCAACTGAGACACCCCTTAGGTCAAGCGGCTGCCTGCGCGGGATGGCTGGGGACGTCTGACGGTGGCGCGTGGTGCAGTTCAGCGAGACCTGCCCTTCATCGATCGGTGCGCGCGGCCGGGCGAATGGTGAGGCGGGAGAATGCGACGAGGGTGGCACCGACGTTTGCCTCGGCGACCAGTTGGCGGTGGCCGGCGTCGTCGGGGTCGCCGATGGTCGCGGACACGGTGAGCGTGGTACCCCGGTCGTCCGGCACCAGCAGCGGCCGTTTGAACTGGGTCTCATGGTCGAGCACTCCGGCAAGGTCGCCGATCCATTCGGTGACCGCCCGCGCGGTCAGCGCCATGGTGAGCATCCCGTGCCCGATGACACCGGGCAGTCCCGCCTGGGTGGCGGCGTGATCGCTGAAGTGGATCGGGTTGAAGTCACCCGACGCGCCCGCGTAGCGCACCAGGTCCTGCCGGGTGACTTTGAACTCGCGGTCTGGAAGCTGCTGGCCGGACACGGTCCAGGGCTGCGGCGGTTCCGCGCCGCGATTGCCGGCCCGGGGCCGGGTCCCCCGTTCGACCAGCGTCGAGTATGCGGTGCAGACCGGTTCCCCGGCCGTGGTGGCGATCTCGCTGCGCGTGGTGACGATCTGGTGCACCCCGCCGGACTGGATCTGTTCGATGTGGACGGTCACGGTCAGTTCGTCGCCGGCCCGGATGTCCCTCGTGTGCCGGAATCGCTGGCGCCCGTGCACCACCCGGCTGTAGTCCAGCCCGAGTGCCGGGTCGGACAGTGCGTGGCGGGTGGCGGGCAGGCTCAGCACGATGGGAAACGTGGGCAGGACCACCGGCCGGCCGTTCTGACCGGGGGCGGCCGCGGTGGCCAGGACGAACTCCTGAATCTTCTCCCGGCTGACTCGGTACGGCGCGGTGGGTGCGAACACCTTGCCGATGAACGCCTCGTTGAGCGGCATGTTCTTCTCCTGATCGGGGTCTGCTAGAGCGCGGTGGCCAGCCACGCGGCCAGGTCGACGTCGGTGGTCTTGAGGGTCAGTACGTCGACCCCGGCATCCGCCCAGGCCGCCAACCGGTCCCGGATCCGTTCCCGGGGTCCCACGAGGGCGAGCTGGTCGATGAGCGCGTCCGGCACCGCGGCGGCCGCCGCGGTGCGATGCCCGTCCAGGTACAGGTCCTGGATCTGCTGGGCGGCCGCTCCGTAGCCCAGCCGGGACGCCAGGTCGGCGTAGAAGTTGCGGCCGCGCGTGCCCATGCCGCCCAGGTACAGGGCGAACACCGGGCGCAGCGCGTCCCGGCAGCCCGCGAGGTCGGCTCCGGGCGCCAGGTGCACCGTGGCGACGACCCGCAGCGGGCCCAGGTCCGCGCTGCGGTGTGCCAGACCGGGGGCGAGGAGCTCGCGGTACAGCTCGGGCCGGTCGGGGCAGTAGAAGGCGGGCAGCCAGCCCTCGGCGAGCTGCCCGGCCAGCGCCACGTTGCGCGGGCCGTTGGCCGCCAACAGGACCGGAATTCGCGGGCGTGTCGGGTGCAGTGTGGCCTTCAGCGGGCGCGGTGGCTCCCGGTCCGGCCGCGGGTACGGCAGCGGGTAGTGGACGCCCGGGTAGGTCAACGGGTCCCGCCGGGCCACCACCGCGCGCACGATGTCGACGTACTCGCGAGTGCGGGCCAGCGGGGAGTTGAACGCGACGCCGTGCCAGCCCTCCACCACCTGCGGGCCGGAGGTGCCCAGGCCGAGCAGCAGCCGGCCCTCGCTGAGCTGGTCGAGGGTGAGCGCGGTCATCGCGGTGGCGGCCGGGGTGCGCGCCGGCATCTGCAGCACCGCCGTGCCCAGGCCGATCCGGCTGGTCACTGCCGCCAGGTAGGCCAGCACGCTGACCGCGTCGGAGCCGTACGCCTCCGAGACCCACAGGGAGTCCAGGCCGGCCGCGTCGGCGCTGCGGGCCACGGCGGCGAGGTCACGCAGGCCGGTGGAGTGTCCAAGGCTGAGTCCGAGTTTCATGAAGCCCCGGTTCTGTTCTGTATATAGAACGATCATTGTCTTGGTTTCGAGAACAGTATGGACGCTGACGGTGGGCGTCAAGGTTCGGAATCGCGCCCGTCTTCGCTGGAAAGCAGCGCGGAGGGTTGACACTCCCGGATGATCCATTCCATGATGTTCGGCACCAACACCCTGAACGACGTTCTACTGACAGACCGTCGGTGCTTCCCGACCGCTCTTCGGGACGCCGAGAGCCGGAGCCTCCGGCTCGTCGCATTCACACACCACAGCCCTGCGCGCATTTCCCCCGTCAGGGCTTCCGGCCGCATTGCCCACCCCGCAGGGAGCGACCATGTCCCGTACCCGCGCGGCACGATGCCTGAGCATCGTGGCCACCTCACTCACGTTCGCCGCACTGATCACCGCCTGCGGCGACGGCAAGGACTCCGGCTCCTCATCGTCCGGAAAAGGCATTGTCATCGGCATGGTCGAGGACACCTCGGGCGGTACCGCGGCCACCTCGGCCGAGGCGAGCACGGGGATCTCGCTGGCCATCGACGAGATCAACAAGGCGGGCGGCGTCGGCGGGCGATCGCTCAAACTGATCCGTCAGAGCGACGGCAGCCAGCCCAGCCAGACGCCGGCCGTGGTTCGCAAGCTCGTCAGCGACGGTGCCCGCGTCATCATCATGAACTCGTCGTCGGCGTCGGCCCAGCAGGTCAAGCCGGTCGTCGAGCAGGAGAAGATCGTGGCCGTCTCGGCGACGAACATCGCCACCGCCATCGCAGAACCGCCGAACAACACGTTCTCGTTCATCCTGGCCAACCCGATCACCGACATCGGCACCGTCTACGCGGCGGCGTTCAAGAAGACCGGCGTCACAAAGCTGGCCGTCATCACCGACGACTCGCCCACCATGGCCGGGCTCAACAAGGGGCTGCTGCCCATCTTCGAGCAGTCCGGCATCACCATCGTCGCCAACGAGAAGGCGCCGCTCAACAGCACCGACGTGGCGCCGCAGCTGAGCCGCGTCGCCGGCGCCAAGCCCGACGCGCTGTTCGTGTCCTCACTGGGCGGGCAGCTGGAGGTGCTGTTCCACAACACGGCGCACCAGATCATGCCCGACACGCCGCGGATCTCCCTGGCGTCGATCGGCAACCAGCCGGAGACCTGGAAGCTGGCCAAGCCCGGCGCGTTGCGGCAGCTCGTCTACGCCAGCGCCATCTCCGCCGACAACGAGCGCTCGACCGAGCTGGGCGGCAAGCTCAAGGCCAAGTTGGGGGAGAAGTACCTCGGGCTGACCGCGTTCGCCGCGCAGGGCTACGACACCGTGTACCTGCTCAAGCAGGCGATCGAGAAGGCCGGCGTGGACAGCAGCCCGGCGCAGTTGCGAGACGGGCTCGAGCAGATCAGCAAGTTCCCGGCGAGCTGGGGACGGCAGGGCTTCACGATGAGCTTCACGTCCAGCAAGCACGTCGGCAGCGACGGGCTGTGCGGCATCGTGCTGCGCCGCTTCACCGAGCAGAACCAGCCCGGCGACAACTGGGCCGACTACCAGCCGCAGTGCTCATGACGGGCACGACGGGTCAGTCGCGCACCGCGTTCATCACCGGCGGTGCCCGGGGCATCGGGCGGGCGTTCGCGCAGGCGCTTGTCGCCGACGGGACCCGGGTGGTCCTGGCCGACATCGACGAGACGGCGGCGAAGCAGGCCGCCGCCGATCTCGGGGCCGCCGCGGCGCTCGGGGTCGCCTGCGACACCGCCGACGAGGTGTCGGTGCAACGCGCCGTCGACGAGGCGGCGGCACGCTTCGGCGGTCTCGACATCCTGATCAACAACGCCGGCAAGCACCTGATGGCCTGGAGCCGGCCGGTCACCGAGATCTCCACCGCAGGCTGGCGGGAGATCCTCGACGTGAACGTGCTGGGCATCGTCAACTGCGCCCGAGCCTGCCGGCCTCACCTGCGCCGCAGCGGCGTGGGTGCGGTACTCAACATCTCCTCGGTGTCCGGCTTCGCCGCCACCGACGTGTACGGCATCACCAAGCTTGCCGTGCGGGGCCTGACGGCCGCGCTGGCGAAGGAGTTCGCGCCCGACGGGATCCGGGTGAACTGCCTGGCCCCTGGGCCGATGGACTCCGAGTCGGCCATGGCCGACCTGCCCGAAGCATTGCTTCGTGACTTCATCGCCAACAAGCAGCTCATCCAGCGCCAGGGCCGGATGGTCGACCTCGTGGGCGCCATGCGGTTCTTCTGCGGCGCGGACAGCGCCTTCATCACCGGCGAAACCCTGATCGTCGGTGGCGGTTACCCGCTTCGAGTCTGACTCGCATCACTACATCCAAGGAGTGAGTTCCATGTCGTGGAGCCTGCATCACGTCAACCTGCCCGCCTCGGACGTCCGAGCGATGGCCGCCTTCTACTCGAAGGTGTTCGGCATGCAGGAGAAGACGTTCCCGTTCGTCGCCGACGGACGGGGCGCCCTGGAGACGGGCAACGACTTCGTCGCCCTGTTCGAGGACCACAACCAGCGGCAGATCCACATCTGCAAGCCGACCCCGTCGCTGCCGTGGGACAACCAGCTGCGGCTGCACCCGGTCATCAACGGACACATCGCCATCGAGGTCGATGACATCGACGGCGCGATGCGGCGGCTCGACGAGCTGGGCATGCCCTACAACGACACCGGCACGTGGGCGCTCAAGGGCTACCGGCAAGTCTACTGCTACGACCCGTCGATGAACGTCGTCGAGATCAACCAGAAGCACCCCTGAGACAACGATGCCCCTTCAGGTCATCGTCTCGATCATCGAGACAGGATGCTTCTTCGGTCTGCTGGCCGCGGCGATGTTCGTGGTACGGGAGAGTTCCGGATTCTTCAACTTCGCGATCGGTGGATACGCGGTGTTCGCCGGGCTCGCCTCGGCGTACTTCACCAGCGTGCGGGGGCTCCCCGCCGCCGTCGGGGTCTTCATCGGGGTGATCGGCGCGGTCGCACTGGCGCTGCTGACCGAGGCGCTCGTGGTGCGTCCGATGTGGAAGCCGGGCGCCAACGAGGAGCTGCCGATGGTGATCGCGCTGGTGGCCACGCTGTTCGCCCTGGAACAGCTCGCCGGGGTGCTGTTCGGCCGTGCCGCGCTGCCCGGGCCACAACTGGTCGGGGACGGCGCGGTGCGGCTGGGCAGCGCCACGGTGACCTCCCAGGCCGCCCTGGAGGTCGGGCTCACCGCGGTGGCGTTCGGGTTGCTGCTGCTGTTCATCTACCGCACCCGGATGGGCCGGAGTCTGCGCGCGATCGGCGAGAACACGCCGGCCGCCATCGTCCTCGGCCTTCCGGTGCGGGCGGTACGCATCGCCTCGTTCACCCTCGCCGGAGTGCTGGCAGGCCTCGCGGGCAGCGTCTTCGCGGCACGTTCCGGGATCATCTTCGACAGCTCGATGGACTACACCCTCTTTGCGTTCCTGGCGCTGGTGATCGGCGGTACCTCGTCGATGTGGGGGCCGCTGGCCGGCGGGCTGATCCTGGCCGCCATCCAGTCCGCCGCCATCTTCTACTTCGGCGCGGCAGCCCTGCAGTACGCGACTCTGGCCGCCGCCGTGCTCTTCTTCGCCTTCCGCCCCCAGGGCATCTTCATGAAACGGGTACGGGTATGAGCGCCACCCGCCTGCGGCCCCTCGCCGAGCCATTTGTCACCGGCGCGCTGCTGGTCCTCGCCATCACCTGGGTCGGCACCGACGGGTACCGGCAGGACCTCGCCGTGCTCACCGTCACGTACGGGCTGATCGGGCTCGGCCTGTACAGCCATTTCATCATGGGCGATTCGCTGTCCATCGCCTACAACGCCTACGCGGCGATCGGCGGCTACGCGATGGGCCTGGTCGCCACCCGGACCGGCTGGCCGCTGCTGGTGTCGCTACCACTGGGCATCGTCGCCGCTGTGCTCATCTCCGTGGCGCTGGGCCTGGCCACCCGCCGGCTCAACGGCTTCTACCTCGCCGCCGTGACACTGCTGTTCGGTGAGGCGTTCCAGGCATGGCTCATTGACGCGCACGACGTCACCGGCGGCGCCGAGGGCGTGATCCTCACCCGGTCGATCAGTGTCTTCGGCGCCCAGCTCGGCCGGGACGAGATCGTGATCGTCGCGCTGGTACTGATGTGGCTGATCACGTTGCTGCTGTCCCGGTTGCGTCGCTCGCCGTTCGGCGTCGCGCTGCGGGCCAAGGGGCAGGCCGCGGTCGCCGTCGAGGCGGCCGGGGTGCCGGTGACCGCGCTGACGCTCATCTCGCTGAGCATCGGCGCCGCGATCGGCTCGCTGGCCGGTGCCGTGTTCACCACCGCGAACCTGTCGATCCTGCCGGAGTCGATCCCGCTGTCGGTGGCGTTTCTCGCGGTGTTCATCCCGTTCCTGGGCGGGCGTTCCAGCCCGTGGGGTGTGGTCATCGGCGCGCTGCTGGTCACGCAGCTCACCTTCAACCTCAACTTCTTCCAGGGTTCCGGGACGCTCTTGTTCGCCGTCGCCGTGGTGGCCGTGCTCATCTTCGCCCCGGAGGGCCTGATCGGCGTGGCCCGGGGCCTAACCGGCCGGCTCGTCGGCGCTGTCAACCGAGGCGGACGCGATGAACGCTGACATCCTTTCCTGCCACGAGCTGACCAAGTCGTACGGCGGAGTCAAGGCGGTCACCGGCGCCTCGTTCGCGGTCGGCGCCGGCGAGATCGTCGGGCTGGTCGGTCCCAACGGCGCGGGCAAGAGCACGATCGTCGACCTGATCGGCGGCGAGCAGCAGCCCGACAGCGGCCAGGTCCTCGCCGGCGGGGTACCGCTGGCCGGCTCGCCCTCCCGCCGCGCCCGTCGCGCCGGGCTGGCCCGTACCTATCAGTACCCGCAGGTCGCCGGAGCGCTCACCGCCCGCGACAACATCATCGTCGGCGGTCTCGCCCGGGACCTGTCCTCCGGCTTTGCCCTGTTGGGCACAGCGGTGCGAGGCATGCTCGCCCCGGGCGGCCGGGCACTGCGCGAGGAGGCCGGCCACATCGCCGCTCGCCTCGGGCTGCACCGCATCGACCGGCTGGCCGCGGACCTGACCCTCGGCGAGCTGCGGCTGCTGGAGGTGGCCCGTGCGCTGCTGCAGCACCCGCGCATCGCGCTGCTCGACGAGCCGTTCGCCGGACTGGCCGCTGACGGCATTGCCGGCCTGTCCGAGTCCATCCGCACGGTGGCCGCCGGGGGCACGGCCGTGCTGCTGGTCGACCACAACGTCGACATCGTGGCCTCGATGGCCGACCGGATGGTGCTGATGGCTGGCGGCACGGTTGTCTTCGACGGCGTACCCCGCGACTGCCTCGCCAGCGCCGAGATGCAGGCAGTCTACTTCGGCACCGGGCAGGTGGATCGATGAGCGAGACGGGACTGCGGGCCTCCGGCCTGACCGTCCGGTACGGACGGGCCAGCGCGCTGAACCTCGCCGGTACCGAGCTGCGCGTGCCGGCGGGGCGGGTGACCCTGGTGGTCGGCCCCAACGGCGCCGGCAAGAGCAGTCTGGCCCTGGCCATGTATGGCTCCGTGCCGGCGGGCGGGCAGGTTTTCCTCGGCGGCCGGGACGTCTCCGCGCTGCCCACCCGGAACCGGGCCCGGGCCGGGCTCGCCCTGGTACCGCAGGGCCGGCAGCTCTTCGCGCGGATGAGCGTCCGGGAGAACCTGATGGTCAGCGCCGAACTGCTGCGACTGGACCCGGCGCGGGTGGAGCAGGCACTTGACCGCTTTCCGATCCTGCGGACCCGCGCCAACCGGCCGGTCGGCGTGCTCTCCGGCGGTGAGCAGCAGATGATGGTGGTGGCCCGGGCGTTGATGACCGACCCCAGCGTGCTGCTGCTCGACGAGATGGCCACCGGGTTGGCCCCGCTGATCGTGGAGGACCTGCTGCGCACCGTGCGGGATCTGGCCCGGTCGGGCACCGCCGTGCTGCTGGCCGCGCCGACCATCGGCGTGCTCGGCCAGGTCGCCGACGGTGGCGTCGTGCTGATGCGCGGCCGGGTCGTCGCCGAACACGATGACGTCGCCGAGCTGGACGCCGCCTACCAGGCCGCCATGGGCGCCGTCGTGGAGGGCTGAGCCGTGACCGACGGTACAGTGGTGGTCGGCTTCGTGGGGCTGGGCAACATCGGCCAGCCGATGGCCGGCACGCTCGCGGCTGCGTTCCCGGTGGTCGTGTACGACGTGAACGCGTCGGCCGCCGCCGGGGTGCCCGGTGCCCGGGTCGCGGCCTCGGTGGCCGACCTGGGCGCCGCCGCCACGGTGGTGGGCGTCGCGGTGTACGACGACGGCCAGGTCCGCGACGTGGTGACCGGCCTGCTGGCCGGGATGCGCCCCGGTGGCACCATCCTGGTGCACAGCACCATCTCGCCGGGCACCGTGCGAGACGTCGCGGCCCAGGCGGGTGCGGCCGGGGTGGCACTGCTGGACGTGGCGGTCGCCGGCGGCGACGTCCTGGCGCGACGCGGCGAGCTCACCCTGATGGTCGGCGGCGACCCGGACGAGTTGGCCCGCGTCCGCCCGGTCCTCGACGCCCTGGGCAGCCGGATCCACCACGTCGGGCCGGTCGGCGCTGGACTGGCCGCGAAGCTGGCCAACAACCTCGCGCTGCACGTCGGGTTCCAGGTGTTGGAAGAGGCCCTGGCCGTGGGCGCCGAAGCGGGTGTCGGCGAGGCGGAGTTGCTGGAGGTGCTGGACTCCGGCACCGCGCGGTCCTGGTTGACCGGCAACTTCGCCTACTACGGCCGCCAAATCCGCGAGGTACTGCCGCCCGGCATGGTCGCCAAGGACCTGCGCGCCGCCGTTGCGCTGGCCGGCGACGGCGCAGACATCCCGCTGACCCGCCTCGCCGCCGGCACCCCGCGGGAGGCGGTGGTGGTGGCGGCGCTGCGGACCCCACTGGGCCGTCGCCGGGGCGCGCTGAGCACGGTACGCCCGGACGAGCTGCTGGCCTACACTCTCCGCCGGCTCGTCCAGCGGGCCGGCATCGCACCGGACGCGGTGGACGACGTGATCGCCGGATGCGTGAATGCCGTCGGTGAGCAGGGCCGCAACATCGCCCGGGTAGCCGCGCTGGCAGCCGGCCTGCCGGTCACGGTGCCCGGCGTGACCGTCAACCGGATGTGCGGCTCCAGCCAGCAGGCGCTGCACTTCGCCGCGCACGCGGTGCTGAGCGGTCAGCAGCGGATGGTGATCGCCGCCGGCGTCGAGTCGATGTCCCGGGTACCGCTGGGCGCCGATGCGGCGGGCGTCACGCCACCTGACGCGGTCACCGGCCGGTACGCGCTGGTGGACCAGGGCGTGGCGGCGGACCGGATCGCTGCCCGCTGTCACCTGGGCCGGGCCGAGCTGGACGCCTTCGCCTTGGCCAGCCACCGCAACGCCGAGGCCGCCTGGCGGGACGGCCGATTCGCCGACGAGTGCGTACCGGTGCCCGCCGACCTCACCGCTGCGCTGCTCGCCGGCGAGCTGCCCGACGCCGGCTGGCTCATCGAGCGCGACGAGGGCATCCGGCCGGACACCTCGCTGGCGGCCCTGGCCACGCTGGAGCCCGCCTTCGGCGCGGGCGGCGTGCACCACGCCGGCAACTCCAGCCAGCTCACCGACGGCGCGGCGGCCGTGCTGGTCTGCGACCGCGCCGAGGCGCAACGGCACGGCCTGGAACCGCTGGCCCGGATCGTGGCCACCGAGGTGGTCGGCGTGGAACCCGACCTGATGCTGCACGGCGTCATCCCGGTGACCCAGCGCATCCTGGAGCGCACCGGACTCACCCTCGCCGACATCGACCTGTACGAGGTCAACGAGGCGTTCGCCAGCGTCCCGCTGGCCTGGCTGCGGGAGACAGGCGCCGATCCCGACCGGCTCAACGTCAACGGTGGCGCCATCGCGCTGGGCCACCCCACCGGGTGCTCAGGCGCCCGGCTGGCCACCACCCTGCTGTACGAGCTGCGCCGCCGGGGCGGTCGCTACGGGTTGCAGGTCATGTGCACCGGATACGGGATGGCCACCGCGACGCTCTACGAACGGATGGGTGAAGCATGAGCGAACTGCTGCCGGCGCAGACCCGGGAGATTCTGGACGGGCTGCGCGACTTCCTCGACGCCGAGGTGCTCGCCCGCCACCGCGACGCCGGTGCGCTGCTGTCCGACCCGCGCCAGCGGTACGGGCCGGACGGCCGGCACGTCGCCGCGGTCGAGGAGCACCGCCGCGCGGTCCGGATGGCCTCGTCCCGCGCCGGGTATTACACGATGTGCGTTCCCGAGGATCTCGGCGGCGGTGGGCAGGGCGCGGTCACCATGTACGCGGCGTGGGAACTCATCAACCGGCTCTGCGGCAGCGCCAGCTGGCTGGGCAGCGAGGTGGTGGCGCACTGGGCGACCGGACCGAGCGTGGTGTTCGCCCACGCCGGGCAACGGCTGCGCGACACCTTCCTCGGCCCCCTCCTGTCCGGCGAGCAGACCATGTGCTTCGCGATGTCCGAGCCGGGCGCCGGCTCGGACGTGTGGCAGATGTCGACCCGGGCGGTACCCGAGGCGGGCGGCTGGCGGCTCACCGGCGTCAAGCAGTGGATCTCCAACGGGCCGCATGCCGACCTGGCCCTCGTCTTCGCGGTCACCGACCTCGAAAGGGTACGGGCCCGGGCGGGCGGCATCTCGGCCTTCCTGGTGCCGACCGACGCGCCGGGATTCCGGGTGGACAGCGTCATCGGCCTGTACGGCCAGATGGGCGGCGAGCATGCCATCCTGTCGATGGACGACGTGCGCGTCGAGGACTGGCAGCTGTTCGGCGAGCCGGGCGGCGGGCTGTCGCTCGGGTTGGACGGCATCGCCACCGGCCGGCTGTACAACACGGCGAAGGGCGTCGGGTTGGCCCGCTGGGCGCTGGGCCTGGCGGTCGAGTTCGCCACCGGGCGGGAGACGTTCGGTACCCGGCTGTTCGACAACCAGGGTATCTCGTTCCCGCTGGCCGATGCCGCCACCCGGATCCACGCGGCGCACCTGATGGGGTTGCACGCCGCCGGACTGGTCGACGCCGGGCGGCCCGCCCTGACCGAGGTTGCGATGGCCAAGCTGTTCGCCACCGAGATGGCCACCGATGTCATCGACCGGGCCATGCAGACGCTCGGCGGGATGGGCATCACGACCGAGGTGGGGCTCACGAAGGCGTGGCAGAGCATGCGAACGGTACGGATCGCGGACGGCTCGTCGGAGATACTCAAGCGGCTCATCTCACGGCGTCTGGCCAATGGCGAGGTGAGCGGATGAGTCGAGGTGCTGTTGCCATGTCCGAGGAGTACCGAGTCCCCGCCATCGAACGGGCCGTACGGGTGCTGAGGCTGCTCGCCGCGCGGGACTCGATGTCGCTGGCGCAGACGGTGGAAGCCACCGGGATGAACAAGAGCACCACCTACTACATCCTGCGCACCCTGCTGGCCGAGAACCTCGTGCAGTACGACGACGCCGGGCAGCGCTACCAGCTCGGCCCGGCCCTGGTCGAGCTCGGTGCCGCCGCTGCCAACCAGATGAACGACGTCAGCATCGCCAAGCGCAGCCTGGCCGAACTGCTGGAACAGATGAACGTCACGATCGTGCTGTACCGGCGGATCAGCCTGACCGAGATCATCTTGGCCGACAAGCTGGAACGCCCGCACCGGGTACGCATCACCCTGCAGGTCGGCACGCCGGTGCCGATCCAGGGCGGCTCGTTCGGCCGGGTCTTCCTCGCCTACGACCAGCCCTCGCAGGTCAACGCCGCACTGGCCACCGGGCTGCAACTGTTCACCAGCAAGAGCGTCACTCGCAAGGAGATCTTCCTGCGCGATCTGGAACGCGTGCGCGAGCAGGGCTTCGCGGTCGACCACGAGGGTTACGCGCTGGGCGTCAGCACAGTCGCCGCGCCGGTCTTCGGGCCGGACGGGCGGATCCGGCTGGTCGCCGCCGCCGTGGGTTTCACCAGTGAGATGGACGAACAACGATCCGCGCTGTACGGGCGACTGCTGCGCGAATGCTGCGAGCGGATCACGAAGATGCTCGCCGGCCGCACCGAACTCGTCGGTCAGGACGAGTCCTGGGCCGGCCACCAACCTCTGAAGGACAGGGAGTACCGCACATGACGGCTACGGCCTCGGTTTCAACACAGTCGCTCCGCGGTCAGGTGGCCGTGGTCACCGGTGGAGCGGGCGGGCTAGGGCTGGCCATCGGCCGGGAACTCGGGCTGGCCGGCGCGATCGTCATCGTGGCCGACATCGCCGCCGAACCCGCCGCCCGGGGTGCCGAGCAGTTCGTCGCGGATGGCATCGACGCACATCCGCACGTGCTCGACGTGACGTCCCGGCAGAGCATCGACGCGATGGCCGCCGAGGTGAACGACCGCCACGGCCGCATCGACATCCTGGTCAACAACGCCGGCTTCCCGGTGGACCGGCCGTTGGTGTCCATGAGCGACGACGACTGGCACCAGGTGCTCAACGTGTGCCTGTACGGCACCTTCGCGTGCAGCCGTGCCGTGGCGCCGAGCATGATCGAGCGCGGCTATGGACGGATCATCAACATCAGCTCCCGCGCCTACCTGGGCAACCCGGGGCAGGCGAACTACGCCGCGGCCAAGGCCGGCATCGTCGGCCTGACCCGTACCCTGGCCAAGGAACTCGGCCGGTACAACATCACGGTCAACGCGATCGCCCCCGGCCTGGTCGCCACCGAGACCGTCCGCCAGCACCCGAAGTTCGACGCCATCGCGGAACGGGCGCAGCGCGCCAACTCGATCCGCCGCCTCGGCACCCCCGAAGACATCTCCGCCGCCGCGCTGTACTTCGCCTCGCCGGCCGCCTCGTTCGTCACTGGGGACGTGCTGCACGTCACCGGCGGCCGGTTCAGCTGAGGCGGCGGCCATGGACGTTCTGCTGAACGAGGACGAGCGGCTGCTGCGCGACAGTGTGCGCTCGTACCTCGACGCGAAGATCGCGCCGATCGTGACCGAGCACGAACGGGCACGCACCTTCCCTTGGCATCGGCTGGTCGAGCTGTACGAGTTCGGGTACGTGCGCGGCGTGGTACCGGTGGCCGACGGCGGCGACGGTGCCAGCCACATGATGCTGGCGCTGCTGATGCAGGAGGCCGGCCGCTGCTGGGGTTCGCTGCGCACGACCCTCAACGTGCAGAGCATGCTGGCGCGGATACTGAGCACGGCCGGCACGCCGGAGCAGAAGGAGCGGTTCCTGCGGCCACTGCTGGCCGGGCAGCGGTTCGGCTGGTTCGCGCTCACCGAACCCGAAGCGGGCTCCGACGCCGGGGCGCTGCGCACGTCAGCCCGGCGTGACGGGGATGACTACGTCATCAACGGGCGGAAGCAGTACATCACCAACGCCCTGGCCGGCGACTTCGGGGTCGTGCTGGCCCGCGTGCCGGACACCGGTGAGGTCAGCGCGTTCCTGGTCGACCGGACGGAGTCGCAGTACCAGGCCTATGACATCCCGCACATGCCACTGCGGGCCACGACCAGCTGCGAACTGGTCTTCGAGCAGACCCGGGTACCGGCGGCCAACCTGCTCGGCGACTTGGGCCGCGGGCTGGCCCTGGCGATGGCCGGCGTCAACCTGGGCCGGTTGAACATGGCCATGGGCGCGGTCGGGCTGGCACAGGCCTGCCTGGAGTCCTGTGTGAGCTTCGCCCGCACCCGGGAACAGTTCGGCCGCCCGATCGCCGGATTCCAACTGGTGCAGGAGATGGTGGTGCAGGTCGCCACACTCACCGAGACGGCCCGGCTGCTGGGCTATCAGGCAGCCCGCACGCTCGACGCCGGGCTGCCGGGCCGGTACGAGTGCTCGATGGCCAAGTACTACTGCGGCGAGGCAGCCGGTCAGGCGGCCACGCTGGCGTTGCAGGTGCACGGCGGGGCCGGGCTGATGGAGGAGTCCCCAGTGGAGCGCTACTTCCGCGACGCGCGGGAGGCGACCATCCCCGAGGGCACCAGCCAGATCCAGATCCTGCACCTGGGCAAGCACCTGCTCGGGGTGTCAGCACTGCGATGAACACAGCATACGACGAAGGAGACGTCATGTCCGGGCCACTGCACGGGGTACGGGTCATCGAGGTGGCGGCGCTGGGCCCGGTGCCGTTCGCCGGGATGCTGCTGGCCGACATGGGTGCCGAGGTGATCCGGGTCGACCGGGTGGGCGCCCCCGCGCCGGGCGCGGGAGCGCGCGCCGAGACCGATCCCCGGCACCGGCACCGGCGCACCGTGGCACTGGACCTCAAGCGGTCCGAGGGCGTGGACCTGTTGCTGCGCCTCGTGGCGGGCGCCGACGTGTTGATGGAGGGGATGCGGCCCGGCGTGATGGAGCGGCTGGGTGCCGGCCCGCAACCCTGCCTGGACCGCAATCCGGGGCTGATCTACGCGCGGATGACCGGCTGGGGGCAGGACGGGCCGCTGGCCCAGCGCGCCGGGCACGACATCAACTACATCGGGATCGCCGGCGTGCTACATCCGATGGGACCGGCCGAGCTGCCACCGCCGGTGCCGTTGAACCTGGTCGGCGACTTCGGCGGGGGAGCGCTGTACCTGGCCTTCGGTATCGCGTGCGCCCTGCGGGAACGGGAGATCTCCGGGACCGGGCAGGTCATCGACGCGGCCATGGTGGATGGTGCGGTCTCGCTGACCGCGATGTTCCACGGGATGCTGGCCGCCGGTACCTGGTCGGACCGGCGGGAGAGCAACGTGCTCGACGGCGGTGCGCCGTTCTACCGCACGTATCGCACCAGCGACGGAGGCTTCATGGCGGTCGGCGCGATCGAGCCACAGTTCTACGCGCAGCTGCTGTCCGGGCTCGAGTTGGCCGCCGAGGAATTTCCGCAGCACGACCGGGAGCGCTGGCCGGCCCAGGCCGCCGCGTTCGCCCGGATCTTCGCCACCCGATCCCGGGACGAGTGGACGGAGGCCTTCGACGGTACGGACGCCTGCGTCACGCCGGTGCTGTCGATGGCCGAGGCCGCCGCGCACCCGCACCTGGCCGCCCGGCGCACCCTGGTCCCGGTCGCGGGTGCGCCCCAGCCGGCACCCGCGCCGCGTTTCTCCCGGACGGCACCGGTGGCGCCGGGCCCGCCGGTCGGGTACAGCCGGCACACCGACGAACTGCTCGGCGGGCTAGGCCTATCCACAGTGGACATCGAACGGCTGCGTGCCGACCGGATCGTGGGCTAGGCCGGAATGACGAACGGTTTGACGAACGAGGGCATCGAGTACGACGAGCGCGACGGCATCGCCACCATCCGGCTCAACCGGCCGGACGTAGGCAACGCACTGTCCCGGCGGATGCGGCCCCGGCTGCGCGAGCTATGGGCGAACGTGCGTGACGATCCGTCGGTACGGGTGGTCATCGTCACCGGCACCGGGGACCGGCACTTCTGTACCGGCGCCGACGTCCGCGAGGTGGCCGACACCGGCACGACCACGTCCGGCCAGGGCACGGTGGCCGAGGACATCGTCTGGTCACCGTTGCAGAACCAGGTGTGGAAGCCCATCATCTGCGCCGTGAACGGCCTGGTCGCCGGGGGCGGGCTGCACTTCGTGGCGGACGCGGACGTCGTCGTGGCCGCCGACCACGCCCAGTTCATGGACACGCATGTCAGCGTCGGGCAGGTAGGTGCGGTGGAGAACATCGGCCTGGCCCGCCGGCTGCCGCTGGGTACCGTGCTGCGGATGACGTTGACGGGCAAGGGTTTCCGGCTCGACGCGGCACGCGCGTACCAGCTGGGCCTGGTCGACGAGCTGGTGCCGGCGGCCGGCCTGATGGACACCGCATGGGAGCTGGCCGTGGCCATCGCCGCCAACTCCCCGAGTGCGGTGTCGCGCTCGAAGCAGGCGATCTGGGGGGCCGCCGAGCGGCCGCACCAGGAGGCCCTGGAGTACGGCTGGGAACTGGCCCGCCGGCAGTGGACCCACCCCGACTTCCTGGAGGGTGCGCGCGCCTTCGTGCAGCGACGTCCTCCACAGTGGAACGTCGAGGTACCGGCATGAGATGGACCTTCACCGCCGAGCAGGAGCGACTGCGCGACGAAGTGCGGGCGTTCCTCGCCGAACACGCGCACAGCCGCGACCCGATGCAGTACTTCCACGGCCGCGGCGGTGCCAGCCGCGAGCTGTACCGCGAACTCGGCCGGCGCGGCTGGCTGCGACTGGCCTGGCCGAGGGAGTGGGACGGGCAGGACGCGCCGCCCTCGACCGAATTCATTGTCTGGGACGAGCTGGCCTACGCCCGCGCCGTACGCCCCGACCTGGCCGCCGGGATCGTCGCGAAGACCATCATCGGGCACGGCACGGGTGAGCAGCGGGCGCGCTTCCTGCCCGGCATCGGCCTGGGTGAGATCAGCTTCGCGTTGGGATACTCGGAGCCGGAAGCCGGCTCCGACCTGGCCGGGGTGCGCACAAGGGCGACACGCGACGGCGACGGCTACCGGGTCACCGGCGAGAAACGGTGGACCTCCGACGCGCACAACTCCGACTACCTGTGGCTGCTGTGCCGCACCCCGGACGACGGTCACACGCTGCTGATGCTCGACCTCACGGCACCCGGGGTGCAGATCCGGCCGATCCACACCATCGACGGGCACCGGCTGAACGAGGTGAGCCTCGACGGCGTGTACGTGCCGCAGGAGAACCGCATCGGTGCCGAAGGCGAGGCGTGGCAGCTGATCCGAGCCGCGCTGGCCGTCGAGCGGCATCTGATGGTGCTGCCCGGCCGGGTCCGCCGCGACTACGAGGATCTGCTGCGCTGGTCGGTCGAGCGGGGCTGGTGGGCCGATGCCCGGATCCGCGCCGACATCGCCGACGTCGCGCTGGACGTGGCCGAGGTGGAGGTGGCCGCCATGAGTACCCTCGCGGCTCTTGAGGCCGGCCAGGACGGTGCCGCGCAGGCGGCGCGGGCGAAGCTGCTGGGCAGCAGGACCCTGCAACGCATCGCGCGGCTGCCGTTCGACGTCGGCGATGCCGGGGCCGCCGGCACCGGCACGCCGAGCTTCCTGTGGCACGAGACCTTCATGGAGACCATTGCTGGAGGCACCTCGGAAATCATGCTGGGCGTGCTGGCCCGCGAGGCGCTCGGGCTGGGAGGACGTCGATGACCGGATACCTGGAGGTGCTGGCCGACCACGCGCGGCACGCGCCGAACGCACCGGCGCTGATCGACCCGTCCGGCGAGTACACCTACGCGGAACTGTGGACCGCGATCGAGGAGCACGCCGCCGCGCTGAGCGCCCTCGGCGTCGCCCCGGGCGACCGGGTGGTCACCGCGCTGGCACCCGGCGCCCCGCATCTGGCCGCGCTGTTCGGGGTCATCGCCGCCGGGGCGGTCGCGGTACCGCTGAACACCCGACTCGCCCCGCCCGAAGCGTACGCCTTCCTGGCCCCACTCGGCCCGGCCCTGCTGCTGGTCGCCGAACCGGACACCGAGCTGGCGGCCAGGCTAGGCTGCGGCCTGGCCACGCTGCCCGCGGCCGGCGCTCCCGGGTCGTTGACCGACCGGATGGCGCTGACCGCCGCGATCCCCGCCTCCTCGTCGTCCTCGTTCCGAGACGAGGCGGCCGCGATGATCATCGGTACCGGCGGCACCACCGGCGAGCCGAAGGGCGCCACCTGGACCCATTCGGCGCTGTATCAGTACGCCGCGTCCTGCCAGGCGCAGATGGAGATCCGGCGCACCGACGTGGAGCTGTACTTCTCCCCGTTCTTCCACATCGCGATCGCCACAGTCGCGTTCGCGACCCTGTACGCGGGCGGCACCGCCTGGCTCCTGCCGCGCTTCGACGAGGCCACCGTGCTCGACGCGCTCGCCACCGGCCGGCCCACCCGGCTGTTCGGCGCACCCACCGCACTGCTGCGACTGCTGGACCATCCCGGCTTCGGCGCGGAACACGGTGCCTCGATCCGGCGGGTGCTGTTCGGCTCAACCGCCAGCGCACCCGACTTCCCCGGTCGGCTGCGCGCCGCGTTCCCCCGGGCCCACCTGATCACCGGGTACGGCGCCACCGAGTTCGGCGCGGCGGCCCGGGTGCGCTCCTGGGAACAGGAGGACGGCGACGACCGGGGGCTGGGTCGTCCGGTGCCGGGCGCGTCGATCCGCATCATCGACGACACCGGCCAGGACGTGCCACGGGGCAGCGTCGGGGAGGTCCTGGTCCGCACGCCGTGGCAGATGTCCGGCTACTGGGCGCAGCCGGAACAGACCCGCACCACGATGGTCGACGGCGCGATCCGCTCCGGCGACCTCGGCTGGCTCGACGCGGACGGCTTCCTCCACCTGGCCGGCCGGGTCAAAGACATGATCATCTCGGGCGGCGAGAACGTCTTCCCGATCGAGGTCGAGAACGTGATCGCCAGGCACCCGCAGGTCCACCAGGTGGCGGTGTTCGGCGCGGACGACCCGCTGTGGGGCGAACGGGTGGAGGCCGCCGTCGTACCGCACCCTGGCGCCGGCGTGGATCCCGACGCGCTGCGCGACCACTGCCGCGCCGCACTGGCCGGGTACAAGGTGCCCCGCCGGTTCCACGTGCTCGACGCGCTGCCGGTGACTCCGGCGATGAAGGTGGACAAACGTACCCTGCGGGAGGTCACCCGTGATGCTTGAGGTGGACTACGGCCAGCAGCCACGGGAGTTCGCGGAGGCAGTGCGTACGCTGTGCCGCCGCCACGAGGAGGGTTGGCGCCACCTCCCGGGCGACGGGTTCCCCGAGCAGACCTGGCAGGACCTCGCCGACATCGGGTTTCTCGGCCTCGCGGCCGAGGGCACCGAGGTCGCCCGCGAGATCGCCGCCGTCATGGAGGAGTTGGGCGGGCTCGGCTGCCCCGGCCCGCTCTGGGAAACCGTCCTGGCGACCCGCGCTGCCGGTGGACCACCGGCGAACGGCATCGCCACCGTGGGTACCGGCGGTCCGCTGCCCTGGGGACACCGCGCCACCGCGTTCTTCGCGCTCACCGACGATGGCCTCTGGGAATGTGAGCCGGCCGGCGAGGCGTCGCCGGTACCGATGCTCACCGGTGACCAGTGGGCCGAGATGCCGCTGGCGCCCATCCGGCGCATCTCCGACGACTGCGGCGCGCTCGCCCTCGGTGACCTGGCACTTGCCGCGCAACTCGTCGGAGCCGGTGCCCGGCTGGTTCGAGACGCCGCCGAGTACGTGGCCGCCCGCCACCAGTTCCGCCGGCCGCTGGGCGACTTCCAGGGCGTGGCATTTCCGCTCGCCGAGGCCGACGTCGGCCTGGCGGCCGCGCATGCCTTGACGAGCCGTGCCGCCTCCCGGTTGGCCGACGGTGCACCGGACGCCGCCCGTGGCGCCCGTGCCGCCGTCCTGTCCGCCGCCCGCGCGGCGCGCACCGCCACGTACCACACCTTCCAGGCGTACGGCGCGATGGCGTTCACCGAAGAGGGTGGCGTGGCCTGGTACGGCCGGCGTATCGCCCAACTGCGCACCCAGGCGCTGGCCCCGTACCGCAGGTCGGCGTGGACCGCCGACGTCTTCGAAAGGAAGGTCCCATGACCGGCGACGTTGTCGTCCTCGCCACGGGTCGTACCCCGTTCGGCCGCTTCGGCGGCGCCCTGCGTGACCTGCCCTTGCCCGAGCTCGGGGCGATCCCGGTGGGCGCCGTGCTGCAGCGCGCCGGGCTGACCGGCGCGGACGTCGACGAGTTGGCGTTCGGGGTGAACTTCCCCGGCGCCGAGCGCTCGGTGGCCCGGCAGGTGCTGCTGCGTGCGGGTATCCCCGAGGAGAAGGTCGCGTACACCGTCGACCGGGCCTGCTGCTCGTCGCTCGCGGCGATTACGCTGGCCAGCCGGGGACTGCGGCTGAACGACACCGCGCTGAGCGTCGCCGGTGCCGTGGAGAACCTGAGCCGGGTGCCGTACTTCGTGCACGAGGCCCGCTTCGGCAACCGGATCGGCGACATCGTGCTCACCGACCAACTCGTCGTCTCCTGCCCGCACACGGGGGTACCCAGGGCCGTACAGGCCGGCGCCGAAGCCACCGAGCACGGCGTGGACCGCGCCGAACAGGACGACTGGGCGCTGCGCAGCCAGCAACGCTACGCCGATGCGCTGGCCCGCGGCTGCTTCGACGACGAGATCGTGCCCGTGGACGTGCCGGACCGCAACGGCCGCGCCGTCCGGCTGGCCGCCGACGAGGTGCCGAGGCCCGCCACCACGGCACAGCAGCTGGCCGCGCTGCCGACGGTCTACGGCAGTGCCACAGTGACGGCGGGCAACGCGCCCAACATGAGCACCGGCGCGGTGGCCCTGGTGCTGGCCAGCGAGGGGGAGGCGACGCGGCGCGGCACCACCGGCCTGGCCACCGTCGGCGCCTGCACCCAGGTCTCTGGCGACCCGCAACGGCTGGCGTCGATGCCCGCGCGGGCGGCCCAGCGGGCACTGGCCCAGGCCGGCCTGACGCTCGCGGACATCGACCTGATCGAGGTCAACGAGGCTTTCGCCGCCGTGCCCCTGGTGACGACGCTCGTACTGGCGGACGGCGACCGGGACAAGGCGCAGCGGCTGCGCGAACGGACAAACGTCAACGGCGGCGCCGTCGCGGTCGGCCATCCCACCGGCGCGACGGGAGGCCGACTGGTGATGACAGCTATCAATGAGCTGCGTCGGCGGGGTGGCGGGCGGGGCTTGGTCACCATCTGCGGCGGCGTCGGCGAAGCCGAGTCGGTCATCGTCACCGTCCGGTGATGGCAGTGGACCTTGCTCTTGCCGAAAACCTCATCCATACAGGTCAGGCGGCATGCTCATATTCGTGGAGGATGCCGCCGAGGCGCTCGCGTCTTCGGACGCTGAGACGGGTCATCTTGTCCGGGTCGGCGATCTGTGTGGGCAACGGGTACAGCGGGCGGGCGTTCGCGATGCCCTGGTGTGGGCGGTGTCGGTTGTAGAACTGTTCGAACTCGTGCAGGGCTGGAGCAGGTGCGGCTGGTTCCAGATCAGCGTCCGGTCCAGCGGTTCGCGGCGGCAGGTCTGGACCCATCGTTCCATGATCGAGTTGATTCTCGGCAGCTGGATGCCGCTGAGGACGACGTCGATGCCCGCGTCGGCGAGGATGGCGTCGAACAGTTCGGGGAATTTGGCGTCCCGGTCGCGGATCATGTGCAGCGCCCGGGAACCGGTGTCTTCGAGGTCCATGACGAGGTTCTTCGCGGCCTGTGCCACCCATGCGGTGGTGGGGTGCGGGGTGGCGCCCTGGATGCGGATTCGGCGGCTGGCGTGCTCGATCACCGCGAACACATACATCCGGGATGCTTCCACAGTTCCCGCGGCAGCGCCCGGACTAACGCGGACAACACCGCCCGTTCCGGCCGCGACAGGCGCGGTCGACCGACCTGACGCCGCAGGACCGCCACCTTCACCGCAACAGCGCCGAACCGGCTCTGGGTCGCCGACGCGACCCGGAGCCCGGGGAAGATCAACCGCTCCATCAAAGCGGGGGAAGCTCAGATCGGCATCGGAACGAACGCCAGCACCGAGGTCATGTTGATGATGACTGCGTCGTCCCTGCCGGCCAGGTCGAACCGGCCGCCGTCGACCAGCTCGGTCACCGGTCCGCTCCAGCCTGCCCGACGTACGCACCGCGCGAGCACCGTCGCTCGGAGCGGTCCGGCAGCCGAGCATCGTTGTGCCCGTGGGCATCGGCATGCCGCCGAGGGCCATCGACTGGGCGGCCTGCTAGGCGGCTGCCGCGATGTGTCTCGGTGTGTCTCGGTGACGTCGGTCAACGATGTCCCCAGCGGTGGGCGTGCGGGTTGGTTGGTTGGTTGGCAGTCGCATTTGTCCACTGTGGTTGACGGGCAAATCAACTCACCGGGAGGGCGGGAACGCCGCAGTGGTTCTGCCCGTCGAACCATGCAAGGACCGCCTCAGGAACCGTCGGCCGGAGGTTGGGCAGCCGTGATGCGGCAGCCGGTCGGTGGCCATGCTCAGCAGAATCCGGGTGAGGTGCGCGCCGAGGCAATAGCGCGCGTCACAGATGGCCGGCTGGCGGTGCGCCCGCCACGGGCTCCCTCGGACAGCGACTACTGACTCTCGATGCGATCGAAGGCCACATGGACGGCGAGATGGCCGGCTGTTCGGAATGACCTTTCGCTGGAGTCGACCTTGTGCGCCACCAGGATTCGTAGCACGACGGTCACCGCCACCACGGCTCCGGTCACCCGGTCTGCCAAGGCGTCGGACAGACCCTCGGCCAGCGCTGCGCGGTACCCGGATAGCGCTTCCGGGTTGTTGTAGCCCGGGTAGCGGACATCCTCGGCGACGGTGAACGCGAACCCGGGCGAGGCCGGCTCGAAATCCACGGTGACGTCGGCGAACACGCAGGTGCCGCCGGTCTGAGGGGAGTGCCGCACCCGGACACCACGAACCGGATGGGGCGGGAACCTCCGATCCATCACACAACGGTACTTCAGGACGGCTGAAGCACCCCGCGTCCACCACCCACGAGGCCAACCACCAGACCGAGCCCGGTATCGATGGCCGAGGCGCAAGCCTCAGCCATCAGCAAGGTTCACCGACTTCGCATGGTAGGTCTGACCAGGTCCCAACCTCGCCGGTCATGCCGGACACCGCGGACATGTGGGAGTCGCACCTTCACCGGTTCTTCGGAGCCGGTCACCAACACGGCGTGATGATCCACGCGAGGTTGCCGACGATGTGGATGACCTCTCACCGGCTCTCCGGAGCCGGTCACCCTTGCGGTGCCACGTGCGCGCTCACGCACCTGTCAACGGCGCTGTTCCTTCACCTGGCTTCGTTCGTGACTTCGGGGCTCTGGCGCACACTTCGTGATCGATCTTGCTGGGGTGGGTTCGATACGGTGGGTCCGGTGATCGATCTTCAAGTCCGGGACGAGTCTGGGCGCGTTCTGGAGCATGCGTCAGGGTTCGCGTGGACCCAGGAGTTGATCGATATTGACAGTTCAGTGTTTCCGATGCTCGCCGGGCTCTGTGCATACCTGGACACGGTGTTCAACCAGCGTCAGCTTCCGTTGGTGCTGGACGAGTTAGACCGGTTGCCGTACTGCGTTCGTCATCGCGTCGTCGACGCCAGGAGGCCGCCGACAGGGAGGTTCGGCACCAAGCGTTCAGCGCATGGTTCGACGCTGTAAGCCGTGCCCGCCCTGCTCTTGCCGAAAACCTCATCCGTGCAGGTCAGGCGGCATGCTCATATTCGTGGAGGATGCCGCCGAGGCGCTCGCGTCTTCGGACGCTGAGACGGGTCATCTTGTCCGGGTCGGCGATCTGTGTGGGCAACGGGTACAGCGGGCGGGCGTTCGCGATGCCCTGGTGTGGGCGGTGTCGGTTGTAGAACTGTTCGAACTCGTGCAGGGCGTGGAGCAGGTGCCGTTGGTTCCAGATCAAGGTACGGTCCAGCAGTTCACGGCGGCAGGTCTGGACCCACCGTTCCATGATTGAGTTCATGCGCGGCATCCGGACGCCGCTGAGCACGACGTTGATGCCCGCGTCGGCGAGGATGGCGTCGAACAGTTCGGGGAATTTGGCGTCCCGGTCGCGGATCATGTGCAGCGCCCGGGAACCGGTGTCTTCGAGGCCAGCAGGGCGTCGGCTTGGGAGTGTAGGAAGTCGGCCCAGGTGCTGGAAGCCCGCTCGGGCGTCGGGTCGATCCCGGCTTCCTTCAAGATTTCCCACACCGTGGATGCGGCCACTTTCACTCCCGGCACCAGCAGTTCGCCGTGCAGGCGTCGGTAGCCCCAGCTGGGATTTTCTCGTGCCAGGCGTAGCACCAGGGTCCGGACGGAGTGCACCGTGCGCGGCCGGCCCGGGCGCTTGGGTCGGGAGACGGCCGCGTGACGGCGAGCGAGCAGGTCGCGATGCCATCGCAGTACCGTATCGGGGCGCACCAGCAGACGTAGTCGGTGCAGCACATCGCGCGGCAGGCGGTGCAGCAGGGCCGCCAGGAACGCCCGGTCAGTCCCGTCGAACCGCACCTTATCCTTGCCCAGCTGGCGTTCCAGCACCGTGACCTGATGGCGCAGGGCAAGGATCTCCACATCCTTGTCCCGATTGCTCATCGGCAGCAGCCGCAGCACCGCGAACGCGTTCGTCACACCCAGGTAGGCCAGTCGCAGCAGCACGGCAGCCCATCCTGCCGCATCGATCACCAGCTACGCCCAGGCCAAGCAACCGGATCAAATCTCCGATACCCCACACCGGCCTCACCAGGGCGGATGGGGTTTTCGGCAAGCGCAGCGTCAAAGGGCGCGGAGGATGTCCTCCACGCGGTCCTTCGCGTCGCCGAAGAGCATCGCGCTGTTCTCCCGGAAGAACAGGGGATTCTGCACGCCGGCGTAGCCGGAGGCCATCGAGCGTTTGAACACGATGACGCTGTCGGCGTCCCAGACCCTGAGCACGGGCATGCCGGCGATCGGGCTGGCGGGGTCCTCGGTGGCCGCGGGGTTGACCGTGTCGTTGGCCCCGATGACCAGCACGACCGAGGTGCCCGCGAAGTCGTCATTGATCTCGTCCATCTCCAGGACGATGTCGTAGGGCACTTTGGCCTCGGCGAGCAGCACGTTCATGTGACCCGGCAGGCGGCCCGCCACGGGATGGATACCGAAGCGGACGTTGACGCTCTTCTCCCGGAGCCTGCGGGTGAGCTCGGCGACGCCGTGCTGCGCCTGGGCGACCGCCATGCCATACCCGGGGGTGATGATCACGGAGTCCGCGGTGGCGAGCAGCTTGGCGACGTCCTCGGCCGTGACCTCCCGGTGCTCGCCGTAGTCGGTGTCGTCGGCGGGCCCTGCCTCGGCGCCGAAACCACCGGCGATCACGGAGATGAAGGACCGGTTCATCGCCTTGCACATGATGTACGACAGATAGGCGCCCGAGGAGCCGACGAGGGCGCCGGTGACGATGAGCAGATCGTTTTCGAGCAGGAAGCCCGAGGCGGCCGCGGCCCAGCCAGAGTAGCTGTTGAGCATTGACACGACCACCGGCATGTCGCCCCCGCCGATGGAGGCGACCAGGTGCCAGCCCAGGAGCAGGGCGATCATGGTGACGACGATCAGCAGCCACAGCTGCGGCTCGATCACGAACCAGGCCGTGAGCACGCCGAACGCGGTGAGCGCACCGAGGTTGAGGATGTTTTTGCCCGGCAGCATCAGTGGGTTGGACGTGATCCGGGCGGACAGCTTCAGGAAGGCCACGATCGAGCCGGTGAACGTTACGGCGCCGATGAAGACGCCGATGAAGACCTCGGCGCTGTGGATCCCGAGGAGGTCTTGGCGACGCAGCAGCTCGGCCTCGCCCCCGCCCATGGCGGACTCGACGTGCAGGTACCCGTTCCATCCGACGAGCACGGCGGCGAGACCTACGAAGCTGTGCAGCAGCGCGATCAGCTCGGGCATGCCGGTCATCTCGACCTTGCTCGCGCGGTACAACCCGATCGCGGCGCCGATGACGATCGCCACAATGAGCAGTGTCAGACCGAGTCCGCTGATCTCGTCGACGACCGCGAGCGCGATGGTCGCTACCAACGCCAGGGCCATGCCGGCGATGCCGAAGGTGTTACCCACCTTGGCGGTCTCGTGTTTGGACAGACCTGCCAGCGCCAGGATGAAGAGTAGGGCGGCGACGATGTACGCCGCCTGCGCAGCCGTTTCAACGGTCATCAGTTCAGCTCCTGGAGAACATGGCGAGCATGCGGCGCGTCACCGCGAAGCCACCGAAGATGTTGATACTGGCCAGCAGGATCGCGACGAGCGACAGCGTGGTCACGACGTTGTCACCGTGCCCGAGCTGCAGCAGGGCGCCGACAACGATGATCCCCGAGATGGCGTTGGTCACCGACATCAGCGGCGTGTGGAGGGCATGGTGCACGTGTCCGATCACGTAGTAGCCGATGATGATCGCCAGTGCGAAGACCGTGAGATGACCCCGCAGCGCGGCGGGTGACAGTGCCACGACCAGGAACAGCACGGCCGCACCGGCCCCCACCAGGGTCAACCGCCTGCGCGCCGAGACCGGTCGCTGCTCGCGAGGTTCGACCGGAGTGGTCGCCTGAGGGGCGGCGGCCGGGGCCACCGACACCGATACCGGCGGCGGTGGCCAGGTCAGCTCGCCGTCGCGTACGACCGTCATCGAGCGCTGCACGACATCGTCGAAGTCCAGGACGAGCTGTCCGTCCTTGCCGGGGGTCATCAGCTTCATCAGGTTCACCAGATTGGTGCCGTAGAGCTGTGACGCCTGCGCGGGCAGCCGCCCCGCCAGGTCGGTGTAGCCGATGATCGTTACGCCATTGCCGGTGACGACCGCTTCGCCCGGGACGGTGCCCTCGACGTTTCCACCGTTGGCGGCGGCCATGTCGACGATCACGCTGCCCGGTTGCATGCTGGCTACCATCTCGGCTGTGATCAGCCGAGGCGCCGGCTTGCCGGGGATGAGCGCCGTGGTGATGATGATGTCGACGTCCTGAGCCTGCTCGGCGTACAACTGGGCAGCGCGCTGGTTGTAGTCGTCCGACATCTCTTTGGCGTAACCGGTCGCGGAGACCTCCACGTCCGCGGTCTTGATCGACAGGTACTCGCCGCCCAGCGACTTGACCTGGTCGGCCACCTCCGGCCGCGGATCTGTTGCCCGTACGATCGCGCCCAGGCTGCCGGCGGCACCGATCGCCGCCAGGCCGGCGACACCCACACCGGCGACGAGCACTTTGGCCGGAGGTACCTTGCCCGCCGCGGTCACCTGCCCGGTGAAGAACCGGCCGAACACATGCGCCGCCTCCACCACCGCCCGGTAGCCCGCGATATTGGCCATCGACGAGAGCACGTCCAGCGACTGGGCTCGCGAGATCCGGGGTACGGCATCCATCGCCAATGCCGTGATCGGTCGCCGGGAGAGGTCCGCGACCAGGTCCGGGTTCAGGCGCGGATACAGCATGCTGATCAGCACGGCGCCCTCGGGCAGCAGGTCCAGCTGCGCGGTCGACGGCGCGTCGACGGCGAACACGATGTCGGCCTTCAACGCCTGACCGATCGTCGCGCCCGCCTCGACGTACGCCTCGTCCGAAAACGAGGACAACAGACCGGCGCCGGACTCCACCATCACCTCGTAACCCAGCTTGACCAGCTCCACCACCGTGGCTGGCGTCGCTGCCACGCGCGTCTCTCCCGGGCGTGACTCCCTGAGCACACCAATGATCATCATGAGCTCCGCAGTTGAGGATTGAAGGTGAGGATGTAGAGCAGCGGCTGTCGGTACGTTCGCTCGCCGAGCGCTTCGCTCGGATCTTGTTGGCGTCGAGCGATTGTTACCTGCCGCGACGCAGAATTTGAAGGTAGTCAATATCACATTGCGCGGCGGCCCTGAGGCATTGATGTCTCACGGACAACGATTGTCGGGCCGGTCCGCGAGGATCCGTGTGCCGTTGAGCCACCCGGCTTGGCCAAGGAAGAGTGCCACGTCGACTGACGAGCCGAGACCGTCAGGTGCCCACAGGGGATGGTGATCCGCAGTGGAAGCCGCCAGTCGCGGATGGCAAGCCCCGCGACTGGCGGCACTATTTCGGCTGCCGGACTGCCGCACCTGCACGGTCCGGCAGCAGTGCACGGGAACGTTGATGGCTGGACGCACAGGCCGTACGATCGCTGCCCCACCGGAACCTGTCAAGATCGTTGAGACAAGATCTCTAAGGTTCTACCCCGGCGTGCGGCGGGGGCCGCTGTCGCCGACGGTTGCCGCACGGTGGTGCAGGCCGCTCGTGACCATGGCCTGTCGTGGTCGGTGGTCGCGGCGGCGTTCACCGCGCACGCCACCGCCGTGTTACCGGCCCAGCCCGACCCTGTGCAGGTGCTGGGCATCGCCGGGTCACCATCCAGCACCGGGCCGCCGCAGCCGCAAAGGCAACCGCGAATGGGAGCTGCGCAACCGGCTGACCCGCTCCGCCGCCCGGATGCACGCCCGCCACCTCGACCCGATGGTCGAGACCTGCACGCCCTCGGCAAGCTCGGTCAGGACGTCCTCACCGCCGAGAACGGACCGGTTCGTCGAGGATGCGACGGGCGTCCCGTTCGATGAGCACCGGGACGAACGCGTACACCTCGGCGGTCGCATACAGGTCGGTCAGCTGGTCGACGGTCTGCCGGACCACCTCCGGGTCGTGGCGCCCCGCGTACCGCAGGATCAGCCGTTGCGTTGCGTGCTCGATGGCGTGCATCTCGACCTCGGTCTTGGCCTCGGCGGCGAGCATGGTCGGTGTCCTTCCGTGATGGTGTCGGCGCAATGCCGACTCTCGCCGTCCGATGCCCACCGCGACAGGGGCGTTCCGCCCGCGGTCACGGGACGGCCGCCCCACGACGCTGCACGGTGCCGTCGCCGGAGGTCCCATGGCGGAGGGGACGTACGTCCCGTCGACAAGGGTGATTGTCCTCTGCGTCGCGGCCATGCCGCTGTCTGACGCTGTTGGCATCATCGAGTCGCACCAACTGAAGCCCCGGAAGGCACGCCATGAAGCGCAAGACGCTCGACATCCTCGTCGGTCTCGGCCTCGTCGTCCTGGCCGGGCTGCTGCTGGTCGCCGGTATCGTGCTGAACAGCAACGCCAACTTCGCCAACGACTACGTCAAGGACCAGCTCAGCCAGCAGCAGATCACGTTCAAGACCGCCGACACGATGACCGCCGAGGAGAAGCAGTCCGCCTGCCTCGTCAAGTACGCCGGGCAGCGGCTCACCACCGGAAAGCAGGCGGAGTGCTACGCCAACGAGTTCATCGGCCTGCACCTGAAGTCCATCGCGGGTGGCAAGACCTACGCCCAGCTCGGCGACGTGCAGACCGGTCTGAAGGCGCAGATCGCCGCCCTGTCGAAGGACGACCCGGCGGTCGCGGACCTGCAGAAGCAGCTGACCGACGCGACCACCGCCCGGGAGAC
>NZ_JBFANF010000097.1:0-36095 GCF_040674675.1 Dactylosporangium sp. NPDC049742 | reverse complement strand
TCCACCACGTCGGAGCGGAGCTCCCCGGCGGCGGAACGGCGGTCGACGACGTCGAGGACCGCCTGCCCGGCCTGCTGCGGGGTGAGCCGGGACGGAGCGCGCGACGAACGTGCCGCGGCCCGGCTGCGCGTCCAGGACGCCCTCGGCGGTCAGCGCGCGGATCGCCCGGGTCACGGTCACCGGCGACGCCTGGTGGCGGGTGCTGAGCTCGCGCACCGTCGGCAGCCGCGACCCCGGGGCCTGCGCCGCCGTCAGCGCCCGGAGATCTTGGATAACGCGGACGGCTGCGTTATCGTCATTCATGAGAGACAAGAGTAGCGTTACTCCCGCCGGGACGGTAACGGGCGTGATCCTGGGGCTGCTGGGCGTCCTGTCGTTCAGCATGTCGCTGCCCGCCACCAGGGTCGCCGTCGGCGATCTCGACGCGTGGTTCGTCGCGTTCGGCCGGGCCGTCGGCGCCGGGCTCCTGGCCCTTGCGTATCTCGCCGTCACCCGGGCGCCGCGGCCCACGCCCGCGCAGTGGCGCAGGCTCGCCGTCGTGGCGCTCGGCGTCGTGGTCGGGTTCCCGCTCCTCACGTCGCTCGCCCTCGTCACCAGCACCGCGTCGCACGGCGCGGTCGTCATCGCCCTCCTGCCCGCGATCACCGCCGGCTTCGCCGTCCTCCGCAGCGGCGAACGTCCCACGCCCGCGTTCTGGGTCGCCGGCGGCGCCGGGCTCGCCGCCGTGCTCGTGTTCCTCGTCGCCAGCGGCGCGGTGCGCGGCTCGGCCGGCCCCGCCGACCTGTTCCTCCTCGCCGCCGTCACCCTGTGCGGGCTCGGCTACGCCGAAGGCGGCGCGCTCGCCCGCGACCTCGGCGGTGCCCGCACGATCTGCTGGGCGCTCGTGCTGTCGCTGCCGTTCACCGTCGTCGTGACCGCGGTCTCCGCCTGGCGGCAGCCGCCGCACGCGTCCGCGGGCGCCTGGGCCGGCTTCGCGTACGTCACCGTGATCTCGATGTTCCTGGGCTTCTTCGCCTGGTACTCGGGCCTCGCCCGGGGCGGGGTGGCGAAGATCGGCCAGCTGCAGCTGTCGCAGCCCGTGCTGACGCTCGCGTGGTCGGCGCTGCTGCTGCACGAGGCCGTGCCGCCGGGAGCGGTCGCCGCCGCGGTGGTGGTGCTGGTGTGCGTCGCCCTCACGCAGCGGCTGCGCGCCGGCTCGCCGAGGCGGGTTGACGACATTGGCCGCTACGCGACTGATCTTCGCTGAGCCGTACACCAGCATCACCGCGTGAAGAAAGTCTTCCTCATCCTCGGAATCATCGCGGGCTCGCTGCTGCTGCTGTGTTGCGGCGGCGGCGTGGCCCTGTACTTCTTTGCCGACTCCACCACCTACGCCAAGCCCGCCGACGCCTGCGCGACCGTCTCCGCCGCCCAGGGCCTGTCCTCGTTCGGCACCGTCAAGGACCAGAAGCCGAAGGAGACCAAGGCGTTCGGCCGCACCTACCCGGGCTGCGTCGTCACGTACGAGGCGGCCGGCACCCTGACCGTCATGATCGACGTGCCGTCGTCGGAGTCGGACGTCCGTACCCACTACGACTCGGTGAAGAAGGCCGCCGACGCCAGCGTCGCGGCGGGCGCGACCGTCGCGGACGTGTCCGGCGTCGGCACCAAGGCGTTCGCGATGTACACCACCGCGGACAAGGCCCTGCTGTACGAGCTCGACCTGTACGACGGCAACCTCTACCTCAGCCTGAACATCATCGCGCCGGCCGGCACCACGCTCACCCCCGACAAGGTCCGCGCCGACTTCGTCACCGCGGCCAAGTCGATGATGTCGTCCCTGGAAGCCAGCTCATCGGGCGGCGACCTGGACGACTGACGGTTAGGTTTGAAGGCGTGCGTATCGCCTTCGCCGCAGACGACTCCAACGAGACCACCACGGCCGTCGTCCAGCACCTCGCCCTGCAGCACGAGGTGCTGGACGTCGCCGTGCCCGGGGCGCCCTGGCCCGACCTCGGCACCGCCGTCGGCCGCGCCGTCGTCGAGGGGCGTGCCGACCTCGGCGTCGTCATGTGCTGGACCGGCACCGGCACGGCGATCGCCGCCAACAAGGTGCCCGGCGTCCGCGCCGCGCTCGCCTGGGACCCGTGGATCGCCCGGGGCGCCCGGCTCTGGAACGACGCCAACGTCCTCGCGATGAGCCTCAAGCGGCTCGCGCCCGACGTCGCGGTCGAGGTCCTCGCCGCGTTTCTCGCCGTCGAGGACCCCGACCCGGAGGAGTCGGCGAACATCGCGCTCCTCGACTGAGCGGGCGCGGCGCTGCTTGACCAAAGCGTGACCTGATCCGCCGCAACCGCTTCGCCGTGCCCGAGGTCTTTGCTCAATGAACGGCGACGCACATCGCCGTTACGCGAGCAGATTCGTAACCCCGTACAGACGACTCGACGACCCACATGGTGGGCGCGGTGCATGCCCGTGCCCGTCCACAGTAGAGGGTCCATCGTGGACGCCTGGCGATGCGTGCTGCCCGTGTGCCGAAACACCCTCCACGACCGCACAGTCGTGGCATCCGGGAAGGTTCAACACACGTGAATATCAGAACAGGTGCGCTGGTGGCCGGAGCGGTCACCGCGTCGCTCGTGCTGTCCGCCTGCGGAGGCGGTCCAAGCAGCGACGATACCAGCAAGGGCGCCGGTCAGAAAGGTGCCTCGGGCTTCAACGCCGCATTGACCGGTGTGGTCAACCCCTCGGACAAGAAGGGCGGCACGCTCAAGGTCACCAACCACGACAGCCCCGACTCGTACGACCCGGTGCGGACGTACTACGCGAACATCTGGAACTTCATGAAGGGGTACCTCGTCCGGACCCTGCTGACCAACCAGGCCAAGCCCGGCGAGGACGGTCTCGTGCTCACCCCCGACCTGGCCACGGACCTGCCGAAGGTCGAGGACGGCGGCAAGAAGTACACCTTCACCCTGCGCGACGGGCTGAAGTTCGAGGACGGCACGCCGATCACGTCGAAGGACGTCAAGTACGGCGTCGAGCGCGTCTTCGCGCAGGACGCCCTGTCCGGCGGCCCGACCTACCTGGTCGACGTGCTCGACCAGGGCCAGAAGTACCCCGGCCCGTACAAGGACACCGACCCCGACAAGCTGGGCCTGAAGTCGGTGCAGACCCCCGACGACAAGACCATCGTGTTCACGCTCAAGGAGCCGCTGAGCGACTTCCCGTACCTGCTCGCGATGCCGGGTGCCGCCCCCGTGCCGAAGGCCAAGGACAACGGCGAGCAGTACGGCAACCGTCCCGTCTCCTCGGGCCCGTACAAGTTCGAGTCGTACGACCAGGGCAAGAAGGCCGTCCTCGTCCGCAACGACCAGTGGGACCAGAAGACCGACACGGTCCGCAAGGCGCTGCCGGACCGCATCGAGGTCACCTTCGGCATCGCCGTCGAGGAGATCGACAACCAGCTGATCGCCGGTGACATCGACCTCGACCTCGCGCAGACCGGCGTCCAGCAGGGCTCGCAGCCGAAGATCCTGCTCAACCCCGAGGTGAAGAAGAACGCGGACGCGCCGACCACCGGCTTCATCCGCTACTTCGCCATCAACACGAAGGTCCCGCCCTTCGACAACATCCACTGCCGCAAGGCCGTGCAGTACGCCACCGACAAGATCAGCATGCAGACCGCCCGTGGCGGCGCGGACGCCGGCGGCGACATCGCGACCAACATGCTCCCGCCGAACATCGCCGGCCACGACCCCGCGCTGGACCCGTTCAACAGCAAGTCGGGCAAGCCGCAGGTCGACAAGGCGAAGGAGGAGCTCGCGCTGTGCGGCAAGCCGAACGGCTTCGACACGGTCCTCGCCACCCGTAACTCCGGCAAGGAGCCGAAGACCGCCGAGGCGCTGCAGGCCGCGCTGAAGAACGTCGGCATCAACGCCCGCCTCGACCCGACCGACGCCTCGCTGTACTTCCGCTCCACCATCGGCTCGCCGTCCAACACGCACTCCAAGGGCTACGGCCTCATGATGGCCGGCTGGGGCGCCGACTTCCCGACCGCCTCCGGCTTCCTCGCGGTGCTCGTCGACGGCCGCCTGATCCTGCCCAGCGGCAACAACAACTACCCCGAGCTCAACAACCCCGAGGTCAACAGCCTCATCGACCAGGCCAAGGCCGAGCCCGACACGAAGAAGGCCGCCCAGATCTGGTCCCAGATCAACAAGATCGTCATGGACGAGGCCGTCCTGGTGCCGTTCACCTACGACAAGGCCCTCAACTACCGCAACCCGCGCCTCACGAACGTCTACATCAGCCAGTACTACGGCATGGTCGACTTCGGCAGCCTCGGCGTCTCCTGACCGACCCGGCCGGAACCGGGTGCGGCGCTCCAGCCGCACCCGGCTCCGCGACCTGCCCAGGTCGACGAGGGACTTCCTGGGCCTGTGATGGGCACCTGAAGCCGCCTTGCCTCCTTGGGGTGGCCGTGGGTGTCCGGCCCGGATCCGGTGCGCGCCGGATCCGGGATGCACGACCTCCGTGTCCGGGTCGACGAGGGACTTCCCGGGCGAGCGGTGACGTTCGCGGTCGCCTTGCCTTCTTGGGGGCCGTGGGTGTCCGGCCCGGAACCGGTGCGCGCCGGATCCGGGCCGCAGGTCGTACGCCACCGTGGGGCCTCAGTAGGCGACGCTGACCCGGTGGTGGATGTGGGTGGGGTCGGCGGCGGACCTGAGCACGGCGTCGGCGACGTCGGCGCGGGAGATGGTCCGGCCGCCGCGGAGGCTGCGGTCCAGCGCCGTCCTGTATGGACGGTGGCCGCCGTTCGTGAGGCGGGGCGGGCTGATCAGGGTCCAGTCGAGGTCGCCGGCGCGCAGGACGCGCTCCGCCTCGGCGAGGTCGGCGAAGTTGTCCCGCAGGATCCGCTGTACGACCGGCTTGGCCACCGCGCGCATGAGGAGGCTGTCGCCGGGGCCGCTGAAACGGCCGTCGGCGTCGACGGACACGATCCGGCGCACGCCCGCGGCCCGCATCGCGGCGACCGCGGCCCGGGCGCCGTCGGCCTGGACGGTGACGGGGCCACCCTTGCGGTGGCCGAGCGCGGAGAGCACCGCGTCGCGCCCGGCGACCGCCGCCTCGAGGGCCGGCGCGTCGTCGAGCGCCGCCCTGACCACGGTCACGCCCGGCAGGTCGAGCTCGCGGCGGACGACGGCGGTCATCTCGTGCCCCTGGCGAAGACCCTGCTCGAGAAGCTGTCGCCCGATCCCGCCCGTCGCGCCGAACACGGTCAGCTTCATGGCTGCCCTCCCTGGTAAGTGAGCACTCACTAACCTTTATCATGGTGGGTGAGTGCTCACGAACTTGTCAAGGAGCGGGATTGGCCACGCGAGACGTGATCCTGGACGCGGCGGCGTCGGTGCTGCGGAGCAAGGGGCTGGCCAACGCCACCACCAAGGAGATCGCCCGCGCGGCCGGCTACTCCGAGGCGACGCTCTACAAGCACTTCCGCGACAAGGTCGACCTGATGGTCGCGGTGCTGCACGAGCGCGGGCCTCAGTTCATCCCGATGCTGCTCACGCTGCCCGAGCGGGCCGGCACGGGCACGGTCCGCGACACGCTCACGGAGCTCGCCACCGTCGCGATCGGGTTCTACCGCGACGGCCTGCCGATGTTCACGTCGATCTTCTCCGACCCGGCGATCCTCAACGCGCACCGCGACCAGCTCCGCGCCCAGAACCTCGGCCCGCACCGCGCCAACGACGGGCTCGTCGAATACCTGCGCGCCGAGCAGCGGCTCGGCCGGGTCGCCGCGGACGCCGACCTGGAGGCGGTCGCCGGCCTGCTCCTCGGCGCCTGCTTCCAGCTCGCCTTCATCGGCTTCTTCGCGGAGCGCCGCGGCGACCTCGAGTCCGCCGCGGCGTTCGTCGCCCAGCTCCGGCTGTGACGCGGGCGGGGCCCGGTCAGTAGTGCAGGATCAGGGCGATGCGCCCGTCGGTGGCGAGGCTGCCGTCGCCGACGAAGGTGACCTCGCCGGACTGGCGGGCGACGAGCTCGACCACGTCGTCGACGGCGTCGTCCACGAGGGTGCCGGCCGGGCCCTGGCTCGGCTGCTGCTCGGCGGGGTGCAGGTGGTCGCCGTGGATCCAGGCGGGGCTGTGGAAACTCTCCTCGACTAGCAGGTGCGCGCCGCGGCCCTGGCGGGCCAGCTGCCACACCTCGGGCAGGCCGGCGGCGACGCGGTGCGCGCCGCGGGCGACGTCGAGGTGCTCCAGCGCCGCGATCTGCTCGAAGGCGTGGAAGGCGGCGAGGTGCGAGGCGAGCACCTTGTGCAGGTCGTGCGGGCCGGAGCGGTCGTAGTTGCCGGGGACGGTGCCGGCGATCTGGGCGTGCCACTCCTCGGCGAAGAACGCCAGGTAGCGCTCCACGCCCAGGACGAACACGGGCCGCGTGTCGAGGGCGTCGACCTGGGTGAGGGCGGTGGCGATGTCGCGGAAGAACTGCCGGTGCCGCTCGTCGCGGTGCGCGCTGGGCCGCTGGCCGTAGTCGCGGGGCAGGCCGAGCGCGCCGCCCGGGCCTTCGTGCGTGAACGGGAAGCCGTGCGTCGTCACCTCCACCAGGTTGGCGCCGTCGCCGCTCCACAGGCGGGTCGGCTGCTCGGACAGGACCAGCGCCCAGTACCGGTGGCGGCGGGCCGCGTCGGCGACGACGTCGCGGATCTCGTAGGTCTCGGCGACGACGACGCGCTCGTTGACGGGGGTGTCGAGGAGGCGGACGTGCACCTGTCCCGGCGAGGCGAACAGCGCCAGCCCCTCGCCGACCTGCCGCAGGTCGACGTGCGCGGCGGCCTCCGCGATCTCGTCGTACACGGCGGTGGCGACGTCGTGCGGGACCGCCTCGTCGGCCTCCAGGCGGCGGCGGGTCTCCGTGAGGAGGTTGCGCAGCCGGATCGGGTCCTGCTGGTTGGCGGGCGGCGTGCGGTGGGTCGGCATCAGCAGGGACACCGCCGGGTAGCCGCTCGGCGTGAGGGTGGCCAGATCCTTCACCGTCATGCGCCCACCGTCGCCCGCCGCGACCGCGCGCCGACTCGCCCGGCCCAGGTGAAAGGCCGACGCCAGGCGAGACCGCACCAGGTGAAAGTCCGCACCGGGTGAATGCGCGGAAACCTAGCATCGGGGGATGGGCAGGGAGTTCGAGATCGTGCGCGAGGGTGCGCTGCCGGTGGACCAGGTCGCGGTGTTCGACGGGTTCGCCGACGGCACCGCGGGCTGGCTGTGGCCGATGGAGTACGAGCACCGCGAGGGCGGCGCCGCGGCGTTCGGCGGCACGGTGACGGTCTGGGATCCGCCGCACCGGCTCGTGAGCCGCATGGACGGGCCCGACGGCTGGTTCAACCAGCTGGAGCACGTCGTGTCGGCGGCGCCGGACGGCGGGTCGACGTGGCGCTACGTGCACAGCGGCATCTTCGTCGACGACTGGGAGCAGCAGTACGACGGCGCCAGCCAGCACACGGACTTCTACCTGCACACGTTCGGGCAGTTCATGCTCCACTTCCGCGGCCGGCCCGTCACCTACGTCACGGTCGACGCCCCCGCCGACGCCGGTTTCGCCACGGTGCGGGCGGCGCTCGGCACCGACGCGACCCCGGAGGGCGGCCCGGTCGACCTCAGCCTCCCGCACGTGGGGCGGGTCCAGGGCGTGCTGGACTACCGGCACCGGCACTTCGTCGGCATCCGCACCGGCGACGCGCTGATCCGCTGCTTCGGCCGGTCCGCGTTCGGCGGCGTCGACGCGGTCGCGGTCCACCACTTCGGCGGCGCCGACCCGGCCGCCCTGGAGAAGGCCTGGCGCGACTGGCTCACGGAGGTCACCGGAACGTGAAGAGCCGCCCGGTGAGCGGGCCGGGGCGGACCGGGCCGGCGAGCCGGTGCATGCCGACCCGGAAGGGGGCGTCGTCGGGGGCGGTGAACGACAGCTCCGTGAACCCGTGCTCGGCGAACAGCGACCGCAGCTCCAGGCTCGCGTCGCCGGCCCGGGTCCAGATGGCGATGCCGCCGGGGACGAGCAGCGCGGGCAGCGCGGCGACGGTGCGCCGCGCGTCGGCCGCGTCGACGTTGCCGAAGACGCCGCAGGTCAGCAGGATGTGCGCGGGCTGGACGCCGGCATAGGTCCGGGCGTCACCCGCGTCGGCCATGCGGACGTCCACATCGGACAGCAGCAGGTCGTCGGCGGTCTCGCGGGCCCGGGCGGCGAGCGTGGGGTCGAGCTCCACCAGCAGCGCGCTGACCCTGCGGTCGTGCTCGGCGATGACGGGCAGGACGTCGCGGCCGTCGCCGGCGCAGATGCTGATGATCCGCCGGGTCCCGCCGGGCTCTCCGGGCGCGGCGCTCAGCGCCCGGCGCAGGTCCCGCCGGACCACTTCGAGGCGCCGGCCCAGCGGCGATCCGGGCGTCGTGTAGAACTCGTGCCACTCGACCCAGTCTTTGCTCACCGGGCCATTGAACTACAGGCCGTGGTAGGTCCGCAGGGAGGCCAGCCGGCCGGCGTCCGTGCGGAAGACCCACGCGAGCGGGGTGTCGCCCACCCGGCCGGTGGCCGTGACGGTGGCGCCGTCGCTGAGGACCGTGTCGAGCTCCACGTCGATGGCGCGGACCGCGGCGGCGACGTCGGCGGGGGTGCGCACCGACGGGTGGCCGTGGTCGGTCCAGTCCGGCGCCAGCAGCGAGTCCACTGTGGACGAGTCGCCGGTGCGCCACATCTCGAAGTACCGCCGCACCAGGTCCGCCGGGTCGCCCGGCTCGTCGAGGCGGGCCACCGCCGACGGCGGCAGGTCCAGGTCGAAGCCGGCGAGGTTGTCCGCGAGCTGGGCGACGGTGCGCGGGCCGACGATGACCGACGTGACGCCGCGCTGGCGCCTGGCCCACGCCACGGCGACGGCGACCGGGGTGGTGCCGAGCTCGGTGGCCACGGCGGCGGCGAGGCCGGCCTGCCAGTCGTACCGTGGCCGCAGCATCGCCTCGGCCCAGCCGCGCGCCGCCGCGGTGCCCATGTCCCGCAGCCGCGCGACCCGCGAGCCGTCCTCGACGGTCCCGCCCCGGTAGCGGCCGGTGAGGACGCCGCCGCCGAGCGGGGACCACACGACCGCCCCGACGCCGAGCCCGGCCGCGGCCGGCAGGAGCTCGGCCAGCGCGTCGCGGGCGATCAGCGACAGCTCCGGCTGCACGCTGACGAACGGCGTCACGCGCAGCGCCCGGGCGGTCCAGTGCGCCTCGGTGAGCTGCGCGGCGGTGACGTTCGAGCAGCCGAGATAGCGCACCTTCCCGGCCCGCACGAAGCCGTCCAACGTGGACAGCGTCTCCTCGACCGGCGTGCCGGCGTCCCACTGGTGGCACTGGTAGAGGTCGATGTGGTCGGTGCCGAGGCGGCGCAGGCTCGCCTCCAGGGCGCGGGTCAGGTGCCGCCGGGACAGCCCGCGGTCGTTCGGGCCCGGACCTTGTGGCATGCCGGCCTTCGTGGCGAGCACGACCTCGTCGCGGCGGCCGCGGACCGCCCGGCCGACGATCCGCTCGGACTCGCCGCCCGCGTAGGCGTCGGCGGTGTCGATCAGGTTGTGCCCGGCGTCGAGGAACGCGCCGACGATCCGGGCGGCCTCCGGCTCGTCGCAGCCCCGGACGCCGCCACTGGTGCCGAAGTTCATCGTGCCGAGCGCGGCCGCGGACACCCGCAGCCCGGAGGCGCCCAACGTTGCGTGTCCCATGCCGGACCCCCGTATGATCGCAGATTCGGAACGTTCGTTCCGAAAGATACGGAACACTCGTTCCGTTTGTCAACGACGGGTGGTGTACGTGCGAGCAGACGCCGAGCGCAACCGGGTACGGGTCCTGGAGGCGGCCGAGGAGGTCCTGGCCAGGGACGGGCTCGCCGTGTCGATGCGGGCCGTCGCCGAGCGGGCCGGGGTCGGCCTCGGCACGATCTACCGGCACTTCCCGACCCGCGAGGCCCTGCTGCAGGCCATCGTCGTGGAGCGGGTGCGCCGCCTCGCCGAGTCCGCCGGTCCGCTGCTCGCCGCCGCCGACCCGGTCGAGGCGTTCTTCGCGTTCCTCACCCGCATCGTCGACGTGTCCGCCCGCAAGAAGGCCCTGGCGGACGCGGTCTCCGGCGCCGGCCTCGACCCGAAGGAGGGGCTCGGCGGCATCGGCGGCGACATGCGCGCCGCGATCGAGGCGCTGCTGCTGCGGGCGCAGGCGGCCGGTGGCGTACGGGCGGACCTGCGGATGCCCGAGCTGCTCGCCCTGCTGAGCGCGGCCTGCCTCGGCGCGGAGCGCAACCAGTGGGACGACGCCCTGCGGGACCGGACCCTCGACCTGATCTTCGACGGGCTGCGCGCGCGATAGTCGGGACGGCCATGTATTGACGTCAATTGAATCGTGGGGCTTGAATTTCGACGCATGACAGCAACGCTGGTCGAGTTCAGCGGCAGCCGGGGCGGGATCTGCGGGCTGAGCTGGGGACAGGTCGCGATCTGGCGGGCCATCCAGCGGATGGTCCCCGACGACGCGGTGCTCAATATGAGCTGGGTGACCGACCTCGAGGGCGAAGGCATCTCCGTCGGCACGCCGCTGGCGCGGATCACCGGCACCGTCCGCACCGTCATGGAGCGGCACGAGTCGCTGCGCACCCGGGTCCGCGCCGGTGACGACGGCGCGCCGCGGCAGGACCTCGCCGCCGCCGGCACGATCGAGGTCCACGTCGTCGACGCCACCGCGGACACGGCGGCCGCCGCGGCGAAGGCGCTGCAGGAGCGGCTCACCGCGCCCGCGTACGACTACCCGCACGAGTGGCCGCTGCGGGCCGGCGCGGTGCGGGTCGGCGACGTCGTCACCCACGCGGTGTTCGGCATCTGCCACCTCGTCACCGACCGCGGCGGGCTCACCGCGCTCGTCCGCGACGTCGTGCTGTGCCTGCGCGGCGAGCCCCTCGCGGACGCCGACGACCGGCAGCCCTACGACCAGGCCCTGCACCAGCAGTCGGCGGCCGGTCGGCGGCAGAGCGAGAAGGCGCTGCGGTACTGGAGCCGGCACCTGGAAGCCGTGCCGCTGCAACGGTTCCCCGTCGAGCGCGAGCGGCCCGCGGACGAGCCGCCGTTCTGGGCCGCCACGCTCAGCTCGCCCGCCGGCGACCTCGCCGTCACGCTCCTCGCGGGCCGGCACCAGGTCAGCACGTCCGCGGTCATCCTCGCCGCGGCCGCCGTCCAGCTCGCCCGGCAGACCGGCGCCCGGGAGGCGGTGCTGCAGGTGATCGTCAGCAACCGGTTCCGCCCCGGGCTCGCCGACGCCGTCGGCCCGGCGTCGCAGGACGGGCTCTGCGTCATCGACGTCGGCGACGACGACCTGGCGCCGGTGATCGGCCGGGCGATGCAGGCGTCGCTGCAGGCCTACCTGCACGCCCAGTACGACCCGGCCGCCCTCGACGACCTGCTCGCCACCGTCGGCGCGGCGCGCGGCGGCGAGGTGGACCTGTCGGTGTCGTTCAACGACCGCCGGTTCGACGCGCAGACCCCGGTCGCCGCCGGCGGGGCCGTGACCGCCGAGGCGATCGAGGCGCTGCGACCGGCGACCACCCTGGCGTGGGAGCGGGTCGAGCACTACGGCGCCCGCTACTTCCTGCACGTGAACGCCGTCCCCGGCACCCTCGACCTCACCCTCTTCGCCGACACGACCGTGCTGCCCGCCGCCGCCGTCGAGGCTCACCTGCGCGGAGTCGAGGAGCTGCTGCTGCGGTCCGTCTGAACGGCCGGGTACCGCTGCGTCAAGTTACCGGCGCGTGCCGTGAGGTTGATCACCTGCTGTTTGATGATCTTGCCGAATGTGCAAGTTTCAACTCTTGAGCACCTGGAATGTGCAAGGTCACGGGGACCTTCACAGGAAAGGAGGTGATCGAGTGAGACGGATCAACCCGAAGGGGAGACCGGAGCACGAGCGGGCGGTGGCCGTGCTGCGCGCCTCGTACGCTGCGGTCCCGGACGGCAGCCCGGTCCGCCTGGCGAAGAAGACATCGAACCTGTTCCGACCGAGATCCGCGGCCGGCCCGGCCGGCCTGGACGTCAGCGGCCTCGACGGGGTCATCGAGATCGACCCCGCCGCCCGCACCGCCGACGTGCAGGGCATGTGCACCTACGAGGACCTCGTCGACGCCACCCTGCCGCACGGCCTGATGCCACTGGTCGTGCCGCAGCTGCGCACCATCACGCTCGGCGGCGCCGTCACCGGCCTCGGCATCGAGGCCACGTCCTGGCGGCACGGGCTGCCGCACGAGTCGGTGATCGAGCTCGACATCCTCACCGGCACCGGTGAGATCGTCACCGCCCGGCCCGACAACGAGCACGCCGAGCTGTTCGCGGCGTTCCCCAACTCGCTGGGCAGCCTGGGGTACGCCACCCGGCTGCGCATCGAGCTGCAGCCCATCGCGCCGCAGGTCGAGCTGCGCAACATCCGCTTCGACGACGTCGAGGAGCTCCTCGCGGCCGTCGGCGTGGTCATGCGCACCGGGAGCTGGGACGGCGTGGACGTCGACGTCATGGACGGCGTCGTGTTCCGGCCCGGGGAGTCCTATCTCGTCCTCGGCCGGTTCGGCGGCACCGGACCGACCAGCGACTACACCGGCCAGTCGATCTACTACCAGTCGCTGCGCGCCAGGGCGACCGACAACCTCACCGCCTACGACTACCTGTGGCGGTGGGACACCGACTGGTTCTGGTGCTCGGCCGCGTTCGGCGCGCAGCAGCCCCTGCTGCGCCGGATCTGGCCCACCAGGCTGCGCCGCAGCGACGTCTACCACCGCATCGTGCGGCTGGAGAACCGCTACGGCGTCGCGGCCAGGATCGACCGGCTGCGGGGCAACCCGGACCGGGAGCGGGTCGTGCAGGACGTCGAGCTGCCCCTCGCGCTCACCGGCAAGTTCCTGGACTGGTTCGCCGGCAACGTGCCGATGGCACCGATCTGGCTGTGCCCGCTGCGGCTGCGCTCCGGGACGGAATGGCCCCTGTACCCGATGCACGCGGGCGAGGCGTACGTGAACGTCGGCTTCTGGGGAACTGTGCCCATCGTGCCCGGCGCCGCCGACGGCGACGTCAACCGGGCCATCGAGGACAAGGTGTCCGAGCTCGGCGGCCACAAGTCGCTGTACTCCGACGCGTACTACGACCGCGAGACCTTCGACCGGCTCTACGGTGCCGACGCGTACCGCGCCGTCAAGGACCGCTACGACCCCGGCCACAGACTGACCGACCTCTACGACAAGGTAGTAGGACGACGATGACCATCACCAACAAGCGTTCATCGGCGCCGCGGCAGCGTCCGCCGATGCCCACCGTCGCGGAGATCGTCCGCGCCGTCACCAGCGGCGAGCCGGCCGTGCGCATCACCGCCTACGACGGCAGCGCCGTCGGGCCCGCCACGGCGCCGATCGGCCTGCACGTCGCCTCCGAACGCGGCCTCACCTACCTGCTCACCGCCCCCGGTGACCTCGGCATGGCGCGCGCCTACGTGTCCGGCGACCTCGAGCTGCGCGGCGTGCACCCCGGCGACCCGTACGAGGCGCTCAAGGCCCTCGAGGACGGCCTGCAGCTGCGCATGCCGTCGCCCGCCGACGCGCTGCGGCTCGTGCGCGGCCTCGGCTGGGACCGGCTGCGCCCGGTGCCGCCCCCGCCGCAGGAGCACGTGCCGAACTGGAAGCGCACCCTGCAGGGGCTGCGCCACGGCCGCGGCCGCGACGCCGAGGCCATCCACCACCACTACGACGTCTCCAACGCCTTCTACGAGAAGGTCCTCGGCCCGTCGATGACCTACACCTGCGCGGTGTACCGCTCGCCGAGCGACACCCTGGAGCAGGCCCAGTCCAACAAGTACGACCTGGTCGCCGGCAAGCTCGGGCTCAAGCCCGGGATGCGCCTGCTCGACGTCGGCTGCGGCTGGGGCGGCATGGTCCGCCACGCCGCCCGCGAGTACGGCGTGAAGGCCCTCGGCGTGACCCTGTCGCGTGAGCAGGCCGCGTGGGCGCAGGCGGCGATCGAGCGCGAGGGCCTGTCCCACCTCGCCGAGGTCCGCCACCTGGACTACCGCGACGCGCCGCTGGAGCACTTCGACGCGGTCAGCTCCATCGGCCTCACCGAGCACATCGGCCTGCGCAACTACCCGGTGTACTTCAAGACGCTGCGCGACCGGCTCAAGCCCGGCGGCCGGCTGCTCAACCACTGCATCACCCGCTCCGACAACCGCACCTCGCACCGGCCGGGCGCGTTCATCGACCGGTACGTCTTCCCCGACGGCGAGCTGGCCAGCCCCGGCAAGCTCGTCAGCGCCGTCCACGACGCGGCCTTCGAGGTGCAGCACGAGGAGAACCTCCGGGTGCACTACGCCCACACGCTCGCGGGCTGGAACCGCAACCTCGTGGAGCACTGGGACGCCTGCGTCGACGAGGTCGGCATCGGCACCGCCCGCGTCTGGGGCCTGTACATGGCGGGCTCCCGGTTCGCCTTCGAGCGCAACCAGATCCAGCTGCACCAGATCCTCGGCACGAAGACCACCCGCCTGGGCGAGTCCTCCTACCCGCTGCGGCCCGACTGGACCGCCTGACCGTCCGCACCGCACCGCATCGCACTCAAGCGGCACGTCTCCCCGGAGGCGTGCCGCTTGTCTTGGCCCAATGTATCTGTTAGAAATATCTGGCAGATATAAGAGGGTGGTCATGAGCAGATCCAGTCAGACGCAGGTGGCGGTGCTGGGGGCGCTGAGCGTCGAGCCGATGACGGCGTATGCGCTGCGGGAAGCGATCCGGGACGTGCTGGGGCACTTCTGGAGCGAGAGCTTCGGGCAGATCTACCCGACGCTGCAGGCCCTCGAGGAGGCGGGCCACGTGCAGCGCCGGGGCGGCACCCGGGCCCGCTCGTCGGTGTTCGTCATCACCGGGTCCGGGACGGCGCGGCTGATCGAGCTGCTGAACGAGCCAGTACAGGAGAACCCGCCGCGAAACGGGCTGCTGCTGCGGCTCTTCTTCGGCCGGGTCCTCGGCCGGGAGCGGTGCCGGGAGCTGCTGCGCGGGGCCCGCGACGCCGCCGAGGCGCAGCGCGCCGAGTATGAGCAGCTGCTCGCCCGGCTCACCGCCGAGGAGGGCGACACACCCGACTTCCCGTACATCCGGATGACCATCCTCGCCGGGATCCACCACTCCCGGGCGGCCGCCGCCTGGGCCGGCGAATGCCTCGAAACACTCCAGGATCCGTAGCAGGGGGACCCATGACTCGTGTCCGGCTCAACTTCGTCCTCTTCGCCGCAGCCGTGGTCGGCGCCGGGTGGCTCGGCGTCGCCGCCGACCGCGCGAGCGGGACCCCGCTCACCAACGAGGCCGCGTTCAGCGACAGCGGCGGCACGCCCGGCATGCTGCTGTTCATCCTCGGCCCGGTCGTGACGGCGCTCGTGCTGTACTTCGCCTCCCGCGACGGCGCCGGCGGCCTCGGCCTCACGCTGCGCTTCCCGCACCGGGCCCGCTGGTTCGGCGCGGCGACCGCGCTCTACCCCGTGGTCACCCTCGTCACGGTCGGCGCCGGCCTCGCCGCCGGCGGGGTGACGCTGTCGCTGACCGGCGGCGATCCGCTCCTGGCCGCGTTCCTGACCGTGCTCGCCGTCCAGGTGGTGAAGAACCCGATCGAGGAGTTCATCTTCCGGGGGTACGGCACCCGCACCGCCATGGCGCTGGGCCTGCCCGGCCGGGCCACCCCGCACCTGCTCGTCGGCGTCGTGTGGGCCGCCTGGCACCTGCCGCTCTACCTGGTGTGGACCTCGGACGCCGACATGCGCCTGGTGACGTCCCTGTCGATGCCGCTCTTCGTCGCGCTGATGTTCGCCGGTCTGACCGCCGCTGCCCTGGTGTACGGGGAGCTGCGCGTCCGGACGGGCTCCATCTGGCCCGGCGTCGTCCTGCACAGCATGACCAACGCGATCGCGACCCCGCTGCTCGTCGACGGCCACCTGAAGTTCACCGGCCACGCCGACGCCTGGTTCTCCCCGGTGGCCGGCTCGATCGTGGTGACGGTGCTGTTCGCCGCGCTCGGCCTGCTGTTCGTCGCCCGCCGGCCGGTCCCCGCGGCACCCGCCCCTTCGCCGCTCACCGCGGCGCGCGCGTAGCCTTCGACCCGGCTTCGACCGTCTCGAGCCAGCGCAGGTACCACTGCCCGAACGTGACCCGGCGGTGGTGCGGCAGCCAGGCCGGCGCCATGCCCCGGCCGTCCAGCCGGTGGTCGAGCCACATGTTTCCGCGCTCCGGCCCGGTGACGATCAGCCAGTGCAGCGTTCCTGAGCCGTCGTTGGAGATGCTGAGCGCCCCGTAGGTGCGACGGGGGTTGTACATCGTGGCCTCATGGCGGTCGTGCCACGCCTGCGACGCTTCCTCGTAGCCGCTGTGCGGGCTGAACGTGTCCCAGTCGGGGCAGTCGTCCATCAGCTCCTCCGCGGTGCGCCAGTCCGACGCCCGCAGCGGGAACGGCTCGGCCAGGGTGGTCAGGTCGTTCGGTTCCCAGTCCGTGGGGACGCGCCACGACCAGCCGTCGGCGTCGTGCTCCAGCGGGTGCAGCCCGCCGTCGGGTCCGGCGCCGCCGCGGCCGACGTGCAGCAGGAACCGCCGGTAGTCCGCCGGCAGCTCGACGCCGAGCTGGTGCTGGACCGCGGCCAGCTCGGCCGGGGTCAGCGGCGGCTGGAGCAGCGGGCAGGCGTCGCCGGCCGGCGGGGTCAGCCCGAGCACGCGGCCGCGGACCCCCGGCCAGTCGACGGGGTCAGCGGTCACCGACCGGGTCCAGGATCGGCTTGACGTCGAGGATCGGGGTGCCGTCGAGGGCCTCCAGGGCGTCGACCTGGACGCGGGTGCCGGCGACGGCGAGGATCGTGACGCGGTGCAGGCCGATCGGGTTGGGGCGGTCGGGGGAGCGGGTGCTGAAGACGCCGGTCGCCGGGCGGGTCAGGTCGCCGCGCGGGTGGACGGTGAGGGTGGTGCGGTCGGCGCGGTCGAGCCAGGTGAGCAGGAGGATCTCGGCGCCGGGGGTCAGGTCCCGCAGGCCCGGCGCGGCGGCGTCGGTGAAGCGGAGCCAGGCGCCGGGGGCGCCCTCGTCGCCCTGCCGCGGGGCGTCGGCGCGGTCGTGCAACGGCGACTCCACCCAGCCGATCGGGTGGACGGCGAAATCGGTCATGGCGGTCGACCGTACACGAGCGGGGACGGCTCACGGCGAGTTCCCAGCCGAAGTCCAGTTTGGGCGGAGGTGTGGTGTGCAAGGTGGACATCATGAGTGACGAGGACCGCCAGTGGAGCGCACCGCCCACCGCACCACGCCCTGCGACTCCCGGCCAGCCGCCGGGCGCGGACGGATCTCCGGGCGCCTCCGATCTCCCGCCGTCCGGCGGGGCTCCTGAGCCGCTGTCGTCGCCTCCTGCCGGGTCTTCGCAGGCGTCGCCCGAGCCGATCTGGGCCAGGCCGGTCGGGGGCGAGCAGCGCACCGGGGCGCCCGGGCAGGCGCCGGCGGGTCCGTTCCCGCCGTCGGTCGGCCAGCCCGCCGCGGGGGCACACACGACACCGCTGCCGGGCCACCCGCAGCCCGCCACCGGAGCGCACACGACGCCGCTGCCGGTGCACCCGCAGTACGCCGCCGGAGCGCACACGACACCGCTGCCGGGTCACCCGGCGCCGGGCGCGCAGGCGTGGCCGGCGCAGCAGACGGGCGCGTTCCCGGCCGCCGGGGCGCCCGGGATCGGCTCGGCCACGGCGACGTTCCCCGCGGTCACCGCGCCCGGCCAGCAGCCCCACAACGGCCATGCCGGGTACGGCAGCCAGCCGGTCTCCGGCTACCCGGTCTCGGGCTACCCGGTGTCCGGTCACCCCGCCTCGGGGCAGCCCGCGTACGGGCCGCAGCAGCCGGTGCGCGGGGGACGGGTGGCCGGCCTGATCGTGGCGGGCGTGGTCATCGCGGTCGTGTCGGCGTTCGGCGGGGGGCTGGTCGCGACCAAGTTCGCCGGCGACAGTGCCGCGCCGACCACCGTCATCACCCGCAACGCCGCCCCCAACCTCGAGCGCGGCTCCGTCGGTGCCGTCGCTGAAGCGGTCCTGCCCAGCGTCGTGGACATCACGACCGGTGAGGGCGAGGGGTCCGGCGTCATCATGAGCACCGACGGCACCATCATCACCAACAACCACGTGGTGGCCGGGGCGACCAAGCTGACGGTCACGTTCAGCACGGGCAAGACCGCGACCGCCACCGTCGTCGGCACGGACCCGGCCGGCGACATCGCGGTCATCAAGGCGCAGAACGTGTCGGGCCTGACGGCCGCGAAGTTCGGCGACAGCGACGCCCTCCGGGTCGGCGACACCGTCCTCGCCGTCGGCAGCCCGCTCGGCCTGCAGGGGTCGGTGACCGCCGGCATCGTCAGCGCGCTGCACCGCACGATCAGCTCGGGCGAGCAGGGCGCGCGGTCGATCGCCGACGCGATCCAGACCGACGCGGCGATCAACCCCGGCAACTCCGGCGGCGCGCTGGTGAACCTGGCCGGCGAGGTCGTCGGCATCAACACCGCGATCCTCACCGCCGGCGAGAACAGCAACGGCAACATCGGCGTCGGCTTCGCGATCTCCGCCAACCGGGCCCGCTCCGCCGCCGACCAGCTCGCGAAGGGCGGGAAGGTCAGCCACCCTTACCTCGGCGTGCAGCTCGGCGACGGCGACGGCGGCGCCCTGATCGGTGGCGTCGTGGCCGCCGGCCCGGCGGACAAGGCCGGCATGAAGACCGGCGACATCGTGACGAAGATCGGCAGCACGCAGATCAAGGACGCGACCGACCTCATCAACGCCATCCAGGCCGCCAAGGCCGGCGATCAGCTCAAGATGACCGTCAAGCGCGACGGCGCCGAGCAGCAGCTCACCGTCACCCTGGGCGAGTCGCCGTGACCGTCCGCCCGGCGATCAGCGCCCGGAACCGCTCGAAGGCGGGCTTCGGCGTGTAGTCCGAGCGCACGAGCCCGAACTGGAACATCGTGGAGGGGTTGGCCGAGTCCGCGTCGCGCAGCGAGAAGTGCTCGTATGTCGTGATGTTCAGCGGAACGGCCAGCCCCTCCACGGTTCGCACCACGCTCTCCAGCACGTCGGCCTGGCGCTCGTACGACCGGCCGGCGCCCGTCGGCCAGCCGTGCTCCGTCACGTGCACCGGGACCGTGGCCGGGATGCCCGCGGCGGCGAGGCTGGCGTCCCGGAACCCCCGCAACACGGCCGTCACCGCGCCGGTGAAGGCGTCTGCCGGTACAGGGCGGAACACGTCAGGAAAGAAGTCCAGGCCGACGTAGCCGAGCGCGTCGCGGAACTCGCCGCCGCCGAGCCGCCCCAGGCCGGTCCAGAACTCCTGCGCGGGGTCGAAGACCGGCGTGGAGTTGCAGCCGACCAGCACGTCGAGCCCGAGCCGGTCCACCTCGTCGCGGGCGGCGAGGACGCCCTCCACCACCGCCCGCCGCACGTGCGGGGACCCGCCGTCGCCGCCAGGGCCGTCGTGGTTGGCCTCCTCGCCGACCTGCAGCGTCGCGAGGACGTCGCCGTGCGCGCGGATCAGCCCGCGCAGGAACGCCAGCCAGCCGCCGAGGTCGTCGCCGGGCTCGCGGAAGCAGGCGACCAGGTCGAGCCGCCGCCCGCCGGTCGCGTGCCGGGCGGGGTGCGGTGGCGCCTCCTGGTGGCCGCCGAGAGCGTCGCTGTAGTGCACGTAGCCGCGGACGAGGTGCGGGCGCAGCTCGTCGAGCCGCTCGTCGATGCGCGCCGCGTCCTCCGGCGGGCCGGGGGTGACGACGCCGTCCATGTCGGCGCCGAGGCCGCCCGGGTAGATCCCGAAGTTCAACATGCCGCCACCGTACGGCGAAAATTGGTGTCACACCAAATTTTAAGTGACGCTAGAATTCCGGTCATGGTGTTGCGGGCGGAGAAGAAGGCGGCGACCAGGACCGCGATCGCGGACGCGGCCCTCGCGTTGTTCCTGGCCAGAGGGTTCGACCGGGTGACGGTCGCGGAGGTGGCCGAGGCGGCCCGCGTGTCGGTGAACACCGCCTTCAACTACTTCCCGACCAAGGAGGACCTCTTCTTCGACCGGCAGGAGCAGGTCGTGCAGCGGTTGGCGGCGGCGGTGCGGGACCGCGCCCCGCACGAGTCGCCGGTCGGCGCCGTCCGGCGGCTGTTCCTGGAGGAGCTCGACCGGGGCGAGCCGACGCTCGGCCTGTCGCCGGACGCGGGGGCGTTCTGGCAGGTCGTCGAGGACTCGCCGGCGCTGCAGGCCCGGGCGCGGTTGCTGGCGCAGCTGGCGGAGGAGGCCCTGGCTGAGGCGCTGAATGGGGCGCTGGGCGGATCGCGGTGGCGGGCGGCCGTGCTCGCCGGCGTCGACCGGGCCCTGCACGCCCAGATCCGCGACCGGATCCGGGCCGGCGCCGACCCTGAGGCGGTGCGCGCCGAGGTGCGGGCCGAGGCGGAGACCGCCTACGAGGCTCTGTCGAAGCTGGCGTGAGCGGCCCGCAGCGCTTGGCTAGCGCCGTTGCCGCGGCGCGGCGGAGGCGACGGCGCCGGCCGGCAGGTCGAAGAGCGGGAACAGGTCGGCGCGGCCGAGGAACGCGACCGACGACGTGATCAGCGGGCCGCCGGTGAGCAGCAGCAGGGCGAAGGGGCGGCCGTCCCGGTACTGGCCGAACGCCGGCCCGCCGTTGGCCCGCACCTGGATCAGCACGTCGCCGCGGCACGCGTCGGAGGCGCGCATCGTCGCCGCGATCGCGTCCCGGCCCGACAGCCACCACGAGAACGGCGGCATCGACATCGTCGCGTCCTCGTGCAGCAGCGACACGAGCGTGTCGACGTCGTGGTTGGTGAACGCGTGCACGTACCGGTCCAGCAGCTGCTGATCCAGCTGCCCCGCCGGCTGCCGCTGGTGCGGGACGGACGGCAGCGCGGCCCGCGCGCGCTGCAGGGCGCTGTTGACCGCCGGCACCGTCGAGTCCAGCAACGTCGCGACCTCCGCCGCGGACCAGGCCAGGACGTCGCGCAGGATGAGCACCGCGCGCTGCTTCGGCGGCAGGACCTGCAGGGCCGCCACGAACGCGAGCCGGATCGTCTCGCGCCGCACGGCGAGCTCGGCGGGGTCGGCGGCGGGCAGCACCCCGGCGTCCGGGATGGGGGAGACGAACGCGGACTCCGGCAGTGGCGCCCCGAACCCGGAGCCGGGCACGGCCGCGGGCGCCAGGTCGGCGGCGAGCGCGCGGCGGCCGGCGGCGCGCAGCACGTCCAGGCACACGTTGGTGGCGATCGAGTACAGCCACGTCCGCAGGGTGGCCCGCCGCTCGTCGAACCGGCCGGCGGCGCGCCAGGCCCGCAGCATGGTCTCCTGCACCGCGTCCTCCGCGTCGAAGGGCGAGCCCAGCATGCGGTAGCAGTACCCGGTGAGCTCCACCCGGTGCGCGTCGAGGTCCGCGCCCGTGATGTGGCCGGTGATCACGTCCGGACGCCGACGGCGCCGAGGCCGGCGTACGCCTCCGGGTCCGCGAGCGGCGGGTCGCCCGGGTCGGGACGCCACGCCGGCAGGTGGACCAGGCCGGGCTCGACCAGCTCCCAGCCCTCGAACAGGGCGAGGATCGCGGCGCGGTCGCGCAGCACCAGCGGTGTGCCGGTCCGCACGTACAGGTCGGCGAGGGCCTCGAGCCGGTCGGTGCGCGACCCGGCGGTGCCGTGCGTGATCGCGAGGAGGCTGCCCGGCGCGGCGGCGTCCCGGTAGCGGCGCAGCGCCGCGTGCAGGTCGGCCGAGTCCGGGATGAAGTGCAGCATCGCGACCAACAATAGGCAGACCGGCTCGCCGAAGTCGACCAGCGCCCGCACCGCCGGGTCGTCGAGGATCCGGCCGGCCTGGTGCAGGTCGGCCTGCAGCACGACGGTCAGCGGGTCGTCGCCGAGGATCTGCCGGGAGTGGATCACCGCGGTCGGGTCGGCGTCGACGTAGACGACCCGGGCGCCGGGGTCGGCGGCGCGGGCGGCCTCGTGCACGTTGCCCTCGGTCGGGATGCCGGAGCCGATGTCGACGAACTGCCGGACCCCGCGGGCCGCGGCCAGCCGCACCACCCGGCGCAGGAACGCCCGGTTGTCCCGCGCGACCTGCGGCAGGTCCGGGACCAGCGCGTACGCCCGCTCGGCGACCTCCCGGTCGACGGCGAAGTTGTGCGTCCCACCGAGGAAGTGATCGTAGATGCGGGCGGCGCTCGGCCGGTTCGGGTCAACGCTCATGCTGCCACTGCCACCTTCCGCTGCGCTCCAGGCGTCAGCATGAGCCAGCCTGCGACAGGATTCGCTCGCGAGCTTGCTCACGCCGCCGCTTTCCGAAACTCGCCTACTGCATGTTTTGATCACCTTACTCTGAGTGGATAGGCGGAGGTGCGGGGGCGGTCAGGTGCGATGGACGGAAACGCTCGCCAGCGGCCTGCTCGAAGTGGCGCCCGACGCGATCGTGGTGGCCGACGGCGACGGCTGGATCGTGTTCGCCAACGCCGCAGCCCGGGCGATGTTCGGCACCGACGACCTGGTCGGCGCCTCCGTCGACGTGCTCGTGCCGCCCGCCACGCCGACCATGACCGAGCGGCTCCGCGCGTACCTCGGGACCGTCCAACCCGACCGCCGCCAGGGGCAGCCGCTGCGGGCGGTCCGCCGCGACGGCACCCAGTTCTCGGCCGAGGTCGTCCTCTCCGTCGTCGAGGGCCACATCTTCGCCGTCCTGCACGATCTCAGCGCCGCGACCGGCGTGGACCGGGCCCGGTCGCTGCTCGCCTCGATCGTCCAGTCGTCGCACGACGCAATCGTCTCCACCAACCTCGACGGCATCATCCTGTCCTGGAACCCGGGCGCCGAGCGGCTCTACGGCTACACCGCCGGGCAGATGCTCGGCCGGTCGAAGGACCTCATCATCCCGCCGGCGCGCCGGGCCGACGAGGCCGAGATCCGCTCGATCGTCGCCGCCGGAGGGCGCGTCGACCCGTACCGGACGCTGCGGCTGCGCGCCGACGGCTCGGTCTTCACCGTGTCGATGCTCGTGTCGCCCCTCGAGGCGGCGGACGGCCGCACCATCGGCGTCACCACCACCACCCGCGACATCAGCGAGCGCGAACGCGCCGAGGCCCAGATGCAGGCGGTCATCGACGCGGGCCCCGACGCGCTCATCGGCGTCGACGAGCGCGACCGGGTCGCCCTGGTCAACACCCAGGCGGAGCGGCTGTTCGGCCAGCCCCGCTACGACATGCTCGACGTGCCCGTCGCCCGCCTGCTGCCGGAGGGGGAGCGCGCCGACGGCTGGGCCGGTCCGGTCGCCCGCCGCCGCGACGGCACCCTCGTGCCCGTCGACATCACCCGCAGCGTCCTGCCCACCGACGAGGGCATCATCACGCTCGCCGGCATCCGCGACGTCACCGAGCAGATCGGCGCCCGGGCCGAGCAGGAGCGCCTCCGGGCCGAGGCCGACCGGCAGATGGACGAGGTCCGCCTGCAGCGCACCCAGCGCCTGGAAAGCCTCGGCCAGCTCGCCGGCGGCGTCGCGCACGACTTCAACAACCTGCTCGCCGTCATCCTCAACTACGCCGAGTTCATCGTCGAGGACGGCGCCGGCACCCCGTTCGAGGAGGACGCGAAGCAGATCCTGCGGGCCGGCCAGCGCGGCAGCGATCTCACCCACCAGCTGCTGGCCTTCGCCCGGCGGGAGGTGATCCGGCCGGTGCCGCTGGACGTCAACCGGGTCATCGCCGAGATCGAGCAGATGCTGACCCGCTCCATCGGCGAGCACATCGAGCTCGGCACCGCCCTGTCCGACCACCTCCCGGCCGTCGTCGCCGACCCCGGCCAGCTGGAGCAGGTCCTGGTCAACCTCGCCGTCAACGCCCGCGACGCCATGCCCGAGGGCGGCCGGCTCACCATCGACACCGGCACCGTCACCGTCGACGGCGATCACTCGCTGACCCGCGACGGCTTCAAGCCCGGCCTGTACGTGCGGCTCCGCGTCTCCGACACCGGCACCGGCATGCCCCGCGACGTGCAGGACAAGGCGTTCGAGCCCTTCTTCACGACCAAGCCCAGCGGCGCCGGGACCGGCCTGGGCCTGGCCACCGTCTACGGGATCGTCGTGCAGGCCGGCGGCACCGTCCGCCTGTACTCCGAACCCGGCCTCGGCACGACCATCACCATCCTGCTGCCCGCCAGCGACGCCGAGCCGCTCGACACCGGCGAGCAGCCCTGCTCCGGCAGCCCCGCCGGCCAGGGCCAGACGGTGCTCGTCGCCGAGGACGAGGAGGCGCTGCGCGAGGTGACCACCCGTATCCTCGGCCGCGGCGGGTACACCGTGCTCGCCGCCTCCGACGGCGCCGACGCGCTCGAGGTCGCCGCCGCCCACGACGGCCCCATCCATCTCCTGCTCAGCGACGTCGTCATGCCCGGCATGCTCGGCCGCGTCCTCGCCGAACGCCTCCACCGGCAGCGCCCCGAGACCAGGGTGCTGTTCATGTCCGGCTACGCCCAGCCCGTCCTCACCAGCAACGGCATCCTCGACCCCGGCGTCCACCTGGTCGAGAAGCCCTTCACCGGCGCCGACCTCCTCGCCGCCGTCGCCGGACAACTCACCCCATAGATTTTCGGCCGGCCTGTCGATGTGGGGCGGGTGCCGTTCGACCTGTGGTCAGGAACCGGCACCGGGCCGGTCCGCAGACCGGAGGTCATCATGTCCGCGACGTTCACCACCGCCCGCCCCCGCACCACCACCGCCCTCGTCGTCACCGGCCTCGCCGCCACCGCCGTGGCCAGCGCCGCCACCTCGGCCGTCGCCGCCGCCGGCAGCGCCGCGGGCATCAGCCTGAACGTCGGCGGCGCCCCGATCCCCGTGCCCGGGTTCGCCACCCTCACCGCGGTGTTCTCGCTGGTCGGCGTGGTCCTCGCGGTCGTCCTGTCGTACAAGGCCCGCCACCCGCGCCGCACCTTCGTCCGCACCACCGTCGCGCTCACCGTGCTGTCGCTGGTCCCGGACGTCATCGCCGACGCCACGACGGCCACGAAGGCCCTGCTGATGCTCACCCACCTCGTCGCCGCCGCCATCGTCATCCCCGCCATCGCCCGCCGCCTCTCCGCGGCGTGACCGTCCGCGCGGGGTGTCGACGCCCCACCGGAGCCGTGGCCGCGCGGCGGGCCTTTCAGTGCCCCGCCGCGGCGGCGGCGCGGCGGGCTTCGACGCTTGTGGCGGCCGTCCGGCGCAGGGCGGCGATCCCGACGACCGTCGCGGAGCCACGCTCCGCCCCCAGCCGGCGGAGCGCGGCGACGGCGACCAGCGACGACACGGCGTACAGCGCGAACGGCACCGCGAGCTGCCCCCACCCCGGCATCAGCGCACCGCAGGCCGTGGCGGCGATCACGTTGACGGCGACGTAGAACCACGCCAGTCCCCGCCCCAGCCGGAACGCCCACGCCCGGTCGCCGTGCAGCCCGTAACAGGCGACGCCCGTCGCGACGGCACACAGCACCGACGCCACGAGGTCGCCGGCCCAGACCACCGTCCCGGCGGCGCGCCCGACCGCCTCGCCGGCGAGGACGCCGACCGGCCCCAGCAACGGCCCCACGGCGGACACCGAGAGCACCCACAGCGCCCCGCGCAGCACCACCGACCCGACCAGCCCGGCCAGCAGTATCGAGCCGCCCCGCACGTTTTTGAACACGTTCAGATCGTACCGGTCGGCCGTGGATCCGCGGGAGTGCGCAGGATCTCACCGCCGCCGATGCCCGGTCGGCGGCAGGCGGATCAGCGGGCGGTCAGGGCGGGCTCCGGAGCGGGGACGGAGCGGCGGGTGGTGCGGTCCTCGACCAGGAAGCTGACCGTGGCCAGGCCCAGGCCGACCACGCCCAGGGCGATGCCCACCCAGGCCGGGGCGAGGTAGCCCCAGCCGCGGGCGATGACGAGGCCGCCGAGGGCGGCGCCGAGGCTGTTGGCGATGTTCATGGCGGACTGGTTGACCGCGGCGCCCATCAGCTGGGCGGTGGGGGCGACGCTGATCAGCCGCGACTGCATCGCCGGGCCGAGGAAGAGGCCGGCGGCGCCGATGAGGAAGGCGCCGAGGAACAGGCCCGCGGTGGAGCCGGCGACCAGGGCGAAGACCACCATCGCGGCGATGAACATGACGAACCCGCCGAGGATGCTGCGGCGCAGGTCGCGGTCGGAGAAGTAGCCGCCGGCGGCGTTGCCGACGGTCATGCCGAGGCCGACGGCGACGAGGACCCACGGGACGGTGCCGGTGGGCAGGCCGGCGACGTGGGTGGTCACGGGGGCGATGTAGCTGTCGATGGCGAAGAAGCCGGCGAAGCCCAGCGCCGCGACCGCGGCGACGAGCCACACCTGCGGCGCCCGGAACGCGGCCAGCTCGGCGCGCGGCGACCCGTCGACGGCGGCGGCGACCGCGGGCACGGTGGCGAGGACCGCGAGCAGCGTCAGCACGAACATGAGGGCGATCACCATGTACGCGGTGCGCCAGCTCGCCGTCTGGCCGAGCCTGGTGATGGCGGGGACGCCGACGAGGTTGGCCGCGGTGAGGCCGCCGAGGACGACCGCGAAGCCCTTCGCCTGGTTGCCCGGTCCCATGATGGCGGCGGCGAGCAGGCCGGCGGCGCCGAAGTAGGCGCCGTGGGGCAGGGCCGCGACGAACCGGGCGGCCAGCACCAGCTCGAACGTCGGGGCGAGCGCCGAGGCGACCGTCCCGGCCGCGAACAGCGCCAGGAGCCCCACGACGAGCCGCTTGCGCGGCACACGCGCGGTCAGCGCCGCGATGGTGGGCGCGCCGACGACCACGCCCAGGGCGTACACGGTGATCATCCAACCGCCGTGCGCGACGGCCTTCGCGCTGGACTGCGCATAGAGCGACGGCAGGAGGTTGCGGGCGATGTCCGGCAGGAGCCCCATCGCGACGAACTCGGTGAGCCCGATGGCGAAGCCGCCGAGCGCGAGGGCGAGCAGCGCCGTCCAGCGCCGGGACGCGGTGAGGTGGTCCATGCGGGCAGTTTAGCAACGCTGTTGCGTAATAGACTGTGGTGATGGACACGCCCGGCGCGACACCCAATCGCGTGCATCTGGAGCACCTGCGGGACTACAACGAGTCGCTCGTCGTCGCGCTCGCGCGGACGCGGTCCGAGTTCGACCGGGCCGGCGTCGCCGAGGCGACCGGGCTGACCCCGCAGGCCGTGTCGAAGGTCCTCGGCCGGCTCGCCGAGCAGGGCCTCGTCGAGGTGTGCGGGGTCCGCCGGCAGGGCGTCGGCAAGCCGGCCAGCATCTACCGGCTCGTGCCCGGCAGCCGCCACGCGGTCGGCGTGCACGTCGCCCGCACCACGCTGCGCACCGTGCTGACCGACCTCGCCGGCACGGTCCTCGCCTCGCGGGTCGTGCCGCTGCCCCCGGACTTCACGCCGGGCCGGCTCCTGGACGCGCTCCGGTCCTCCATGCCGGCCAGGCAGGATCTGGTCGGGGTCGGCATCGGGATGGTCGGGCCGCTCGACCACGCCGCCGGCATCGTCCGCGGCGCGCACCGGCTGCGGCACTGGCACGACGTGCCGCTGCGCCGGCTCGCGCAGGAGGCGCTCGGGCTGCCCGTCCACCTGGACAAGGACGTCACGGCCGGCGTCACCGCCGAGGCGTGGCGGCGCGGACCCGCGTTCCGCGACGGCGCGCTGATCATGGTCGAGTCCGGCGTCGGCGCGGGCCTGTGGCTCGGCGGCGCCGCCTACCGGGGCGCGCACACCAACGCGGGCGAGTTCGGGCACACCGTCGTCCAGCTCGACGGGCCGCGCTGCGTCTGCGGGCGGTCGGGCTGCCTGGAGATCCTGCACGACACGGCCTTCGCGGACGGACGCGTGGCCGACGCCGCGCGGGTGCTGGCGGCGGGCATCGTCAACCTGCTGCAGACCACCGACGTCGGCCACATTGTGCTCGCCGGCGCCGACCTGCTGCGGTTTCCCGAGGTGTACCGCGCCGCCACGTGCGACGCGATCCCCGTCTCCCACTGGATGGACGTCTCGGTCACGCTCGCCGACCTCGGCGCCGACGTCATCGCGGCCGGCGCGGCCATGCAGGTCCTCGACGCCGCCTACGGCATCCCTTCAAAAATGGGTGTTCGTTCATTATTCTGACGGTGTGATCGACCGCAGCAGCCGCACCGCCGAGCACGTCGCCGGGTTCCGGGCCCTGGAGTCGGCGCGCCCGGGCGGGAGCCTGTTCCACGACCCGCTCGCGTGGCGACTCCTCGCCCCGCGGCACCGTCCCGTCGTCGGGCTGTGCCGCCTGCCGGGGGTCCACGCGGCGCTGGTGCGCTACATCGACCGGCGCTGGTCCGGCGGCCCGCGCGCCTCGGCGGTGGTCCGCACCGCGCTCATCGACCGCTGGCTGGCGGCCGCCCTGTCCGGCGGCGCCCACCAGGTCGTGCTCCTCGGCGCCGGGTTCGACAGCCGCGCCCACCGCCTCCCCGGTGGCGCCACGTGGTTCGAGGTCGACCACCCCGCGACCCAGGCCACGAAGCGGCGCCGCCTCGGCCGCCACGCCCGGCCGGGTGTCGTGTTCGCCCCGGCGGACCTCATCACCGACGACCTCGCCACGGTCCTGCGCGCCGCCGGCCTCGACCCGTCGAAGCGCACCGTGGTGATCTGGGAGGGCGTCACCAACTACCTGTCCGCCGAGGCCGTCGACGCGACCCTGCGGGCCCTCGCCACGCTGTGCCCCGCCGGCAGCACCGTCATCTTCACGTACGTCGACCGCGGCGTCCTGGACGGCACCGCACAGTTCCCGGGCGCCGCCGAGTGGCACGCCGCGGTGCGCCGCCAGGGTGAGCCCTGGACGTTCGGCCTCGACCCCGCCGCCGTCCCCGCCTACCTGGCCGCGCGCGGGCTCCGGCTCGAGGAGGACCTGTCGACCCGCGCGGCGGCGGCGCTGCTGCTGCCCGCGCCCCGCCAGGCGGCCGAGCCGACCGCCGAGTTCTACCGCGTCGCCCGCGCGCTGGTGGCCGGCTGATGCCGAAGGTCGACGACGCCCACTTCGCCGCCCGCCGCCGGCAGATCCTCGACGCGGCCGCCGCCTGCTTCGCCCGCGAAGGCTTCCACCGCACCTCCGTTCAGGACATCGTCCGCGAGTCGGGCGTGAGCGCCGGCCTGGTCTACCGGTACTTCACCAGCAAGGACGACATGATCGCCGCCATCGTCACCGAACGCCACGAGCAGCGCGAACGCCGCCTCCGCGAGGACGACCCGGTCGCCGCGTACACCGACCTGCTCCGCGACCTCGGCGACCCCGCCACACACGCCGCCCTCCGCCTCTCCCTGCAGGTCTGGGCCGAGACCGTCCGCTCCGACCGCATCCGCGACCTCGTCCGCTCCGGCGTCGACCGACCCGCCCGCCTCCTCGCCGGCACCGCGCTGCCGCCGGACCTCGACGCCGAATCGGTCGTCAGGATCTTCATCGCCATCTACCAGGGCCTCCTGCTGCAGACCGTCCTCGACGACACCCTCGACCACGCCGCCCTGGCCGCCACCGCCGAACGCCTCCTCCGCACCGTCCTCCCAGCAACGCACTGACCCCGGCCGCACGCGCCGGCCTGTGCGGTCCGACAGAAGTTCCATCTCGGCGACGATGATGTTCCGCCTGACAGCGTGCGGGTCATCCGATGAATCTCGGCTCGACTCCCAGATGGCGGGCCGACCGCAGTCGGACACTCTGGTCGTCACTACCGCTGGCCAGGAGCCGCCCATCTGGGGAAAACACCACTGACCTGACCGGACCGCTATGACCTGAGACCGGTTGTGCCAACTGGGCTCCAGAGCCCGAATCCCAGAACCGGACTCTGCTGTCCAGGCCGCCAGAGGCCAACAGCCGCCCGTTCGGCGAGAACACCACCGACATGACTGTGTAGTGATGGCCGATCAACGGCCGCGTGATCGCAGTGCTGGTATCTGGCATCCACAGTCGCACCTTGCCGTCAAAGCCGCCGGAGGCCAGTAGTCGTCCGTTCGGCGAGAACACCACCGACCTCACCGCGCCGTCGTGACCGATCAGCGGCCGGCCAGCCGGACTGCCGGTGACTGGATCCCACAGCCGCACCTTGCCGTCGAAACCGCCGGAGGCCAGCAGCCGGCCATCTGGAGAGAACCCCACTGACCCGACCGCGCCGTGGTGCCCGATCAGTGGCTGCCCGACCTGAGCACCTGTTGCCGGGTCCCACAAACGCACAGAGCCGTCATAGCCGGCGGAGGCCAACTGTTGCCCATCCGGCGAGAAGACCACCGACCACACTGCACCATCGTGGCCGACCAGCGGCCGGCCGACCGGAGCACCTGTGGTCGGATTCCACAGCCGCATCGAACCGTCGAAGCCAGCGGAGGCCAGGAGCCGCCCGTCACGGGAAAACACCACCGACCCGACCTCGTCGTCGTGGCCGATGAGCGGTCGTCCAGTCGGCGCGCCGGTCGCTGGATCCCACAACCGCACCGTGCCATCGTCGCTGCCGCTGGCCAGCAGTTGACCGTCGGGCGAGAACGCCACTGACCAGACCGCGCCACCGTGGCCGGTGAGACAAATGCCGTCGACGGGCCAATGTTCATGGACCACCTCCAGCAACTGCCCGATCCGCCGCTCCCGATTTTCCACTTCAGCTCGCAAAGCGCTGTTCTGCAGGCGAAGCTCCATGACGCTTGCCCGTAGTTGATCGGCCTCCTGTTGCGTGCCGTCTCGTCGTGGATGCGTCCGGGTCTCTTGCGCTGAAATCAGGTCAAGGCGATCAGCGTCGGCCAGCGCCTGCTCGTCCACGGGGGATGCCACCGCTGGGATCCAACCCGTGCCGTCGACGGAGGTCGGGAAGGCTGTCGTGGGGAATGCGCGGCCTTCAACGGGTAGATCGTCGACCAAACCACCGGCACTGATTCCATCCGTGCCGGTGCCGGTTGCCGGTGCCCCCGTCCGCCCAACGACCACTGCGGCTTTCCACCAACCACGGAACATCTCTACGTCGCCACCGAGGCATTCCACCACAAGTTCGAGCTGGCCCCACCCGGGTACTTTCGAGCACCGCAGCACAGCACCGATCGTGGTGTGGCTGATCACGCCGGCGCCGATCTTGTTGGCTATCCGGCGAAGGCTGGGATTTCCGGCGTGTAGATGCAGCGCGCCGAGCTCTCGCCGCAGCACGTTGAGGGGATCGTCCGCATCGGCTCCGGAACCTGCGGCGGGGACAGCGGGTTCGACCATGGTGCTGTCGACCTTGCCTCGGCTGTCAAGGAATGTAAATCCTCAACCACAGAAGTGTCCAACATTGTCCACGGCCGTCAATGAACGAACGTTGAGTGGAAGCGTTTGGAAGTCCTAGGCAGGGCTCGCCTCAATGTCGGAAACGCCCTGATTTCATGCAGGCAAGGTTGCGCTCGGCTCGCGCTCGAGTGGGCCAACCCGCCAGTACTGGAGCGTTCGGTGGCCTTGCTTCGAGGTGCGCCGTAGTCACCCATGGCGGGCTCCCGTCAAGTCCGGAAGGATACCATCGCCATGACCGGTCTGACCGCATCGGCACTGCTGGCGACAACCCTGCTCGTCACCCTGATGGGGATCTATCTGTTGTCCCCCGATGCCGGCCAGCGCCGGCGCGCACGGCGACTGTTGCGGCGACTGTTCCGAATCTAAGCACTGATCCCGACTGAGAGGTGCCGAGCGTTCCTGCGGCGAACGGGTCTGAGATCGTCATGCATCATTGCCGTGATCAGCCCTGTTTGCTGAAGGCGCTCGGCTGGCGCGTTACCGTCAGCAAGGTTGGCATTGATTGAATTGTGTCAACGTGACCTGAGTAGGGTGAGAGCTCACCGCCTTGATCGGCCGCATCGCGTAGCCGCATGCATCGCCTGAAGCAATGCGCATCGGCCGGAGGCGGTGAGCCTGGTCGCGAATGTGGATGTCGTGAGTTGGCAGGGTCAGGCACTCCGACCTTGCCGCTGGCGACCTCAGGCGGCGGGTGATGGTGGGGACGACAATGGCGGCGGCAACGAGGCGGGTGAGCGTGAGCAGGGCTTTGGTGGGGGTGGCGGCGGTGGTGCCGATTCCTGACCACAGGTCGAACGCACCCACGGCACTTGTGGGGGCGAAGGCGCGGTGGCCAGTCGTGTGCGGACGACGAGAGCCGCCTGCCTGACGAGAGCCACGGCTGTGACAGGCGCCGGAGCGCGGGGACCGGCGGGTGACGGCATGATGGGATCATGACCGTTCGTGCTGGGCTGCTGCACGTCGCCGGGCTCGTCCTGCTGGTGGCGTTGGTGGTGGCGGCGGCGGTCCTCATCGGGGTGCCCGACCAGCAGCGGCTGCGGGAGGACGTCCTCGGGCTCGGATGGTGGGCGCCGGTCGCGTTCAGCCTGTTGTACGCCGTGGTGTCGCTCTCGCCGTTGCCGAAGACGGTCTTCACGCTGGCGGCCGGGGCGCTCTTCGGGGTGCCCGCCGGGGTCGCGGTCGTCGTCAGCGGCGCGATGCTCGGGGCGGTGGCGGCGTTCTACCTCGGGCGGCTGCTGGGCCGCGACTCCGTGCGGTGGCTGACCGGCGGCCGCATCGACCGCCTCGACAACCTGCTGGCCGGCAACGGGCTGCGGACGATCGTGGTCGCCAGGCTGATCCCGGTCGTGCCGTTCACGGCCGTCAACTACGTCGCCGGGCTGACGTCGGTGCGGCTGCGCGACTTCGTCCTCGGCACCCTGGTCGGCATCCTGCCGGCGACCACGGCGTACGTCACCGTCGGCGCCTACGGGTCGCAGCCGGGCCACTGGCCGATGTGGGCGGCCCTCGCGACGCTGCTGGTGCTCACCGTCGGCGGGATCGCCGCCGAACGCCACCGCCGCCGTCGCGCCGGCCGGGACGGCGACCGGACGCCGGTGGAGTCACACGGCCAGGCCTGAGCGCCGGCGCCGCCGCGAGGCATCGCGGGTGAGGGCCGGCCGGTCAGCGCCCGCCCCGCCCAGGCGCGCCAAACTTCCTCGGACACGATCCCCCCGTACACACGGCTCGAACCCATCGGAGGGGCCAGGCTACCGGTACATCAGCGATCGTCGCTGCCCGAGCGCCGCCCGATCGGTGCGGGTGACGGGCGTGGCGGGGCTCGCCGGCGAGCTGTCCGGACCGGTCGGGGTGGCGGCCGCACCGGAGGAGGACGCCGAGCGGGTGCCCACGACGACGGCGGCGAGGACGGCGACGGCGCCGAGCAGCTGGCCGGGGGAGAGCGACTGGTCCAGCGCGAGCCAGCCGACCACCGCCGCGACGACCGGGCTGAGCAGGCCGAGCAGCGTGACCCTGGCGGGCGCGAGGGACGTCACGCCACGGAACCACAGGAAGTAGGCGCCCGCGGTGCCGACCAGCGAGAGGTAGCCGAAGCCGGCCGCGTTGGTCCACGTCAGTACCGGCGGAAACCCCTCGACGACGAGCATCACCGGGGCGAGCAGGACGCCGCCGACGGTCAGCTGCCAGCCGGTCAGCGCCAGCAGCGCCGTGCGGCGGTCCGGCAGCCCGGGCGGGGTGCCCCAGCGGCGGCCCAGCACCGTGCCCAGGGACATCGACACCATGCCGGCGGCCGCGGCGGCCAGGCCGATCGGGTCGAGGGCGGCGTCGGAGCGCAGCACCAGCAGCCCCACGCCGGCCACGCCCGCGGCGCCGGCGAGCAGGACGCGCACCGCGGGGCGCTGGCCGAGCAGCCCGAACGCGAGCGCCGCCACGACGAACGGGCCGAGCGCGCCGAGCACGGCCGCGATCCCGCCGGGCAGCCGGTAGGCGGCGACGAACAGCAGGGCGAAGAACAGGCCGATGTTCAGGAACCCGAGCACCGCCGCGCGCCACCACCAGGCGCCGGACGGCAGGCCGCGGCGCCCGGCGGCGGTGGCCGCGGCCCCGACCAGCAGCAGGCCGGCGGGCAGGGCGCGCAGCGTCCCGGCGAGCAGCGGACGGCCGTCGGGCAGGAACTCCGTGGTGACGAGGTAGGTGGTGCCCCACAGCGCGGGGGCGATGGCGGTCGTCGCGGCAAGGTTCCTCATGACTAAGTAGCTTAGCAGTAAGCTACTTAGAAGCAAGATGTGCGAGGATGGTGGACGTGGCAGACGACGTCGACCGGATCGTGGAGCAGTGGGCCCGCGAGCGACCGGAGCTGGAGACCGAGGCGATGGCGGCGTTCGGTCGCGTGTACCGCCTGGCGAAGATCGTCGGTGACCGGCAGGAGCGGGTGTACGGAGCGCTCGGCCTCAACCGCGGCGAGTTCGACGTGCTCGCGACGCTGCGCCGGTCGGGCGAGCCGTTCCAGCTGTCGCCGAAGGTGCTGACCTCGTCGCTCATGCTGACCTCGGGCGGGATGACCGGCCGCCTCGACCGCCTCGAGCGGGCCGGGCTCGTCGCCCGCTCGCCCGACCCCGCCGACCGTCGCGGCCTCGTCGTCACGCTGACCGGCGCCGGGCGGGTGCTCGTCGACGAGGCGGTCGCCGCCGGCCTGGCCGAGCAGCGGGAGGTCTTCGAGCGGCTGCCCGAGCCGCGCCGCCGGCAGCTCTCCGCGCTGCTGCGCGAGCTTCTCGCCGCCGCCGAGGAGGGCTGACCGTCCATTAAGGACGCGATGTTTGAGCGCGTCGCGGACCGGCAACCAAGACAGTACAAGCCCTCAGTCTCCGTACTGCCCTATCGACTGCGGAGGCGAGCGGCGCCACGAACGGTGGGTCCCGGCACACGACGCCGGGGCCCACCGTCGTTTTCCGTCTCACCAGGCACCTGGTGTTTCTGCCGTTCCGCGGCTCGTGGTCTTCTGCCGCTCCGCGGCGCGTGGTTTTCTGTCGTACCCGGCACGTAGGTTCATTCGTGCCTGGGGACGTAGGCTCCGGGCGCCGGGTCGAGGAGGGTGCCGTGCTCCGGTTGGTGCTGGGCGCGCTGCGGGCGCGCACCGCGCAGGCGTGGACCGTGTTCGCGCTCGCGGTCCTGCTCGGCACCGCCGCGGCCGCCGGGCCCTGGTATGCGGCCGCCGCCGAGCGCCGCGCCGTCGCCGCCGACGTCGCCGTCGCGCCCGCCACCCAGCGCATGCTGTCGGTGCGCAGGCAGAGCGACACGGACGGCGACGCGACCGTCGCGCTCACCACGTTCCGCGCCGGCGTGGAGCGGCTCCTGACCATCCGCGACGCCGCGCCGGTCCTCGGCATCGCCGTGTCCATGTCATACGGCAGCGGCGGGGCGAGCGTCGTCGCCGCATACCGCGACGGCGCGTGCGAGCACATGCGCGTCGAGGGCAGCTGCCCGCAGGCGGCCGGCGAGACCGTCGTCAGCGGTGCCACCGCCGTGGCGTACAACCTCCGCATCGGCGACACGGTGCTGCTGAGCGCCCAGCCCGGCGCGCCGCAGGAGCGACTGCGCGTCGTCGGCCGCTACGAGCTCACCGACCCCGCCGGCCTCTACTGGGCCAACCCGCTCTTCCGCCGCGACCGGTCCGTCGCCGCCGACCCGTTCTTCGTCGCCGCCGACACGTTCGCCAGCAGCCGGTTCGCCGGCCCGACGTTCGACTACACGACGACCGTCCCGGCGCAGGCGCTCGCCGGCGGCGGCCTCGACGAGCGGCTGCGGCAGGCCGAATACACCCTGCGCTCCGGCGGCTACTACCTGGTCGCGCCGACGCAGGACCTGCTCGCCCGCATCGCCGCCGACCGGGCCGCGATCCGCCGCGGCGTGCTCACCGGCGTCCTGCAGGCGGTGATCCTGTGCTGGTTCGCGCTCGGGCTCGCCGGCCGTCACACCAGCGGCGACCGGCGCGGCGACGTCGCCCTGCTGAAGCTGCGCGGCAGCACCCGCCGGCGGACGCTGCGGCTGGCCGCCGGGCAGCACCTGGTGCCGCTGCTGGCCGCCGCACCCGCAGGATTCGGACTGGGGCTGCTGCTGGGGCACGTCCTGGCCGGCGCCGGTGCCGGTCGGGTTGTTGGGCGAGCAGAGGATGACCACGTCGGGCCGGTGCTCGCGGACCTTCGCGACGGCGTGCTCGGCGGTCAGCGTGAAG
>NZ_JBFANF010000096.1:0-37471 GCF_040674675.1 Dactylosporangium sp. NPDC049742 | reverse complement strand
TTGGAGACGAACAGCGCCAGGCCGTGCTCGACGGTCTCGTCGACCCGGATCCGGCTGCCCGGGTGCCACCGACGACGGCCGCCGGCGCGCCATCACCTGCTTCCTGACGGGCACGGTGCCGGCCATGCTGCCCGGCGCCACCCTCAGCCAGCCGGCCGGGCAGACCGCGCCGCCGGGGACCCCGGCGCTGCACGCCTATCCGTTCGCGGAGGGCGGTGCCGGGTTCTACGCCGACGCGCTCGTCACCGACCCCTCGGGCGTGGGCCTGGTGTTCGTCGTGGTCCAGCCGCGGAGCCCGGCCGACCCGCCGCCGGGCGAGGACAACTGCCTCGCGCCCGTCTGCGAGCGGCGGACCGGGCCGCGCGGCGAGCCCGCCGGTGTTTACCGCAAGCCGGAGAAGGAGGGCACGTCGACGGGCTGGACCGTCGCGGTGTACTCGGCGGGGTCCGTCGTCACCGTCACCGCCGCCAACCACACGCCCGGCACGCTGAAGGCGACCCGGCCGGCGCCACCGCTCACCGTCGACCAGCTGTGGCAGCTCGCCACCGACCCCCGCCTTCAGGTGTACGGCTGACCAACGGAAGGTGTGCGCAAGGGGAGCGATATTTACCCCGCGGGCGTCGTCCCAACCATAGGATCATGAACGAATCCACTGGTCACGGGGCCGGAATCGGAGGTGGGCGACATGGCGAAGAAGTCGAAGAAGTCGAAGAAGGACAAGAAGAACAAGAAGAAGAAGTAGACCGGTCGGGCCGCCGTCTCCCAGCGGCACGGCGGCCACCACCCCGAGGTCGAGGGTCAGGAACCATGCACTACGACATGCTCGCGCTCCTGGACGCCCACCTGGCCCAGCTGAGCGCCGCCCGCAACCAGCTCGCGGCCACCCGCAGGGTCGCCCCCGGCGAGCGCCGCACCGCCGCCCTGTACACCATCGACATCAGCGAGCAGTACGCCTTGCAGGCCCGCGGCCTGCTGGCCGACCTCGACACCGACGTGTGCCGGACCCTGGTCACACAGTGATGACGACCTTCGCCCGGGCGTGGTCCATCTCCAGGTAGCGGACGGCCTCGGCCGCCTCGCCGAGCGGGAAGGTGCGGTCGATGACCGGCGTGACCGCGCCCGACTCGATCAGCTCGCGCAGCGTCGCGAGGTTCTCCCGGCCCGGCACCGCGGTGAGCACCCGCACCCGGTGCCGGACGAACCGCGACACCACCCGCCCCCTGGTGATCAGGCCGACCGGCCCGAACAGGCTGCCGCCCTCCGACACCCCGCCGCCGGACAGCACCAGCGTCCCCGTGGGCGTGAGGACCCGCCGGAACTCCGCCAGGGAACGGTTGCCCACGAGGTCGAAGACGACGTCGTACGGGCCGCCCTCCCGGACGAAGTCGGCGACGGTGTAGTCGATGACGCGGTCGGCGCCGAGCGACCGGACGAGGTCCACGTTCCTGGTGCTGCACACCCCGGTGACGTGCGCGCCGAACGCCTTGGCCAGCTGCACCGCGAACGTGCCGACCCCGCCTGACGCGCCGTTGACGAGCACCCGCTGCCCGGGCCGCACGCCCGCCTCGTCGCGCAGCCCCATGAGGGCGGTGTTGCCGGCGAGGGGCACCGCGGCGGCCTGCTCGAACGTCACGTTCGCCGGCATGCGGTCCACCGCGCCGGCGGCCGGGACCCGCACGTACTCCGCGAACGCCGCGTCGACCTCGCCGTAGACCTCGTCGCCGGGCCGGAAGCGGGTCACCCCCGCGCCGACGGCCTCGACCCGGCCGGCGAAGTCGGTGCCACGCACCCGCACCTTCGGCGCGCCGAGCCCGAACGCCATGCGGGCCACGTACGGGTCGCCGCGCATCACGTGCCAGTCGCGGGCGTTGACCGACGCGGCGTGGACGCGCACGAGCACCTCGCCGTCGCCGGCCGCCGGCGGCTCGACCTCGCCGACCCGCAGCACGTCGGACGGCCCGTAGCGGTCCTGGACGATCGCCTTCATCGCAAGCTCCTCCATGTCGCCGTGTTCAGGTGTACGGCGTACACCTGCTGCGTCGAAGGTAGGGTGTACGGCGTACACCAGTCAAGAGGCGATATCGTCGACGGCTGCGGAAGGGACGGGTGATCGGGTTGACGCGACAGGTCTCAGCGACGGCTCGGGCGCCGCTGACCAGGGATCGGGTGCTGCGCGCCGCGGTCGACCTCGCCGACGGGACCGGCATCGACGCGCTCAGCATGCGCAAGCTCGCCCAGGTGCTCGGCGTCGTGCCGATGGCGCTCTACAAGCACGTCGCCAACAAGGAGGAGCTCCTCGACGGCATGCTCGACGTGGTCGTCGGCGAGATCGACCCGCCGGCCGCGGCCGCCGGGGACTGGCGCGACGCCGTCCGGCAGCGGATCCTGTCCGCCCGCCGGGCCCTGCTGCGCCACCCGTGGGCGTCGCGCGTGCTGGAGTCCCGCACCGCCCCCACCCCGGTGGTCATGCAGTACATGGACTCGATGATCGGCATGTTCCGCACCGGCGGGCTGTCCGTGGACCTCACCCACCACGTGATGCACGCGATGGGCAGCCGCATCCTGGGCTTCTCGCAGGAGCTGTTCGCCACGCCCCCGTCCGAGGTGGCGCCGCCCGACCCCGAGACCGCCCGGCAGATGGCGGCCCGGTTCCCGTACATCAGCGAAATCACGACCAGGATCGCCCACGACGACGCGTCGGTGGTCGGCAGCGGCTGCGACGACCAGTTCGAGTTCGAGTTCTCGCTCGGCCTGCTCCTGGACGGCTTCGAGCAGCTCCGCCGACGCGGCTGGACCTCCCGCCCTTGACCCCTGCACCGACAATTGTGCTCATGCCTGAGTTCGGCAACGACGTCGTGCAGTCCCTGATCGCGGCGGGCCGTCCCTGGCCCATGTCCGGCGGACCGGTCGACGCGGGCGCGCTCCTGTGGGCGGCCGAGGGTGGCACCGGGACGTCGAAAGCCATGTATCAGGCGCTGCGGCGGCTGCGGAAGACACCCGGCTGGGGCGGGCAGCCACCCGAATCCGTGGACGACCCGGTGGTGCGGGACTTCGACGCCGCCGACCCCGTGGCGCTGCTGCTGCGAGAGGCGGACCACCTCGCCGGCGCACACCGCGTGACAAGGAGCGAACGGCCGCCGACGCAATGGCGGGAGTCGGCGGTGTCGGGACTGCGCGCGGCCCTCGACGAGGCGCGGGAGGCCGGTGTCGCGCATGTCGGCCGGGTGCACGTGCTGGCGGGCGTGTTGCGGTCTCCCGGCGCGGCGACGCACGGCCTGCCCGCGGACCCGGCCGACCGCGCCGAGCTCGCCGCCGTGATCCGGGCCGACCCGTGCTGGCGCGAGCCCGGCCGCCCGAACCGGCCGGCCGTGGCCATGCTCGAAGGACACCGTGAGCTGGTCGACCGCGCCGGCTTCGCGGGCTGGCGGGATCGCCGGTTCCGGCTCGAGCACCGGCGGCGCGACCGCTACGGCACGGGTGCGGCCAGCATTCTGCTGTGGGAGGCGATGCGTCAGGCGGCCCGCCTCGGCGACGGCCCCGTCACCTCCGCGCATCTGCTGCTCGGCGCCGCCGGCATGGCCGCACAGCTCCGGGCCGCGGACCGCCGTCTCAGACCGGCCGTCCAGCCGTTCAACGCCGCCCTCGACGTCCTCACCACCCACGGCGTGACCCTGGACCGCGCCGTCGCGGCGATGCCGGACGCGCGGGTGGCGGACCTGGCCGTCGTGCCGCGCGGGCGGGCGCAGCTCGTCATCTGGTTCCCCGGGCCGGGCTGGACCACGGAGGCCGTCGACGCCGTCGACCGGGCCGTCGCCCTGGCCCGCGACGCCGGGCACAGCGAGACCGGGGCGTCGCACCTGACGGTCGCGGCCCTCGACGCGGACGGCACCGCGGCGCGGCTGGTGCGGGCGCTCGGCGCCGACCCGGGTGACGTCCGCGACGATGTGACGCGGACGCTGCCGTAGCCGCGTGGCTGACACCGCGCCCTCGCCGGGGAGACGCGCCGATCGGTCCCGGCGAAGGCGCGGCGGCTCTAGCCCTTGACCGAGCCCGTGAGGCCGCCGACGATGTGCCGTTCGGCGAACACGAAGAAGCCGATCGCGGGGATCATCGACGCCGCGGTGTAAGCGAGGATGCGGGCGGTGTCCTGGGAGTACTGCGACTGGAACGCGGCGACGCCGAGCGGCAGCGTGAAGTTGCCCGGGTCGCTGAGCACCAGCAGCGGCAGCAGGTAGGCGTTCCAGCTGGTGACGAACGCGAGGATCGCCACCGTCGTCAGCGCGGGCCGGCTCAGCGGGATCAGGATCCGCCAGAAGAAGCCGAGCCGCCCCGCGCCGTCCATCGCGGCCGCGTCCTCCAGCTCGCCGGGGATCGCGGCCATGAAGGGGCGCAGGATGACGATGGTGATCGGCAGCGCGAACGCGGCCTGCGGCAGCGCCACCCCGAGCGGGTTCTCCAGCAGGTCCAGCTCGCGCAGCAGCAGGTACAGCGGCAGCGCCGCCGCCGTGAGCGGGAACAGCAGGCCCAGGGTGAACAGCGTGTACAGCGACTCGCGGCCGGCGAACGTGTAGCGGGACAGCGCGAACGCCGCCATCGCCCCGACGGCCACCGCCAGCAGCGTGGTGATCACGGAGATCAGCGCGCTGTTGTACATGGCCTGCCAGAACACGTCGGAGGTCAGCACCTCGCCGTAGTTGCTGAAGTTCCAGGGGTCGGGCCAGCCGGACGGATTGTTGTTGATCTGCGCGTTGGTGCGGAAGCCGCCGATGATGGTGAACAGCAGCGGCACGACGGTCACACCGACGACCAGCACCACGATCAGGTAGGTGAGGGGTGTCCCCACGGACGACCGCTTGTTCATCACCGCACCCCCCGGGTCAGGGCGCCCTGGATGTCGCGGCGCAGTGCGAAGCGCTGGTACAGCAGCGCGAAGATGAAGCACACCACGAAGAGCACGACGGCGACGGCGCTGCCGAACCCGAACTCGTAGCGGGTGAAGCCGTGGTCGAGCAGGTAGGTGGCCATGGTCGCCGAGGCGCTTGCGGGCCCGCCCAGCGTCATGATCCACACGAGGTCGAACAGCTGCAGGGACCCGATGACGGACAGGAAGATCCAGATCCGGATGGTGGGGCCGAGCAGCGGCAGCACGATGTGGCGGGTGGTCTCCCACGCGGACGCGCCGTCGGTCGAGGCGGCCTCGCGCAGCTCGGCGGGGATGCTCTGCAGGCCGGCGAGGAGCAGGATGACGCCGAAGCCGATGTACTTCCAGGTGATGACCACGAACAGGGTGTAGAGCACCAGGTCGCCGTCGGCGAGCCACTCCTGGACCAGGCCGCCCAGGCCCGCCGACTTCAGCAGCTGGTCGACGAAGCCGCCGGGCTGCAGCATCAGCAGCCACACCACCGCGGTGATGGCCTCCGACAGCACGTACGGCGCGAAGACCACCAGCCGCAGCACCGTCCGTCCGCGGATCTTGCGGTTGAGCAGCAGCGCCAGCCCGATCGACAGGGGCAGTTGGATGACCACCGACAACCCGGCGATGATCAGGTTGTGCCAGAGGGCGGTCCGGAAGACCTCGTCCTCCAGGACCCGCTTGTAGTTCTCCAGTCCGTATGGGGTGCGCGGGCTGAAGCCGGTCCATTTGTAGAAGCTGTAGTAGACGGCGACCGCGATCGGCAGCAGCACGAACCCGACGAACAGCACCAGCGCCGGGGTCAGCAGCAGCGCAAGCTCGAGGCGGGTCCCGAGACGCCCCGGCCGGCCTTCCGTTGCGGTGTCGTGACTGCGGAGGCGGTCACTTGTTCGCGACCGCCTTGTTGAAGGCGTCGACGATGCCCTGCGGGGAGCCCTTGCCGGCGAAGAAGTCGGCGACGGCGTCGTTGAGGGCCTGCCCGACGCTGGTGGGCAGTGCCTGGTCGAAGTACGTCTGGATGTACGGGGCCTTGTTCAGGTACTCCTGCACGGTCTTGAGCGTGGGGTCCTGGATGGCCGAGATCGCCCCCGGGTTCGCCGGGAGACTGATCGTGTTGGTCTGCACCAGCTTCGTCTGGACGGGCACGCTGGCGAGGTACTTGAGGAAGTCGGCGCACGCGGGGCCGGCCTTGACGGCGCACGAGTAGCCGTCGCCGCCGCCGAGCGCGGTGCCCGGGGTGCCCTTGCCGCCGGAGACCGTCGGGAAGGCGAACCAGCCGAGCTTCTTGGCGTACTCCTTGTCCTCCGTCAGCGGGATCATCGTGGGCAGCTCCCAGTCGCCCTGCAGCTCCATCGCGGCCTTGCCGTTGGCGACCAGGCCGGCCGAGCTGCCGGCGCCCTGCTGGGCGGGGGTGCCGAGGAACGCGTCCTGGAACGGCTTGGTGTCCAGGAACGCCTTGAGGTCCTCACCGGCCTTGACCCAGCACGGGTCGTCCATCTTCAGGTTCTTCACGGTGTTCTTCACCGTGTCCAGGGAGCACTCCCGGATCGCGAAGTAGGACCACCAGAACGCGTCGGGCCACTTGTCCTTGCCGCCGAGGGCGATCGGGGCGATGTTCTTCGCCTTCAGCTTGGTGACGGCGGCGTTGAGCTCCTCCATCGTGGTCGGCGGGGCGGTGATGCCGGCCTGCTGGAAGAGGTCCGTGCGGTACCAGAAGCCGACGACGTGCAGGCCGAAGGGCACGCCGTACTGCTTGCCCTCGACCGCCCAGCCGGTCGCGCCGGCGCCGAGCTCCTTGATCCAGCTCGACGTCGCGTCGGTGATGTCGAGGATCTTGCCCGACTGCACCTGGGTGGCCAGGGCGCCGCCACCCCACTGCTGGAAGATGCTCGGCGGGTTCGGCGACTGCAACGCCACCGAGATCTTCGTCTTCAATGCCTCGTTCTGTGCCGGTTCGACCTTGAACGACACGTTCGGGTGGTCGGCGTGGTACTGGTCCGCGATCGACTGCCACACGCCCTTGCCGGGGTCCTGGGCACCGTTGTGCCACCAGGTCAAGGTCGTGGCGGCATTCGGGTCACCGCTCGATCCGGGTTCGTCGTCGCCGCATGCGGTAAGGGAGGGCACGGCCATCGCGAGCGCGATGGCGATCGTGGCCAGCCTCCGTGGGGTGCTCAGGCGGACGTTCAAAGTGATCATCTCCTGACGGGGGCGAGCCGAGCCGAAGGGCTCGGCCCTCGATGACCGCAGAGTCTCCGCCTTGAAAACCAGAGTTGTCAATCGTTGTTGATATCGTTATCGGAAGTTACGCTGCCGTCGTGAAGCCCAGTTCTCGAATCACGATCCGGGACGTCGCCGCCACGGCGGGCGTCTCGGTGGCGACGGTGTCCAAGGTGCTCAACGCCCGCTACGGGGTGTCGGCCGCGACCAGCGCACACGTCCAATCCGTCATCCGCGAGCTGGGCTACGAGGCGAGCCTCGTGGCGCAGAGCCTGCGCAACCACAAGACCAACGTGATCGGCATCCTCGTCGCCGACCTGGAGCCGTTCAGCACCGAGCTGCTCAAGGGCGCCGCGAAGGCGATCAAGGGCACCGGCTACGAGCTGGTCGTCTACTCCGCCGGCGGGCGCACCGGCGACCAGGCGGGCTGGGAGCAGCGCTACCTGTCCCGGCTGTCCGGCACCCTCATCGACGGCGCGGTCCTGGTCACCCCGACCGTGGTCGACGTCGACTACGGCACCGCGGTCGTGGCCGTCGACCCGCACGCGGGCCCGACCGGACTGCCGACCGTCGACTCCGACAACCTCAACGGCGGCCGGCTCGCCGCCGAGCACCTGCTCGGGCACGGCCACCGCCGCATCGCGATGATCACCGGCCGCCCCGACCTGGAGTCGTCCAGGCTGCGCGAGCAGGGCTTCCGCGACGCGATGCGCGACGCCGGCGTGCCCGTCGACCCGGACCTGATCGAGGTCGGCGACTACGACCCGGACTCGTCCGCGGCGGCGGCCCGGCTGCTGCTCGGCCGCCCCGACCGGCCCACCGCGATCTTCGGCGCCAACGACGTCTCCGCGATCGCCGCGGTCGAGGTCGCCGCGTCGATGGGGCTGCGGGTCCCCGACGACCTGTCGGTGGTCGGCTTCGACAACGTCCCCGAGGCCGCCCTGGCCAGCCCCGCCCTCACCACCATCGACCAGCCGATCCACGCCATGGGCCACCACGCGATCGAGCTGCTGATCAAGCTCATCCACGGCGAGGAGGTCGACGCGACCCACGTCAGGCTCCCGACTCGCCTCGTCGTGCGGCAGTCGACCCGCGCCCTGTAGAAACTTTCAGCGTCGCGCAACGCCGCGCGTCACCCTGCCCCGAACGACATTGGAGTCACGAGCGTGACACTCGACAGCGGCGTCTCGTCGCCAACCACAGGCGGAACCTGGCGGGACACCACGGCGCCCGCGTCGGCACGCGTGGCCGACCTGATGACCCGGATGACCCTGCGCGAGAAGGTGGCGCAGATGTACGGCGCCTGGCTCGACGTCGACGACACCGCCGGGGAGGTCGCCCCGCACCAGCACGAGCAGACCCCCGACCCGATCGAGTGGGCCGACCTCATCCCGCACGGGCTGGGCCAGATCACCCGCGCCTACGGCACGACCCCGATCGCGCCCGCGGACGGCGCCCGGCGGGTCGCGCACCTGCAGCGCGAGATCGTCGCGGCCGGCCGCTTCGGCATCCCCGCGATCGTGCACGAGGAGTGCCTGACCGGCCTCGCCGCCTGGCAGGCGACCATCTACCCGGCGCCGCTGTCGTGGGGCGCGAGCTTCGACCCCGCGCTCGTCGAGGCGATGGGCGCCCGGATCGGCCGCACCATGCACCGCCTCGGCATCCAGCAGGGCCTCGCCCCCGTCCTGGACGTCGTGCGCGACCTCCGGTGGGGCCGGGTCGAGGAGACCATCGGCGAGGACCCGCACCTCGTCGGGCTGATCGGCGCCGCGTACGTGCGTGGCCTGGAGTCCGCCGGGGTCGTCGCGACCCTCAAGCACTTCGCCGGCTACTCCGCGTCCCGCGCCGGGCGCAACCTCGCGCCGGTGTCCGTCGGGCCGCGGGAGCTCGCCGACGTGCTGCTGCCGCCGTTCGAGATGGCGCTGCGCGCCGGCGCCCGCTCGGTCATGAACAGCTACACCGACGTCGACGGCGTCCCCGCCGCCGGCGACGAGACCCTGCTCACCGACCTGCTCCGCGGGCGGCTCCGCTTCGACGGCACCGTCGTGTCCGACTACTTCTCCGTCGCGTTCCTGCAGACGCTGCACGGCGTCGCCGGGTCCCGCGCCGACGCCGCCGCGCTCGCGCTGCGCGCCGGGATCGACGTCGAGCTGCCCGGCGCCAACTGCTTCGGCGCGCCGCTGCTGGACGCCGTCGAGGCAGGCGACGTCGACGAGGCCCTCATCGACCGCGCCGTCACCCGCATCCTGCTGCAGAAGTGCGCGCTCGGCCTGCTCGACCCCTCGTGGGACCCGTCGCCACCGGCGCTGTCCGACTCCACAGTGGACGTCGACGGCCCCGAGGACCGGGCCCTGGCCAGGCGCCTCGCCGAGCGCTCGATCGTCCTGCTGCGCAACGAGCCCGTCGGCGGCACACCGGCGCTGCCACTGCGCCCCGGCACCCGGCTCGCCGTCGTCGGGCCCGGCGCCGCCTCGCCCGGCGCGATGCTCGGCTGCTACTCGTTCCCCCGCCACGTCCTCGTCCACCACCCCGACGTACCCGCCGGGGTGGTGATCCCGTCGGTCCTCGACGCGCTAGGCGCGGACCACGACGTCACCTACGCGATCGGCTGTCCGGTCACCGGCGGCGACGACGAGCAGATCGCCGCCGCCGCCACGGCCGCCGCGGCCGCCGACGTCTGCGTCGCGGTCCTCGGCGACCTGTCCGGGTTGTTCGGCCGCGGCACCTCCGGCGAGGGCTGCGATGCGAGCGACCTGCGGCTGCCCGGCCGGCAGGAGGAGCTGCTCGAGGCGCTCCTCGCCACCGGCACCCCGGTCGTGCTCGTGCTGCTGGTCGGCCGGCCCTACGAGCTGTCCCGGCAGGTCGACCGGCTCGCCGCCGTGGTGTGCGGGTTCTTCCCCGGCGAGGAGGGCGCCACCGCGATCGCCGGTGTCCTCAGTGGACGGATCGACCCGTCGGGGCGGCTGCCGGTCAGCTTCCCGGGCGCCGGCGGCAGCCAGCCGTCGACGTACCTCGCCGCGCCGCTCGCCCGGCGCAGCGGCGTCAGCAGCGTCGACCCGACGGCGCTGTTCCCGTTCGGCCACGGCCTGTCGTACACGGCGGCCTCCTGGGGCGAGGTCACCTCGGCGCCGGCCGGGGGCTGGCCGACCGACGGCACCGTCGAGCTGTCGGTGCAGGTGGGCAACGACAGCGACCGCGGCACGAGCACCGTCGTCCAGGTGTACCTGCACGACCCGGTCGCCGAGGTCGCCCGCCCGGAGCGGCAGCTGATCGCGATGGCCCGGGTCGACCTGGCCCCCGGCGAGCGCCGCACGGTCGTCTTCGGCCTGCACGCGGACCTGCTGTCCTACACGGGCCGTGACGGGCGGCGCCTGGTCGAGCCGGGCGACGTGGAGCTGCGGGTAGCCCGCTCCAGCGAGGACGTGCACGCCACGGTCCGGATCCCGGTCGTCGGGCCGCGCCGGGTGGTGGGCCACGACCGGCACCTCCAGCCGCGCGTGACCGTCTCGGACTGACCTACGCGAGAGGGCGGGACCCCGGTGAGCCGGGGTCCCGCCCTTGGCGTTCGTCAGGCCGCGGTGCAGGCGGTGCCGTTCAACGTGAACGCGGACGGCTTGCCGGTGTTGCCGGTGTGGTTGGCCTGGAAGCCGAACGACGCCGACCCGCCCGGCGGGATCGCCGCGTTGTAGCTGACGTTCCGCGCCGTCACCGCGCCGGAGGCCGGTGTGACGGTCGCGTTCCAGGCCGACGTGACGGCCTGCCCCGCCGGCAGCGTGAACCCGAGGGTCCAGCCGTTGACGGCGGTGCTGCCCGCGTTGGTGACGGTGACGGCCGCCGTGAGCCCCGTGTTCCAGGCGTTCACGGTGTACGACACGCGGCAGCCCCCGGCCGGCGGGTTCGACGGCTGACCCGACGGCGACGACGACGGGCTCGACGGCGGGGTGCTCGACGGCGGCGGGTTGGTGCCGTTGAGCCCGAAGAACGCGATCACCATCGCGGCCTGCCCGGCGAGCGGCAGGTTGTGCCCGACGCCGGCGAGGCTGATCGCCTCAACGGGGGCCATGGTGCCCGCGTTGCCGTAGCGGGTGCGGGTCCAGCCCGACTGCGGCTGATCGGTCAGCACCGGCGTCTGGCTCACCCCGAGCACGTTGGTCCACTGCTCGATCTCCTCCCCGAAGTTCGGGTAGGCGAGCGTCGTGTCGTTCGTGCCGTGGAAGACCTGCATCCGCGGCCGCGGCCCGGTGTACCCGGGGTAGGCGGCCCGGACCAGGTCGCCCCACTGCTGCGGGGTCTTGTTCAGCTGGCCGCCGGAGCAGGTGCTGTTCCACGACGAGCCGTCCGTGGTGGCGAAGCACCCGAACGGCACGCCCGCGAACGCGGCGCCCGCCTTGAACACGTCGGGGTAGTCGCCGAGCAGCACGTTGGTCATCATCGCGCCGGACGACGCGCCGGTGACGAAGACCCGGTCCGGGTCGCCGTTGTTGTGCTGCAACACGTACGTGACCATCGACATGATGCCGACCGGGTCGCTGCCGCCACCCCGCCGCAGCGCCTGCGGCGACGACACGTCGAAGCAGTTGCCGCTGCGGGTCGCCGACGGGTAGACGACGATGAACCCGTACCGGTCGGCCAGCGAGGCGAACTCGGTGCCGGAGTAGAACGCCGGACCCGACCCCGTGCAGTAGTGCGCCGCCACGAGGACCGCGGGACGGGCCGCGACGGTGTTCGGCACGTACAGGTGCATCCGCAGGTTCGTGGGGTTGGTGCCGAAGTTCGTCACCTCGGTCAGGGTCGCCGCCGACGCCGGTGCCGCGAACCACGCGATCCCGGCGACGGCGAGCACCACGGCGGCCGCGGCCGCTCTGATCAGACGCATTGCCGGGCCTCCTCAGCTCGCGGCGCAGGTGGGGCTGAGCGTGCCGGCGGTGCCGGTGGCCTGCAGCCCGAACTCCGTGTACTGCCCGGCGGAGAGGCGGCCGTTGTAGGACACGTTGCTCCAGGTGTTGCCGGACCTGGTGGTGCTCCAGGAGTTGGTGACGGTGGCCCCGCTCGGCAGCGGCATCGTGACGGCCCACGCGTTGGTGCCGTTCGCGCCGGCGGTGACCCGGACGGTCGCGACGAACCCGCCCTGCCACTGGTTGACCGACACCGTCGCCGTGCAGCCACCGGACGGGATCGGCGGCTGGCTGCTGCTGCTGCTCACCGGCGGCGTGCTGGGCGGCGTGCTGGTCGGGTTGCCGCCGCCGAGCGCGCCGAGCGTTGCGGTGTAGGCGGCCTTCTTGTTGCCGTTGCCGTCGAAGAGCAGCGGCGTGCCCGACGCCCGCCACGAGTCGCTGTCCCGGATGCCCCACACGGTGATTCCCGTGCACCGGCTCACGTTGAGGCACGCCTGCGTGACCTTGCGGAAGTTCTCGGCCTGCGTGCTGCCGGAACCCTCGATGTCCAGCTCGGTGATCTGCACGTCGACGCCGAGCGCCGCGAAGCGCTGCAGGTTCGCCTGGTAGTCCGACGGGACCGGGCTCGCGCTGTTGAAGTGCGACTGGAAGCCGACGCAGTCGATCGGCACGCCGCGGGACTTGAAGTCCTGCACCATCGCGTAGACGGCGTTGGACTTCGCGTTCTGCCCGTCGGTGTTGTAGTCGTTGTAGCAGAGCTTCGCGCCCGGGTCGGCGGCCCGCGCGGTGCGGAACGCGACCTCGATCCAGTCGTTGCCGGTGCGCTGCAGGTTCGAGTCGCGCCGCCCGCCGCCGCCCCCGTCGGCGAACGCCTCGTTCACCACGTCCCAGGCGTAGATCTTGCCCTTGTAGTGGGTGGCGACCTGGGTGACGTGGTTGACCATCGCGTTGCGCAGCGCGGTCCCGGACAGGTTCTGCGCCCAGCCCGGCTGCTGCGAGTGCCACGCCAGGGCGTGCCCGCGGACGCGCTGGTTGTGCGCCTGGGCGTGCGACACGATCTGGTCCGCGGAGCCGTAGGAGAACGAGCCCTGCGTCGGCTCGGTCGCGTCCCACTTCATCTCGTTCTCCGGCGTGACCATGTTGAACTCGCGGTCCAGGATGCCGGAGTACACGGAGTCGCTGAGCTTGTACGCGGCGACGGCGGTGCCGAAGTAGCGGCCCTGCTCGGCGGCGGCGGCACCGAGCGTGGACGCGGCGGCGTCGGCGGTCGCCGCGATGCCCAGCGTCACGACGACGGCCAGGGCGCCCGCCCCGGCGACGCCCAGCTTGCGTTTCTTGTCCATTCCAGAGGCCCTTCGTTTCGAAACATTGCCTGGCGGTGACCCGATCAGCATCACCGAATCCCGCTGCCCGCCGGCCGCCTTCTTCGCGGAATTCCCGCACTGACCGGGCATGCCCTGCGTACGCGCTCCGACCTGCCAATTTTCGAAAAACTCGGACTGAAAGTTTCATTGATCGACACCGAAGTTCCGTGATTCGCTGTACGGATGCGTACGACGGAAAGGACGTCGGGAGTGGTGCGGTTACGGTTCGAGGGGCACCGCGACGCGGCCGGGCCGCTGACCGTCGGGCAGCGCAACATCGCGAAATGGCTCCTCGACGCGCCGCACGCGCCGGCCGCGGTCCTCGCACAGTCATTCGACGTCCCGCCGGGCTCCACTGTGGATGACGTCGCCGAGTGCTTCCAGGTCCTGCTCTGCCGGCACGAGGGCCTGCGCAGCACCTACCGCCTGGGCGACCCGGGCTCGCAGCACGTTCTGGCCGCCGGGTCGCTGCCGCTCCTCTGCTCGGACGCAGCCGACCTCGCCGACCTCGTCGGCCTTCTCCGGGCCGCGCCCTTCGACCCCGCGGCGGTGGCGCCGGTCCGCTTCGGGGTGACCATCCACAATGGATTCGTTGTGGCGGCGGCCGTCGCCGTGTCGCACATCGTCGCCGACTTCCAGGCCCTCGCGATCCTCGCGGCCGAGTTCGCCTCGCTGATCCGCGACCCCGCCGCCCGGGTCCTCGGCGCGCCCTTTGTGCAGCCGCTCGACCGGGCCACACTGGAGCAGCGGCCCGCCCGTGCGAGGCGCATGGAGCAGGCGCTGCGGCACTGGGAGCGGGCGCTGCGGGTGGCGCCGGCCCACCCGTACACCGGACCCCGGAGCGCACCGTCGACCGGCTCCGGCGCGTATGGCATCTCCTCCCCCGCCGCGGCCGCCGCCCTCGCGCACATCGCCGCCCGCACCGGCGCCAGCCGCCCGTCGATCGTGCTCGCCGCGTTCTGCGCGCTGCTGTCCCTGCGTACCGGCGACACCACCTGCCGCTTCGTCACGCTCTCGGCGAACCGCTTCGAGTCCGACCTGCTCCGCTACGTCGGCACCCTCGCCCAGGCCACGTTCCTCAGCGTCGACGCGGCCGCCCCGACCTTCGACACCCTGGTCGGCCGCTGCTTCGGCGCCGTCCTCCAGGCCGGCCTGCACGGCACCTACGACGTGTACCGCCAGCACGAGCGCTCCGCCCGCCTGGCCGCCGAACGCGGCATCGCCCCAGCCTTCGAGCCCGTCTTCAACAGCATCGTCATGGACGCCGCGCCCACTGCCGGCGCCCTGCCCGACATCGCCTCGGCCCCCGCCACCGAGACCCAGTGGGTCGACCTGCCACCCACCGACGTCCTGCTGCGCTTCGACCTCGGCAGCGTCGAGGACAGCATGGTCGCCCGCCTCTGGACCGGCGACACCGGCCGCGTCACCCCCACCGAGGCCCACGCGCTCCTGCTCGCGCTCGAACGCCTCATCGTCGCCGCCGCCCCCGCCGACCTGCCGCACTCCGCCGTCGCGGCCGCCCTGGCCCTCCCGCCGCTCGACCGCCCGCCGGGCTGGCTCCTGGTCGACCACTGCTGGGTCGACCTCGCGGAGATCCAGGCCCTCCTCGACACCGCCCTGTCCCCCGCCCCGTCCCGCGTCTTCGCCTCGGCGGACGGCGATCCGCTGGTGGCGTACGTCGCGGTCGTCCCCGGCGGCCCCACCACCCCGGAGGACGCCCACCGCCGCTGCCTGTCAGCACTCCCCGGCCGCCACGCAGCCATGACCCCCCGCCACTACGTCCTGTGCGCCCATCCCCCGTCCGACCCCACCACCCTGCCCGCCTGGCAGTCCACCCCGGTCCTCTCCTCAGGCCCCGGCCGCCCGTCCAGGCGGTGAGCACCTGGTGATCAAGTGACCGGGGTGTCAGGCGGGCTGGAGGGCGGTGCCTGGGGGTTCCGGGAGGTCGGTGGTGGCCGGTGTGGGGGCCAGCGTCACGAGGTGGCGGCGGCGGGCCAGCCAGGTGATCACGGCGACGTACACCGGTAGCAGCAGCACGTCGGCGGCGAGGAACTGCCACTCGGCGCCGGCGACGGTGTCGGTGGCGTCGAGTTCGCCGAAGGCGGCGGCACCGGCCATGCCGACGAGGTTGTTGACGGCGTGCAGGGCGATGGCCGCCTCGAGGCCGCCGGTGCGGACCGTGAGCCAGCCGGTCGCGATGCTGTACAGGAGCAGGTCGGCGTAGCCCCAGGGGGTGCCGTCGCCGTGCATGGCGGCGAAGACGACGGCCTGGACGGCGAGGGGCAGCCACAGCGGGCGGACGTACGCGCCGACCGCCTGCAGGAGCCAGCCCCGGCACAGGTACTCCTCGCCCGCCGACTGCAGCGGGACCAGCACGAGCAGCATCAGCACGGCCGGGATGAACGCGCCCGCGCCGACCCAGGCGCCGGACTCCTCGACGCCATAGTCGCCGGTCAGCGCGTACAGCAGGTTCGTGCCGACCAGCAGCAGCACGATCGTCGGCACGGCGACCAGCGCGCACACGCCGAGCCAGCGCAGCCGGAGCCGGCCCTGCACCGACGAGACCGTCCCCGGGCGGCGGCGCTGCACCCACCACGCGGCGAAGAACACGCACGGGATCAGCATCGCCAGGGCGAGCAGATCCAGGCCGAAACCGGCGATGTCGCCCCAGTCGCTCATGCCGGACTCGTTCACCGGCCGGCGGGCGATGCTCCCGACAACGTCCGCGCCCGCATACACCACCGCGACCGCCACGGCCGTGGAGACGAGCAGGACGACGGTGCCGAGCACCGGCCGCCACCAGCGGTGCGCCTCGTTGCGGGCCAGCCGGTGGAACGGCACACCCGGCTCGTCCGTGATCGTCATGCCGGCCATTGTGCGGCACGCGATCCCGGCCCGCGATCCCCCGTCACGGCGGTGCCGGCGGGCGATGTGTGCGTCGCGCCGCCGGCACCTGACGAACCGGCGTCGTCAGCGCAGTGGGACGTCCACATAGGAGCCGCCGGCGACGGTGGCCGTGGAGCCGAGGGTGTTCGCGTCGTAGTACAGCGGGTCGGTCGTGTCGACGACGAGGGTCAGCGAGTGGCCCGCCGGCACGTCGTACGCGGTGGCCGACAGCGAGAAGTCGAGGCTGCGGCTGCCGGTCGCGGTGCCGAGCCAGGTCGCCGGGGCGTGCGTGATGAGCTTCGCGTTGCCGAGGCCGTCCAGGTCGTACAGGTACGCGACGACCGTGCCCTGCGCGGCGGTGCCGGTCAGGTTCAGGTGGACGCGGGGGATGCCACGGATCCGGGCCGCGGTCGACGGGCGGTCCGACGCCCAGACGCCGGCGCGGAGCCGGTCGACGGACGGCAGCCAGATCTGCGGCAGGATCCCGGTGAGCGCGGCGGCGCCGTTGGTGAGCAGGACGACCCCGCCGTCGGCGGTCGTGTTCAGGTCGCCCGGCAGGGTCTTGCTCCAGCCCGAGGACGGGTTGCCGCCGAGCAGTCCGGTGCCGTCCCACCAGCGGATCTGGCCCAGGCCGTACCGGCGGGGACTGCCGCTGAACGAGGACCAGGCGGAGTAGGACTCGGTGGCGGCGTTGTGCGGCTTCACGAGCACGCCCGGCTCCTGGTCGATGCCGGTGGCGACGCCCGCGAGGTACTGGTCGAACCAGCGCGACGCGCTGCTCCACACGTCGTTGGGCAGGCCGGCGACGCCGGTGAGCTCGGCGATCGCGTGGTCGCCGGGGCGCAGCTCGAGCCGCTTCGGCCCGGCGAGCCGGCCGTAGAAGTCGGCGAGCTGGTTGGGCGGGAAGATCGAGTCGCCCCACGAGTTGGCGATGAGGACCGCCGGCCGGCTGGCGTTGATCGCGTCGAGGTAGGTCGCCGCGGACCGTACGCCGGCCCACTCCATGATCTGGGCGACGTTGCGGTTGGCGTTGAAGTCGTCGAGCTTGCCGGTGAGGTCGGGGCCGGCGTTGCCGAGCAGGGCGGCGGCGAGCTGGAGCAGACCGGCCGACTGCCGGTGGCGGGTCTGGTCGCCGTACAGCGAGTAGACCAGGTCCGTCCATCCGCTCATCGCCACGACGGCTCGGATCCGGCGGTCGAAGGCCGAGCCGAGGAGGCTGATGCCGGCGCCGTACGAGATGCCGCCGGCGCCGATCCGGGCCGGGTCGGCGGCGGTGTTGGCGATCGTCCAGTCGATGACGGCCGACAGGTCGGCCATGTCCTTCGGCCCGGCGGTGTCGATCTCGCCGCCGGAGGCCCACCAGCCGCGCGGGGTGTAGGAGACGACGACGTACCCGCGGCCCGCGAAGGCCTTCGCCTGGGCGATGTACTCGAGGTCGTTGAGGCCCCAGCTGGCGGGGAACACGATCGCCGGGTAGCGGCCGGCGGCGGACGGGGCGATCACGTTGGCCTTGAGGACCACGCCGCCGGCGCCGGTGATGTCGACGAACCGGAAACCGGTGGTGGCGACGGCCGCGGCCTGTGCAGTGGCGGCGGCCGGTGCAGCGGTCGCGGGGGCGGGGTTTGCCGCGGTCAGGACGGCGGCGGCGAGCACGGACAGCAGGCAGACGGGCAGGGATGTTCGGCGCTTCGCCATGCGCCCTCCTTCATCGGGCGGGGGACAGGCAGGGGCGGCTGCCTCGGTGGCGGGAGCGTAGAAGCGGGTACCGAGAATTTGAAGTTCATGACATTATCGTTACTAGTCGGTAACATGAGGGGTCGCTGTGCCGGTTTTGAGGGGGTGGAGGCCGTGTTGTACGGCGTACAGACGCCGCGCCGCCGGGACGCGCAGCGCAACCGCTCGGCGATCGTCGAGGCCGCCACCGAGCTGATGCTGGGCCGGCACACGACGGTGCTGATGCCGGAGATCGCCCGGCGGGCCGGCGTCGGCCAGGCGACCCTCTACCGGCACTTCCCCGACCGGCAGGCGCTGACCGCCGCGGTCGTCGCGCACGAGCTGGCCCGCCTCGAGGCGTTCGTGGCGGCGAGGGCCGACCGCCCGGCCGCGTTCCGGGACGTGCTGGCCGAGCTGCTGCGCACGCAGATCGCGATGCGCCCCCTGGTCCTGCACGTGCGGCGGCTCGATCGGCAGACGCGCGACCGGTACCAGCAACGCATGATCACCACGCTCACGGCGCCGCTGCGCAGCGCCCAGCAGGCCGGCCTGGTCCGGTCCGACCTCACCCCGGCGGACCTGGCGCTGCTCTGCACGATGATCGAGGGGGTGGTGGAGGCCGCCGACCCCGACGCCGCGACGCGCTCGATCGACCTCATGCTCGACGGCGTCTGCGTCACCGCCCCGCAGGCGTAGGCGCGTCGTCCGGCAGCAGTCCCGCCGCCTTGAGCGCCCCCCACAGCCGCGGCGGCACCGGATGCGCCAGGAGCCCGGCGCTGCCGGCGACCTCCTCCGGCGTCCTCGCGCCGACGACCACCGCAGCGACCGCCGGATGCCCGAACGCGAACTGGATCGCCGCCGCCAGCGGTGGCACGCCGTGCGCGGCGCACACCTCGCGGACCGCCCGGACCCGGTCGAGCAGCGCCGCGGGGACGTCCGGGTAGCCGTACGCCGCCCCGGTCCTCGGCTCGGCGAACAGGCCGGCCTGGAACACGCCCGCCGCGAGCACCGCCACCCCGTGCCGCGCGCACAACGGCAGCAGGTCGGCCAGGCCGGACTGGTCCAGCAGCGTGTACCGCCCGGCGAGCAGCACGCAGTCCGGCCCCGGCGCCGGCGCCTCCCGCAGGAACCGCGCCGCGACGTCCGCGTGGTTGACGCCGAGCGACACCGCCCGGATCACGCCGGCGGCGCGCAGGTCCGCGAGCGCCCGGTACGCCTCGCCGAGCGCCACCGGATAGTCGAGGTCGGGGTCGTGGATGTGCAGCACGTCGACCCGGTCGAGCCCGAGCCGCTCCAGGCTGTCCTCGACGGATCGCCGCACCGCCCGGTAGCCGAAGTCCAGCCGCGGCCCGACCCCGGGCGGCGGGTCCGCCCAGATGTCCTGCGTGTCCGGACCGCCGGGCTCGATCAGCCGGCCGACCTTGGTGCACAGCACGAACTCGTCGCGCGGGCGCCCCCGCAGCGCCGCCCCCGACCGGGTCTCCGAGCGGCCGTACCCGTACACCGGCGCCGTGTCGAACAGCCGGATCCCGAGCTCCCAGGCCCGGTCGACGGTCGCCGCCGCCGTCTCGTCGCGCACCGGCGCGAACAGCCCACCGAGCGACGCGAGCCCCAGCCCGAGGCGGCTCACCCGCAGCCCGGTCCGGCCCAGCTCCACCACGTCGTCGGCCCGCACCCCACGATCATGCCCTGCCCGCGACCGCCCGTGGTCGTGACGCGCGACGCACGGCGGGTGTCAGCGGCACGACGGTCCGGCGACCCGCCGGCGCCTACCGTGGCGCCCATGACGCTGACGCTGCCGCGCAGGCTCACGGCCACCGCCTGCCTCACCCTCACCCTCACGGCGTGCGGCTTCTCCACCGACCCGTTCGACTACGGCGACGGCAAGCGCATCCGGCTCGCCGTCGAGCAGCTCTTCGGCGAGCTGGAGCGCGCCGACTACACCGCCGCCGCGTCCCACTGGTGCGACGCCGCCGGCGCGGCCCCGCCCACCGCCGACGAGCTCCGCGCCGACTTCACCGACCTCGCCCGCCCGTGGAAGACGAAGCTCGTCTCCTCCCAGCACACCGACGACGGCACCGGCTTCGCCAACCTGACCCTCACCGACGGCGGCGGCGCCGGCCACCCGTACAACGTCGACTTCCACCTGACCGGCGACGCCGCCGAGGTCTGCGACGTCGACACCGGCACCATCCAGATCGACGTCGACGTCTGATCAGCTCATGAAGCCAGGGCTTTGACCTGGGCTGCGGTGAGGGCGCGGTCGTAGGCGCGCACGTCGTCGACCGCGCCCGCCCAGTAGTCGACCGGGGCGCCGCCCCACCGGGCCCGGCCGATGACGAGCGGACCGGTCGCGGCGTCGGCCGTGCACGCGTCGATCTGCCGGGCGATGACACCGTCGACGTAGAGGCTCAGGTGCCCGGCATTCGCGTCCCGCACCCCGGCGAGGTGATACCAGCGGCCCGTGACCGGGGTGAACGGGGCGAGCGCGCGCCGGTCGGCGAAGCTCATCGCGAAGGTCTTGTCGGCGCCGCTGTACTGGAGGAAGAACGCGCTGCTCGTGGCGCCGTCCTGGCTGACGACGGTCCGGAACGCCCCGGCCGCGTCCAGGCGCACCCAGGCGGCGACCGTGTAGTTGCCGGTCGTCGGCAGCACCGCCCGGCCCGTGTCCGCGTACTGGCCGGAGCCGTTGAGCAGCAACGCCTGCCCGGCGTGCCCGGCGGTCCACTGTGGAGCGCCGACGAGGGTCGCGCCGCCGGCGGTGCCGTCGAACGGCCACGTCGACACGGCCGTGCCCTGCGGGCGGCTGACCGGCCCGCAGAACGAGGCGACACCGACCTGGTCCGGCGGCGGCGAGCCCCAGGTCGACGCGGCCGTGCCCATCGTGAGGTTCAGGGTTCCGCCGGTACGGACGAACGACTCCGGCAGCCAGCTCCGGCCGTACGCGACGCCGTCCAGCGTCGCGGACTGCACGTACTGCGCCGCGTCGGTCGTGGCGGGCGCGTCGATGACGATGCCGACACCGTTGTCGCGGGCCACGTGCACGGTGGGGAAGAGCGGGCTGCCGACGAGCAGCTCCGCCCGGCCCGGCACCTGCGGGAAGACGCCCATCGCCGCGAACACGTACCACGCGGACATGGTGCCGAGGTCGTCGTTGCCGGGCAGGCCGCCCGGGCCGGTGGCGTAGACGGTGTCGACGATCTCCCGGGTCGTCGCCTGCGTCTTCCACGGCTGCCCGAGCCCGTTGTACAGCCACGGCGTGTGCAGACCGGGTTCGTTGGCGGGGTCGTACCGCAGCGCGCTGCCGCCCTTGACGGCCCAGTTGCCGACGGTGTTGCGCCACCAGTTGGCCCGCTCCAGCATCGTCGCCTGCTCGGCGGTCCGGCCGAGCCGCTGCGCCCACATGCCGAGGGAGAAGTCGGCGAGCGAGTTCTCCAGGGTCTCCGCGGCGCCACCCCAGCAGTGGCAGGCGTCCTGCGGCGCGTAGTGCGACGCCAGGTACTGGTTGAGGGCGGGCCGCTGCCCCGTGCACTGCCCCGGGCACCCGCCGTCGTTGAGCGCGTCGACGTTCTGCACCGTCGCCTGCCGCAGCAGCGACGCGTACGCGCCGGCCGTGTCGAAGTGGTCGGCGCCCATCGCCACGAACGTCGCGAGCGTCGGCGCCGCCGGGTCGCCGGTCATCACGTGCGTGGCGCCGTTGTTGTGCAGCCAGCGGTCCCAGATCCCGCGGTTCTGCTGCGCGAACTGGAACATCGACTGCGCGTAGTCGCCCGCCACCGCCGGCTTCAGCAACGCGAGCAGCTGGATCTGCGCCCGGTACTGGTCCCAGCCGGAGAACGTGCCGTACTGCGCGCCCTGCCCGGCGCTCACCTGGTGCACGGCCAGGTCGGTGCCGAAGTAGCTGCCGTCGACGTCGCTGACCAGGTTCGGCTGCAGCAGCGAGTGGTACAGCGCCGTGTAGAACGTGGTCCGCTGCGCGGTGCTGCCCCCGCCGACCTGCACCGCCCGCAGCTGCCGCTGCCAGTCCTCGAGCCCCTGCGCCGCCACCGTCGGCACCGACACGCCGGCGGGCAGCTCGGTGTCCCGGTTGCGCTCGGCGCCGGCCAGGCTCACGTACGAGATGCCGATCCGCATCCGCACGTCGCTGCCCTGGGCGAACGACACCCAGCCGCCGGACCCGCGCCCGGCCCGGTCCGCGCCGGTCGCGTACCCCTCGCCGCCGGTGGCGCGGGTGCCGTTCGGCTGCAGCGTCCCGTTGACCCAGGTGCCCGTGCCCGTGACCGGCTTGTCGAACTGCGCGCTGAAGTACAACCGGTAGTACGTGCGCCGGTTGTTCGTGCCGCCGTTGGCCCGCCGCCCGCAGAACGCCCCGGTGAGCACCGACCCGCGCACCGTCCGCCCGGCCGCGTCGATGGTGATCTCGGCGTCCTCGCTGCCGTTGAGCGAGTTGGACGTGCGGAAGAGCAGGTTCGCGGGCTTCCCCGCGGGGAACGTGAACTGCCCGACCCCGGCCCGCGCCGTCACCGCCAGGTCGGACCTCACCCCGTTGTCGAGGGTGACGGTGTACCGGCCGGGCTTCGCGCTCTCGTTCGCGTGGCTGAAGTTCGTGGCGTACTTCGCGTCCGTGCTGTCCGCCGACGGCGAAGAGTCCACGGCGCCGGCGAACGGCAGGATCGGCACGTCCCCGGCCGCCCCGGGGTTGCACCCGGCCCCGTTGACGTGCGTCAGGCTGAGCCCGCGGATCCTGGTGACGTCGTACTGGTAGCCGTTGGCCGCCCCGGTCGACGTCTGGTCCCCCCGCGTGCTGGTGGGGCTCCACGAGATCATCCCGAACGGCCGCACCGCCCCGGGCCACGTGTTGCCGTCCCTCGCCGACCCGAATACCGGGTGCCCTGGTGGAAGATGTTGCCATACAGGTGCCAGCGGGCCCGCGCACGCGCGTCGGCGTCCTGCGACCGCAGCGCCAAGATCAGGTCCGGCACGTCGGCCGCCGAACCGTAGGCGTGCCCCAGCTCGGCCCACGGCACGTCACCGAGGCGCTCCAGAGGCGACGAAAACGGCTGCATGGCCCGCACGGTACCGCCGAGGTATGACATTTTCCGGGACCGGTGACGGCCTGGGTGGTCGTCACCGGTCCGGATGGTCAGGCGAGCCGCGGGCGACGGCGGCGGCTGCCCAGGACCATGAGCGTCGCGCCCGTCGGGATCATCGTCGAGCCGACCAGGATCAGGTCGAGCAGGCCGAGGCCCGTCACCGCGAGCGCCGTGCCGAAGACGTACGCGGAGTAGAACGACTCCGCGGTCTGGCCGTAGGCGTCGGTGACCCGGTAGCGGACCTTGCTCGCCTGGCCGGCGAAGCCGGTGATCGCGACGAAGCTGATGTGCCCGTTCGCCGGTTGCAGCACGTACGTCCCCTGGCCGGCGATCCGGACCACGACGGCGGGGCGGCCGCGGGCGTCGAGCAGGGTGATCGAGCCGCCGGCCGGCACGGGCAGCGTGGCCGTCTGCGTCTTGTCCGGCGGGCCCTGCGTGGTCCGGCTCGGCGGCGCCGGCGGGGCCGGGATCGTCACCAGCGGCGTGTACGTCGCGTTCGCCGTCTGCCCGTACGCGTCGGTCACCCGGTAGTCGACCGGCGGCAGCTGGCCGTGGAAGCCCAGCACCGGCGTGAAGACGACGGTGGCGGCGCCTTCCTGCTGCGACGGGTTCGGCACGGTGCCGGCGGCCGCGATCGAAGCGCCGCCCGCGTCGGCGAGGTGCAGCGTGTAGGTGCCCTTGCCGGGGAAGAACAGGGACGTGACCGCGTTACCGTCGGCGTCGATCAGCGCGATGGTGCCCTTCGCCGGCACCGGCAGCGTCGCCGTCTGCGGGGTGACGCCCACGCCGCTGGTGGTGCGGTCCGGCGCGGCCGGCGGCGGCGGGATCGTCACGGTCGCGGTGTAGGTCGAGTCGCCGTGCTGCTCGTAGGCGTCGGTCACCCGGTAGGTGGCGGCCGTCGCGACTCCGATGTAGCCGGCGAACGGCGTGAACGTGAGCGTCTTGTCGGTGCCGTTCCAGCCGTACGTGCCCTGCCCGGGCACCGTCAGCGACGCGACCGTGGTGCCGCCGGACACGAACTCGACCGTCCCGCCCTCGGGCACGTCGACGTCGGCCGTCTGCGTCGCGGTGCCGAGGCCGGTGGTGGTCTTCGCCACCGGGTTCGGCCTGGCGGGTTTCGTGACGGTCGGCGTGTACGTGGAGTCGCCCGACAGACCGGCGGCGTTGGTCAGCCGGTACTTGACGGGGGTGGCCGTGCCGAGGAACCCGGCGACGGGCGTGAACGTGATGACGCCGGTGGCCGGGGTCAGCACGTACGTGCCCTGCTTCGCGACCGTCACCTTGGTGACCTGCTGGCCGGTGGCGCCGAGCAGCGTGACGGTGCCGCCCGACGGGACGGTCGCCGTCGCGCTCTGCGGCGTGGTGCCGAGACCCGTGCTGGTCAGCGCGGCGGGCGTCGGCGCGGTCGGCGCCGGCGGGGCGGCGACCGTCGGCGTGTAGGTCGAGTTCGCGTTGTTCTCGCCGACCTTCACCCGGTACCCGACCGGGGTCGCGGTGCCGGAGAAGCCGTCGGCGGGGGTGAACGTGATGTCGGCCTGGTTCACGGTGTACGTGCCCTGCCCCGGGACCGTGAGGGTGGTGACCTGCACGTTGGATGCGTCGAGCAGGAAGACCGTCCCGGTCAGCGGCACCGGCACCGTCACCGTCTGCGCCGTCCCGTACGGGCCGGACGACGTCAGCGGGGACGCGGTCGGCGGCGTGACCCACTGGATGACGACCTGGCCGTTCTCCTCGGCGCCACCGGTCCCCGACTGGTGCAGCGTCGCGGTGTCACCGGCGGACTTGTCGTCGGTCGCCTGGTAGGTGTAGGCGCCGAAGACGCCGCTGTTGTGCTTGTACCCGGAGCCGCCGCCGGCCGATCCGGCGAACTTGACGCTGGCGAAGTTCGCCTTGCAGTCGCCGCCACCACCGCCGTAGTAGCCGCCACCGCCACCGCCGCCCGGCTTGTAGCCGTCGCCGCCGGCGCCGCCCTGGAACGCGGCGCCGTCGTCGCCTTCCCCGCAGCCGTCGTTGCCGGCCGCCCCGCCTGCGATCTGGGAGCCACCGCCACCGGCGGTGCCGGTGCCCACCCCGCCGGCGCCGTTCGCGCCGCCGCCACCGCCGCCGTCGCTGGACGTCTCGATCGAGGCCGCGCCGCCGCCACCGGCGATGAGCAGCGGGCCGACACCGTAGGACGTGGACCAGATCGCGGACATGCCGCCGCCGCTGCCGCCGTCCTCGAGGGCGGTCTCCACCAGCCCGCCGTCGACCTCGCCGCCGCGGCCGCCGGCTCCGTACGTGCCGACGGCGGAGTTGGGTTTGCCGCCCTCGCCGACGGTGATCGTGAGGACCTGGCCGGGGCTGACGGCGATCGAGCCGGTCGTGTACCCGCCGCCGCCGCCCTTGCCCTCCAGCGAGCTCGCGCCGCCGGCACCGAACAGGGCGGCCTCGATCAGCGTGATCCCGGGCGGCACGGTGAAGGTCTGGTCGGCCCCGGTGTACGTGAACCGGACGCAGTCGGTGCCGTTGGTCGGCGTACACGTGACGGCGGCCGCCCGCACCGGCGCGGCGTGGATGAACGGCACGATCACGCTCGTCGTGGCGACGGCCAAGGCCACGCCCGCCGTTCGCCGCCGCCTGCGGGTGCTCGCCGCGCGATCGCGGCAAGCACCGAACTTCTGCTCCAACCTGCTCTCCCCCGTAGACCTGATACCAAAAATCACCTTAAACAGGGAAAACATTCACCTAGGTGGTATTTCGGATATCAGGCGTACGGATGAGGACCGCGGGGCCCGATGGCACGGCGTGGCTGTCGTGCCCGGGCATGGGACTTGACAGGGGCCCGCGGGCAGCGCCCCGAACGGCGCACCGCCGTGCGGATCGCCAGCCGGCGGGGCCGGGATGCCCTAGGCTCGCCGCATGGTGGAGACGCAGACACACACCCTCGCGCTGCCCGGTGCGGACCTGGTCTATGACGTCCGCGGGCCGCTCCCGCCCGCCGGCGGGCGCCCGGTGCTGTTCATGATCGGCCAGCCCATGACTGCCGACGGGTTCACCGAGCTCGCCGGCCACTTCGACGACCGCACTGTCATCACGTACGACCCCCGGGGCCTCGGGCGGAGCGTGCGCAGCGACGGCCGTAACGACAACACGCCACAGCAACAGGCGGCGGACCTGCACGCGCTGATCGGCGAGCTCGGCGCCGGCGCGGTCGACATGTTCGCCACCAGCGGCGGCGCCGTGACCGCCCTCGAGCTGGTCACGGCCCACCCCGGCGACGTCGCCACGCTGGTCGCGCACGAGCCGCCGATCAACGCGGTGCTGCCCGACGCGGCCGCCGCCGAACGGGCCCGGGCCATGTTCAACGACGCCTACGAGGCGAAGGGGGCAGGCGCCGGCATGGCCGCGTTCATCCTCATGACGTCGTGGCAGGGCGAGTTCACCGACGAGTTCTTCGACCAGCCGACCCCCGACCCGGCGATGTTCGGCATGCCGGCCGACGACGACGGCAGCCGCGACGACCCGCTGCTGTCGAAGCGGTCGTGGCCGATCACCGACTACCGGCCCGACGCGGCGGCGCTCACCGGCGCACCGGCCCGCGTCGTGGTCGCCGTCGGCGAGGAGTCAGCGGGCACCTACACCGCCCGCACCTCCGACGGGACCGCGGCGCTGCTCGGCCAGGAGACGACCGTCTTCCCCAGCCACCACGGCGGCTTCATCGGCGGCGACCACCCGTACGCCGGCAAGCCCGCGGAGTTCGCCGCCAAGCTCCGCGAGGTGCTGGCGTAAGCAACAGCCCGCCTCAGCTGGAGCCGCGGAGGGTGAGCGTGGTCGGCAGGCGGGCGGCCGGTGGGAGGGCGGGGTCGAGCAGGCGGCTGATCGCCGAGGCGGCCTCCTCCTCCACCGGCATGTAGACCGACGACAGGTCCGCGGCCTCGGCGAGGGCGCTGCCGTCGAAGCTGACCACGGCGACGTCGTCGGGCACCTTCCGGCCCGCCTCGCGCAGCGCCTGCAGGACGCCCATCGCGGACACGTCGCACGCCGCGAAGACCGCGTCGAGGTCCGGCTCCAGGGTGAGCAGCTCCCGCATCGCCGCGTAGGCCCGCGCGCGGGTGAAGTCGCCGTCGACCGACAGGACGGTCTGGCCGGCGGCGGCCATCGTGCGCAGGAAGCCGGCCTTGCGCTCCCGCGCGCACGGGGTCGCCGGGCCGAAGACGGCGCCGACGCGGCGGCGGCCGGTCGCGACGAGGTGGGTGGCGGCCTGGTGGCCGCCGCCGTAGTTGTCGGGGGCGACGAACGGGATGCCGGGCGCGGTCTCGCCCAGCGCGACCGTGCGGGTGCGGCGCAGGGCGGCCGCGGCGGCCGCCGGCATGTTGATGAGGACCTGGCCGAACGGCGGGTCACCGGCCCGCGCCGGCGGTGCCGGGACCTGCCTGACCTGCAGCGCGACGTCGTGGCCGGCGAGGGCGCGCAGCGCGCCGGTGAGGACCCGGCCGTAGAACGGTTTGACGCTGAGCGCGGCCGGGTCGGGGTCGACGATGAGGACCTCGATGTGCTCCGGGCGGCTCGACCCGGCCCGGCCGGTCGCCAGGGCCCGCGCGGCCGCGTGCGGCTCGAAGCCGAGCTGCGTGGCGACCTCACGGACCCGGCGGCGCATCGCGTCCGTGGTGCCGGGCAGGCCGTTGATGGCCCGGGACGCGGTCGCCCGGGACACGCCGGCCACCCGCGCCACGTCGGCGAGCTTCGGACGCTGCTGTTCCATGCCGTAACGGTAGTCGATCAACTGCCGCTGAGCGCCCGCTCCAGCTGGCTCTTGTTCATCGACGAGCGGCCCTTGACGTCGCGGCGCTTCGCCTCCGCGTACAGCTCGTCGCGCGACTGGTTCCCACTGGCAGCGCCGGCGCGCGACTGGTTCCCACTGGCAGCGCCGGCGCGCGACTGGTTCCCACTGGCAGTGCTGGCGCGTGACTGGTTCCCGCGGGCGGCGCCGGCCCGGGGTTTGTCGGAGGACCTCATGGTGGCGGACGGCTTGCCGAGCTCCTGCCAGCGCGTCTCGGTCATGTCGACGCCGTGCCGCTTCGCGGCGCGCTTGATGCGCTTGAACGCCTCCGCCCGCTCCGCGTCGGTCGCGTCGCGGACCTGGTCGAACCGCGCGATCGCGTTGCGCACGTGCGACGCGTCGTTGAGCGGTTCCTTGCGCTGGCGGGGGAACGCGTAGGCGCTGTCGGGCATCGCGTTCCGGTCGCCGGCATCCAGCTCGTTCTTACTCTGTCTGCGTGCAGCCATACTGCTGCTGTACCCCGGGATCCGCCGCTGTACCCCCGGGATCCGCCGGTCCATGCCGAGCGCGGGCGGCCCGGGTGGGCCTACAGGTGCGGGCCCAGGAGGGTGAGGTCCGCCGCCGAGAGCCGGTCGCGCGCGGTCTTCGCCTGGTGCCAGTACGGGTAGAGCAGCTTCAGCGCGCTCACCTCGTCCAGCCGGCGGCGCTCCTCGTCGGTGAGGACCAGGTCGGCGGCGGCGAGGTTGTCGGCGAGCTGCTCGCCGGTGCGGGCACCGATCACCAGCGACGTGACCGCCGGGCGGCCGAGGATGTACGCGAGGGCGACCTGTGCGGCCGAGACCCCGTGCCCCGCGCCGATCTCCACGAGGGCCTCCACCGTGTCGTGGAGCTTCTCCTGGTCGTACACCGGCGGCTCGTCCCACTCGCTGAGGTGGCGGGCACCGGCCGGGGGCTCGACCCCGCGCCGGTACTTGCCCGACAGCAGCCCGCCCGCCAGGGGACTCCAGACCAGGACCCCGAGGTGCTGGTCGACGGCGGCGGGGATCAGCTCGTACTCCGCGTCGCGGGCCTGCAGCGAGTAGTAGATCTGCTGGCTGACGGGGCGCGGCAGGCCGTGCATGATCGCAGTGCCGACCGCCTTCATCAGCTGCCAGCCGGCGAAGTTGGACAGGCCGACGGAGCGGACCTTCCCGGCGCGGACCAGCAGGTCCAGCGCCTCGAACGTCTCCTGCAGCGGCGTCACGCCGTCCCACTCGTGCAGCTGGTAGAGGTCGATGTGGTCGGTGCCGAGCCGGCGCAGGCTCGCCTCGCAGCCGGCGATGACGTGCTGCCGGGACAGGCCGGCGTCGTTGGGGCCGGGCCCCATCGGCATGCGCACCTTCGTGGCGACCAGGACCTCGTCGCGGCGGCCCTTCAGGACCTCCCCGACAATCTTCTCCGACTCACCCGAGGAGTAGACGTCGGCGGTGTCGATGAGGTTCACCCCGGCGTCGAGGCACATGTCGACCTGTCGGCGCGCCTCCTGAACGTCGGTGGCGCCGACCGCGGCGAAGCCGCCCTTGCCGCCGAACGTCATCGTCCCCATCGTGAGGACGGACACCATCAGACCGGACCGGCCGAGCGCGCGATACTCCACGCCGCCACCATACCCACGGACCACTAGGGTGTGCCGGTGCGTAATGAGGATTCGCCCGTGCTTCCGTCGTCGTGGCTCGCCGGGATGTACCCGCGGCGGGGTGGCACGGCCGTGCCGCCGCCGGCCGGGGTGAAAGACGCGGTGAAGAAGTTCGAGCGCCTCGTCGCGACGAAGGCCGGCGACCTCGCCGAGTCCCTGGCCCGCCCCGAGACCGACGCCGAGGTGCGGGAGGCGGCGGAGGGGTTCCCCGCCGGCGGGACCGCCGCCGTGCCGCCGCTCGGCGCCGCCGCCGTCACCGCGAAGGTCCTGCGCAAGCTCGCCGGCTCCCGGGTGGACACGGCCGTGGTCGCGGACGCCTGGATCGCGGCCCGCGGGCCGGTGTTCGCCGCCGTCGCCGCGGCCGAGCTGGCCGGGCTGCGGGTCGGCGAGCCCGGCACGAGGTTCCACCAGCGCCACGAGCCCGTCAGCCGCCGGCTGCCCGCCGAGTCCGGCAACCTGGACTGGATGCCGATCCTCGGCCGGGTCCGGGCGCACCTCGTCCACGAGGCGGACCCGTCACCCGTGCGCGCCGCGCTGGCGGCGACGCGCGCCGCGCGGGGCCCGCTGTCGCAGGCCGCGGCGGCGTTCCTGCTGCCGCAGTGCACGGACTGGGTCGACGAGGACGTACTGGTCGCGAACACCGCCGGGAAGGGGGACGTGGTCAGGCTCGTCCTGTGGTCGCTCGGCGACGGGCGGCAGCTGGACCGCTTCGACCCGGCCTACTGGCGCGAGCACCTCATCGAGTCCGACGCCTCGCTGGCGACGGTCCTGGACGGGGTCGGCGCCGCGATCGTCCCCGTCCTCGGCGAGCGGATGGGCATGCTGCCCTCGTGGCGGGGCGACGTGCTCGGCCGGATCGCGACCGCCCTCGCCGCGCTGCCGGACGACGACGCGTTCCGGGCGCTCGCCGCGCACGCCGCCCAGCCGCACGCGCTGCTCGCGCTGTTCGACGCGGCGCAGCGCTCCCCCGCCCGCGCCGTCCGCCTCCTCGAAGGGGCCGAGGGCCCGGCCGGTGCGCTGTGCGAGGCGTACGCCGCCGGGTACTCCGGCGCGCCCGAGGATTCCGGTGAGGCGCCGGCGCCGCTGGACGGCGGACCGGCGCCCGACCTGCCCGGGTGGGCGGACGCCGCGATCCTGCCGCGCGTCCGGCTGCTCGGCGGCGGCGTCCTGCCGGTCGACGCCGCCCGGCGGCTGGTCGCGCTGCTGAGCCGGTCCCGGGCCGGTGCGGCGCCGGCCGGGCTCGCCGAGGTCGTGGCGGCGTGCGACCGGGCGTCCCTCGCCGCGTTCGGCTGGGCGCTCTTCCAGCGGTGGCAGTCGATCGGGATGCCGTCCGGCGCCACGTGGGCGATGCACGGCCTCGCCTGGATCGGCGACGACGACGTGGTGCGGCGGCTGACCCCGCTCATCAAGGTGTGGCCCGGCACCGGCGGGCACCAGCGGTCCGTCGCCGGGCTGTCGGTGCTGACCGGGCTCGGCACCGACGTGGCGCTCATCCACCTCAACGACGTCGCGGAGAAGGTCAAGTTCGCCGGGCTCCGCTCCAGCGCGCGCGGCATGCTGCACACCGTCGCCTCGCGGCTGGGCCTGACCGGCGAGCAGCTCGCCGACCGGCTCGTGCCGGACCTCGGCCTGGACGACAGCGGCGGCCTGGTGCTCGACTACGGGCCGCGCCGGTTCGTCGTCGGCTTCGACGACCAGCTGCGCCCGACCGTCGCCGACGAGGCCGGCAAGCGGCTCAAGTCGCTGCCGAAGCCCGGCGCGCGGGACGACGCCGCCCTCGGCCCGGCCGCGTACCAGCGGTTCACGGCGCTCAAGAAGGACGTGCGGACCCTCGCCGGCGACCAGATCGGCCGGTTCGAGCGGGCGATGGTGACCGGTCGTTGCTGGACGGCGGACGAGTTCGCCTCCTTCGTCGTCGGTCATCCGTTGGTACGGCACATCGCCCGCCGGCTGGTCTGGACGTCCACAGTGGACTTCCGGGTGGCGGAGGACGGCTCGTACGCCGGCGTCGACGACGACACGGTCAAGCTGGCCGGTGACGCGCCCGTCTCGGTCGCCCACCCGCTACGCCTCGGTGACGTGGCCCGGTGGGCCGAGGTGTTCGCCGACTACGAGCTGCTCCAGCCCTTCCCGCAGCTGGCCCGGGAGACCTACGCGCTCACGCCCGAGGAGGCGAAGGCCACCGGGCTCACCACGTTCGACGGCCGGGTGGTGCCGTCGGGGCGGGTGCTGGGCCTCGAACGGCTCGGCTGGAGCCGCGCCGCGCCCCAGGACAACGGGCACCAGCCGTGGATCGAGCGGCCGCTGCCCGACGGAGCGCGCGCCTACGTCCGGGTGGAGCCGGGCTTCTCGATCGGCCGCCCCGGCGAGCACCCCGAGCAGACGCTGCACGCGCTCATCGTGTCGCGGACCCGCATGGGGTACTGGCGCAACGCCACCGGCGACGTCGAGCTGGGCGCGGTGGACGCGGTGGCGATGTCGGAGCTGCTGCGCGACCTGCACGGCCTATCCCGCCCGTAGCCGCTCCAGGCCGTCCAGCAGCAGGTCCAGGGTGAACTCGAACTCGACCTGGCTGTCGCACCAGCCGAGCGTGGGGTCGGCCGCGGCGTGGACCTCGGCGGCGACCATGGCGGTCAGGTGCGGCACGGTGGCGGCCATCGCGGCGAGCTCCGCCTCGGTGGCCTCGACGTCCATGCTGCCGCCGGCCGCGGCGGGGCTGAACACCTCCTGCGCGAAGCCGAGCGGCATGCTGCCGAACGCGTGCACCGCCCGGTGCGCCAGGCGGTAGGTGAACCCGGCCGCGACCAGGGTGCCGAGGATCCCGTCGTAGTAGCCGATGACGCTCATGGGGATCGTCCGGCGGGTGCCGAGCAGCGCCGGTGCCCACGGGTGCCGCAGCATCACCCGGCGGGCGGCGAGGAACCGCCGGCGCAGCACCTCCCGCCAGTCCTCTCCCCCGCTCCCCCCGCCCGCGCCCGCCACGACCTCGGCGACCACGGTGTCGGCGACGCCGTCGAGCAGCGTCTCCTTGTCGGGCACGTGGTGGTAGAGCGACATCGCCTCGACGCCGAGGTCCGCGGCGAGCCGCCGCATCGTCAGCGCCCGGATGCCGTCCGCGTCGGCCAGGGCCACCGCCGCGGCAAGGACCTTCTCCCGGCTGAGCGCACTCCGCATTGCGTCACCTTACAACGTATGGTTACCTTACCTTGTAAGGTTGACCCTCGTCTCAGGAGGAGACATGGACCCGCTGGTCCGCACCGCCCGCGTCACCGGCCTGCTCTACCTCGGCCTCGCCGTCGCGGGCGGGCTCGGGTTCCTGCTCGTGCGCTCGCGGCTGTTCGTCGACGGCGACCCGGCCGCCACCCTGGCCAACGTCACCGCGCACGGGTCGCTCGCCCGCGCCGGGGTCGCCCTGGAGCTGCTGACCGTCCTCACGCAGGCCCTGGCCGCGCTGTGGTTCTACCGGCTGTTCCGCACCGCGGACAGCTTCGCCGCCGGCGCGATCGCGGTCTTCGGCACCGTGAACGCGGTCGTCATCCTGGTCAGCGCGGCGCTGCTCAGCACCACGCTGTCGGTGCGGGACGGCGCGCAGGTCCAGCTGCTGTACCTGGTGAGCGGCGCGCTCTGGAGCGCCGGCGGGATCTTCTTCGGCCTGTGGCTGATCCCGATGGGCTGGTGCGTGCTGCGCTCCGGCTGGATGCCCCGCGCCCTCGGCTGGGTCCTCGTCGCCGGCGGCGCCGGCTACGTGCTCGCCGCGTTCAGCGAGCACGCCGTGCCGGCGGCCGCGGACCTGCTGGTCCTGCCCGCGACCGTCGGCGAGCTGTGGATGGTCGGCTACCTGATCGTCCGCGGCGTGCGCCGGACCGCCCCGCAGCCGGAGGCCCAGCTCCAGCCGCAGCCGTAGGTCTCAGCCGCGGTCGTGGGCCCCGGCCGCGGCCTCAGCTGTAGTCGAGGGAGAAGCTGTTGTCGACGAAGGCGGCCCGGCCGGCGGTGCCGGTGATCTCGAAGCCGAACTGGGCCTGGCCGATGGTCACGTCGCCCCACCAGTTCTGGGTCCGCAGCCACTGCAGGACCGCCAGGACGTCGACGGTACCGGCGTTCGTGGTGCTGGTCCGCACGAAGGAGAAGACGGCGTTGGCGCCGTTCGAGCCGCGGTAGACGTTCCAGGTGTGGCCGCCGACGTTGACGTTGCGGGCGTTGGGGACCGCGCCGTTCGCGTCGTACGACTCGGCGATCGGGCCGACCGCGCCGTGCTGGTTCGCCCAGATCATTACCTCGTAGGCGTTGTTGTTGGCCCAGATGTCGTACGCGGTCGCGTAGTCGCCGTCGGCGGGCACGCTGACGTTGAACGAGCTGCGCACCGAGCTGAGCGAGCTGAGCGTGCGGTTGAGCGTCTTGCCGGTGTGCGGGTAGGACTTCACGCCGCTGGTCCGCGGGTGCTCGGCGACGACCCCCCAGTTGGTGCCACTGCGGGCCCAGATGGTCTGCGGCCCGGCGCCGGAGCCCCAGACGTCGTTGATGACGGTGTACCCGTTGTTCGTCCACTGGTCCCAGGCGCCGGTGGCGACCCAGGCGGCGTCGGACGGCACGCCGGTGCCCGGGTTGGACGGCGTCGAGCTGGGCGTCCTCGACGGCGTCCGGGACGGCGTCGGGCTCGCCGTGGAGACGCCGCCGGCGCAGGCGGTGCCGTTGAGGGTGAAGCTCGCCGGCACCGGGTTGCTGCCGGTCCAGGACCCGTTGAACCCGAACGAGGTGCTCGCCCCGGTGGCCAGGGACCCGTTGTAGCCGGCGTTCTTCGCGGTGACCTGCGACCCGCTCTGGGCCACGGTCGCGCTCCACGCCTGGGTCACCGTCTGCCCGGCCGAGTAGGACCAGACGACGGTCCAGGCACTGACCGGGTCGCCGAGGTTGGTGACGGTGACGTTCGCGCCGAACCCGCCCGGCCACTGGTTGGCGATGGCGTACGTGATGCGGCAGCCGGTGGCGGCCGACGCGTTCGGCGCCGTGACGACGACGCCGGCCGCAGCCGCGCCGAGCGCCGCGGTGGACAGGAGTACAGCGGTGCGCCTTCGCATGGCGGCCCTTCCTTCGCTGACATGCGTGCTTGACACGCGTCGAAGCGCTTCGACTGGCTTCGCGTGGGGAAGGTAGGCGCACGCATCGACAACGGTCAACCGGTGGCGGTCCGGGCAGCGGGCGGGGCGTGAAAGTTACGGTCCCGGTTGGCCAGGGACGCGTCGCCGCCGTAGTGGGCGAGCACGCGCGGGTCCATGATCCGGCGCCACAGCGGCGGGACCAGCGCGACGACCACCATCGTCGCGTAGCCGGCCGGCAGCCGCGGCGACACGTCGAACGTGCGCAGCGTCTGGTACCGGCGCAGCGGGTTCGCGTGGTGGTCGCTGTGCCGCTGCAGCTGGAACAGGAAGACGTTCGTGACGAGGCGGTCGCTGTTCCAGCTGTGCCGCGGGTCGACCTTCTCCGGCCGGCCGGTCCCGGTCGGCTGCCGCAGCAGCCCGTAGTGCTCCAGGTAGTTGACGGCCTCCAGCAGCGAGAAGCCGGCCACCGCCTGCAGCGCGAGGAACGGCAGCACCGTCCAGCCGTGCACCGCCGTCAGCGCCGCGAACAGCAGCACGGTCATCGCCCACGCGGTCAGCACGTCGTTGCGCCACGTCCACGGGTTGCGGCCGCGCAGCCTCAACCGCGCGGTCTCCAGGCGCCACGCGGAGCGCAGGCTGCCGGCGACGGTGCGCGGCCAGAACCGCCAGAACGACTCGCCGAGCCGGGCGCTCGCGGGGTCCTCCGGGGTCGCGACCCGCACGTGGTGGCCGCGGTTGTGCTCGACGAAGAAGTGCCCGTAGCCGGTCGGGGCGAGCGCGATCCGCGACAGCCACCGCTCCACCCGCTCGCGCTTGTGGCCCAGCTCGTGGGCGGTGTTGATGGCGATGCCGTTGACGATGCCGGCCGTCAGCACCAGCCCCGCACCGGCGGCGGGCCCGACCCCGGCCGCCCACTCCCGGCAGGTCACGACCAGCGCCGCGTACTGCGCCGGCAGGTACAGGTACGTGATCCACCGGTAGTACGGGGAGCGCTGCAACGCCGGCACCGCCTCCTCCGGCGGGTTCTGCCGGTCGTCGCCGAAGGCGAGGTCGACGAGCGGGATCAGCCCGAAGACGACGACGGGCGCCAGCCACCAGCCCCACGGCCCGGCGGGGCCTCCGGCCAGGGCGAGCCCGGCGAAGGCCAGGGCGGGCACGACGAGCGCGAGGGGCCAGAGCGGCAGGCGGCGGTCCCGCCAGGCATCGACGGTCATGCCGCCATGGTTTACACGAACCGTCTCCGTGTCAAGAATCTGGACGCGTCAACGTCCGACGTCTACCATGCTGCCGGTGACGTACCGGGAGACGAACCGGGCGCGGCTGCGCGAGACGCTCGTGACCGCCGCCCGGGACCTCACGATCGGCAGCGGCTGGGAAGGCGTGCGGATGGCGGACGTCGCCGTCGCCGCCGGGGTGAGCCGCCAGACGGTCTACAACGAGTTCGGCGACAAGGCCGGCCTCGCCGAGGCCCTGGCGGCGCGGGAGATCGGGCTGTTCGTCGGCGACGTGCGGGCAGTACTGCTGCGCCACGGCGCCGACATCCGCGCCGCCGGACACGCCGCGATCCGGCACACGCTCGTCGAGGCGGACGCCAACCCGCTCATCAAGGCGATCCTCACCGGGGCCGACGGGCTGCTCCCCTACCTCACCACCCGCCTGGAGCTGCTGCTCTCGGCGGCCACCGCCATCGTCGTCGAGTGGGCGGGCACCCACCTGCCCGACCATGACCCGAAGGTCGTCGCGGTGGCGGCCGAGTCGATCGTACGGCTGGTCGTCAGCCACATCGTGCAGCCGTCGCAGCCTCCCGAACGGACCGCGGAGGAGCTGACGGACGTGCTGGTGCGCCTGCTCGTGCCGTAAGCCGGCCGTCGACCAGGTCGTACACCTCGTCGACGTGCTCCAGGCCGTCGTGGCGGTGGGTCAGCAGCAGCACCGTGCGGCCCGCCGCGGCGTCCAGCAGGTCGGCCATGAGCGCGGCCGCCTCCTGCTCGTCGAGGCCCTCGGTCGGCTCGTCGAGCACGAGCACCCGCGGCCCGGCGAGCAGCGCCCGGGCCATCGCGAGCCGCCGCCGCTGCCCGCCGGAGATGGTCGCGCCGCCCTCGCCGAGCCACGAGTCGAGGCCCTCCGGCAGGCTGCCGAGCCACGCCCCGAGCCGCGCCCCGGCCAGCGCCGCGCGGAGCTCGTCGTCCGTCGCCGCGGGCCGGGCGAGGAGCAGGTTCTGCCGCACCGTGGTCGCGAACACGTGGTCCGCGGCGTCCCCCACGAGTCCGATGGTGGAGCGCAGCACGGCGTCGGGCAGGTCCCGCAGGTCGAGGCCGCCGAGCGTGACACGGCCCTCCCGGGGGTCGAGCATCCGCACCAGCACCGCCGCGAGCGTCGACTTCCCGCTGCCCGACGCGCCGAGCACCGCGACCCGCCGCCCCGGCGGCAGCCGCAGGTCCAGCCCGCGCAGCGCGGGCCCCCGCCCCGGATCCCAGGCCGCCGCGAGGTGCTCCACGGCCAGGGTCAGGCCGTCCCCCACCGCCGCGGCGTCCCCTGTGGACGGTGCGGCGGACGGTGCGGCGGGACGGGGCAGCGCGGCGACGGCGGCGAGGCGGCCGGTCGCCCCGGCGGCGGCACGGCGGGCAATGGCGGCGTCGGGAAGGGTCAGGTCGTCCCCCACCGCCGTGGCATCCCCCGTGGACGGTGCAGCCGGACGGGGCAGCGCGGCGACGGCGGCGAGGCGGCCGGTCGCCCCGGCGGCGGCACGGCGGGCGATGGCGGCATCGGGGAGGGTGAGGACGGGCTCGGCGAGGGCGACCGCGCCGAGGAGCATCAGGGGTGCTCAGGGAAGCCGGTACTGACGCGCCGGACCGGTC
>NZ_JBFANF010000095.1:5634-37964 GCF_040674675.1 Dactylosporangium sp. NPDC049742 | reverse complement strand
CTCGGCTCCGGTGCGTGCCGGCTCGCGGTGATCCGGAAGAGGTTGTGCACGCAGGGCTGCACAAAGTCTTCCGGATCATGGTGGGGGCCAGGAACATCGGCATGACGTTGAGCGAAAGCACGGCGGCGCCGGTCGGCGAGGTGGTGCTGGAGGCTGTCGGCCTGACCAAGCATTTCCCCGTCCGCAGGCGAATGCGTGACCTTTTCTCCGGCACCAAGGCAGCCGTCCACGCGGTGGACGACGTCTCCTTCACTCTGCGACGGGGCAGAGTCACGGCACTGGTCGGCGAGTCCGGCTCCGGCAAGTCCACAGTCGCCCGGCTGCTCGCGCAGCTCTACCCGCGCACCGGCGGCGACATCCTCCTGCACGGCACGTCGACCAAGGTCAACGGAGGCAGGCGCTTCCGGAACTACGTCAAGCGCGTGCAGCTCATCTTCCAGGACCCGTTCGGCTCGCTCAACCCGGTGCACACGGTCCGCTACCACCTCACCCGGTCGCTGAAGATCCACGGCAACGCCGGCAGGACCGCGGCCGAGCTCGAGGAAGCCCTCGCGAACCTGCTCACCCGGGTCAGCCTCACCCCGCCCGAGCGCTACATCGACAAGTTCCCGCACGAACTGTCCGGCGGCCAGCGCCAGCGCGTCGCGATCGCCCGCGCCCTCGGCGCCGACCCCGAGGCGCTGCTCGCCGACGAGCCGGTCTCCATGCTCGACGTGTCGATCCGGCTCGGCATCCTCAACCTGCTGCGTGACCTGAAGGAACGGCTCAACCTCGCCATCCTGTACATCACGCACGACATCGCCTCGGCCCGCTACTTCGCCGACGAGACCATGGTCATGTACGCCGGCCGGATGGTCGAGGGCGGCGACAGCGAGACCGTCACGCAGAACCCCGCGCACCCGTACACGCGGCTGCTGATCGAGTCCGCGCCCGACCCGGACCGCATCGAAGGCATCGCCGACCCGGCGAACATGGACCGGGGCAACGGCGAGCCGCCGAGCCTGATCCGGCCCCCCGCCGGCTGCCGCTTCAACCCTCGCTGCCCGCACGCCATGCCCCGCTGCAAGGTCGACCTGCCGCCGCGGCTGGAGATCGGTGACCGCGACGGGCACTGGGCCGCCTGCTGGCTGTACGACGCGGACACCGTCGCCAAAGAAGGCATCGGCTCCGCTGCCAACGGCAGCGCCGCCATCCCCACGCCGCCGGCTCTGACGCTGACGGAGGAGGCACGATGAAGTTCCTGCTGCAACGCTTCGCCTTCTACCTGTTCACGGCGTGGGCGGCGATCACCCTCAACTTCTTCATTCCGCGGGTCATGCCCGGCGACCCGGTCAGCGCCCTGATCTCCAAGAACCAGGGCCGGCTGTCCAGCGACGCGATCCAGTCCATCAAGGTGCTGTTCGGCCTCGACAAGGACCAGAGCCTCTGGGAGCAGTACATCGGCTACTGGAAGCAGCTGCTGCACGGCGACCTCGGCCTGTCGTTCACGTTCTACCCGACGTCGGTCTCCGAGGTCATCGGCCAGAGCCTGCCGTGGACGATCGGCCTGGTCGGCATCACCACGATCCTGAGCTTCATCATCGGCACCGCGCTGGGCGTCGGCGCCGGCTGGAAGCGCGGCTCGTGGATCGACAGCCTGCTGCCGGCCACCACGTTCCTGTCCTCGGTGCCGTACTTCTGGCTCGGTCTCGTCGCCATCGCCCTGCTCGCCGGCCCCGGCAGCTGGTTCCCGTCGTCCGGCGGCTTCACCCCCGGCCTGGTGCCGGCGTTCGACCAGTACTTCATCGGCAGCGCGCTCAACCACAGCATCCTGCCCGCGGCGACGATCCTCATCTCCTCGATGAGCGGCTGGATCCTCGGCATGCGCAACATGATGGTCACCGTCTCCTCGGAGGACTACATCACCGTCGCGCACGCCAAGGGTCTGTCCGACAAGCGGGTCGCCTTCAGCTACGCCGCCCGCAACGCGCTGCTGCCCAACGTGTCCGGCTTCGCGCTGTCGCTGGGCTACATCGTCGGCGGCACCCTCCTGGTGGAGATCGTGTTCTCCTACCCGGGCGTGGGTTACCAGCTCTTCCAGGGTGTCCAGGCCTACGACTACCCGCTGATGCAGGGCATCTTCCTGGTCATCACGATCTCGGTGCTGGTGGCCAACCTGCTGGCCGACGTGGCCTACCTGCTGCTCGACCCGCGCACCCGAAAGAGTGGTTGAGATGACCGTCACCCCGTCCAGCATCGAGCAGGTGATCCCGGGCCAGGGTTCGATGGCCCAGCCGAGCGTGAAGCCGGCCTCGAAGGCGAAGCGCAAGCGGTTCCGGTTCATCGCCAACGGCAAGGCCGCGACCGGCCTCATCGTGCTCGGCATCTACGTGCTCATCGCGATCATCGGGCCGTGGATCTCCCCGTACGACCCGGACCTCATCACGGCCGACAAGCTGCAGGCGCCGTCCGGCTCGCACTGGTTCGGCACCGACCACCTCGGCAAGGACATCTTCAGCCAGATCCTGGTCGGCGCCCGCGGCGTCGTCGTGGTCGGCGCGATCGCCGGCATCGTCGCGACGGTCCTGTCGGTGCTCATCGGCGTCACGTCCGGCTACCTGGGCGGCGCCGCCGACGAGAGCCTCTCCGCGGTGTCCAACGTCTTCCTGGTCATCCCCGGCCTGCCGCTGATCATCATCGTCACGTCCACCATCACCAACGCCGGCGACATCGTCGTCGCGCTGGTCATCGGGTGTACGTCCTGGGCGTACGGCGCCCGGGTCCTGCGAGCACAGACCCTGTCGCTGAGACGCCGGGACTACGTCGAGGCGTCCCGCGCGACCGGTGAGAAGACCTGGCGGATCGTGCTGTTCGAGATCCTGCCGAACCTGACCGCGATCATCGCGTCCAGCTTCGTCGGCACCGTCATCTTCGCCGTCATGTCCGAGATCACCCTCGCGTTCATCGGCATCTCGTCGGTGTCGACCTGGAACTGGGGCACGATCCTGTTCTGGGCGCAGGGCCAGCAGGCCCTCGCGCAGGGCGCCTGGTGGTGGTTCGTGCCGGCCGGTCTGGCCATCGCGTTCCTCGGCACCGCGCTCAGCCTGATCAACTTCGGCATCGACGAGTTCGTCAGCCCCCGCCTGCGCACCTCCGGCGCGGGCTCCCGGCGCGCCCCCAACGGCGACAAGGTCACCATGCGGGTCGGGTTCACGCCCGTCATCCGCGGCCGCGTCGACAGCACCCCCGAGATCGAGATCAAGCACCCGGGCCCGACCGACGACCTCGACGACACCGTCGGCTCGGTGGAGTATGGAGCGAAGCCATGACCCGCACCCTGACCCGGCCACTGCTGGAGATCAAGAACCTCGACGTCGACTACGGTCTCGGCGAGGAAGGGGTCAAGGCGGTCCGCGACGTCAGCCTCACCATCCACCGCGGCGAGGTCGTCGGCCTCGCCGGCGAGAGCGGCAGCGGCAAGTCGACCCTCGCCTACGGCGTCACCCGGCTGCTCCCGCCGCCCGGCGTGGTGTCCAACGGCTCGGTCGTCTACCACCCGCCGACCGGCGACCCGTACGACGTGCTGAACCTCTCCAACGAGGACCTGCGCAAGTACCGGTGGGCGGAGACGTCGATCGTGTTCCAGGGCGCGATGAACTCGCTCAACCCGGTGCACAAGATCTCCGTCGGCCTGATGGACGCGATCAAGGCGCACGACCCGAGCTCCACCAAGGCGGCCCGGGTCGCGCGGGCCAAGGAGCTGCTGCGGCTCGTCGGCATCGCCGAGGACCGGCTCGACGCGTACCCGCACCAGCTGTCCGGCGGCATGCGCCAGCGCGTCATGATCGGCATGGCGCTCGCCCTGGAACCGCAGCTGGTCATCATGGACGAGCCGACCACCGCGCTCGACGTCGTCATGCAGCGGCAGATCCTCGGCCAGCTCGTCGAGCTGCGCGAGCGGCTCGGCTTCTCCGTCCTGTTCATCACGCACGACCTGTCGCTGCTGGTCGAGTTCTCCGACCGGATCGCGATCATGTACGGCGGGCGGATCGTGGAAGAGGCGCCTTCGGCGGCGATCTACCGCGACCCGAAGCACCCGTACAGCGCCGGGCTGCTGCGCTCGTTCCCGGCGCTGCGCGGCGAACGGCGGGAGCTGGCCGGCATCCCCGGCTCGCCGCCCGACCTGCGCGGCATGCCGTCCGGCTGCGCGTTCCACCCGCGCTGCCCGAAGGCGTTCGAGCCGTGCCCGACCAAGATTCCGATCCTGGGCAAGCCCGACGATCACGTCGGTGAGCCCCGCACCGTCGCCTGCTGGCTGCATCCGGTCACCGCCGGCTGAGCCTGCCAACGGGCACACCGTCCCAGTAACTGCAAACAGGAGAACCATGGACACGACCGCGACACCCCTCGATGTGCAGAACCCGATCGCCACGCTCCCGCCTTCCTTCCGCTGGGGAGTGGCGACCTCGGCCTACCAGATCGAGGGCGCGGTCGACGAGGACGGGCGGACCCGTTCCATCTGGGACACGTTCTGCGAGGTGCCCGACGCGATCGACAAGGGCGACACCGGCGAGGTCGCCTGCGACCACTACCACCGCATGCCGCAGGACGTCGCGCTGATCCGCGACCTCGGCGTCGACCTCTACCGGTTCTCCGTGGCGTGGCCGCGGGTCCAGCCCCGCGGCCGCGGCCCGGTCAACCCGGCCGGGCTCGGCTTCTACGACCGGCTCACCGACGAGCTGCTCGCCAACGGCGTCGAGCCGTGGATCACCCTGTACCACTGGGACCTGCCGCAGGAGCTGGAGGACGCCGGCGGCTGGCCCGTCCGCGACACCGCCTACCGCTTCGCGGACTACAGCATGCTCGTCTTCGACGCGCTCAAGGACCGCGTCAAGACCTGGACGACGCTCAACGAGCCGTGGTGCTCGGCGATGCTCGGCTACGCCTACGGCGTGCACGCCCCCGGCCGGCGCGACTTCGCCGCCAGCATGCACGCCGTGCACCACCTCCTGCTCGGTCACGGCCTCGCGACCCAGCGCATGAAGGCGGCGGCGGCCCCGCACCACGAGTTCGGCATCACCCTCAACATGGGCGTCAGCACCCCCGAGACCGACAGCGCCGCCGACCGCGACGCCGCCCGGCGCAGCGACGCGCTCAGCACCCGCATCTACCTCGACCCGCTCGTGCACGGCCGGTACCCGGCGGACCTCGTCGCGGACCTCGCCGCGCAGGGCATCGAGCTGCCCGTGCAGGACGGCGACCTCGAGGTCATCAAGACGCCGCTGGACGTCCTGGGCGTCAACTACTACTTCAGCGAGACGGTCTCCGGCGTCGACGAGGACGGCAACACCCACGACGCCACCGGCCTGCCCGTCAGCCGCCCCATCCCGACCGGCCGCCCGATCACCGCGATGGGCTGGGAGATCGTCCCCGAGGGCTTCACCCAGCTCCTCGTGCGCCTGTGGGAGGACTACCGGCTGCCGATCTTCGTCACCGAGAACGGCTCCGCCTTCTACGACGAGCCCGACGAGACCGGCTTCGTCCGCGACGACGACCGGGTCGCCTACTTCGACTCCCACATCGGCGCGGTCGCCGTGGCCCGCCAGCAGGGCGCGGACATCCGCGGCTACTTCGCGTGGTCGCTCATGGACAACTTCGAGTGGGCCTACGGCTACGACAAGCGCTTCGGCATCGTGTACGTCGACTACGACACGCAGGAGCGCACCCCGAAGCAGTCCGCGCACTGGTACCGCGACACCATCAAGGCACTGCGCGGCTGAGCTAGTCCGGCAGCAGGGGAGTTGTGGGCCCCTGCTGCCGGCCCAGCAGCGACGCCCTCGTCAGCGCCGCCGAGCCGAACCGGTCCCGGACCTGGTCCATCGCCTGGTCCAGCTCGCCGCCGGTGTGCGCCCGCAGCGGCAGCTCCAGCTGTACGGCGCCGTCCCCGTCCAGGTTCGCCACGGCGATGCCGATGAGCGTCAGCCCCCGGTTCGCGATCAGCGACGCTTCTTTGTGATGCAGCATCTGTACGGCGTCCAGAATCGTCGCGGTGTGCCACGTCTCCTTCGTCAGGGTGTGCGAGCGCGTCGCCTTCGTGAAGTCCGCGAACCGCATCCGTAGCACGACCGTGCGACCGCCCCGCTCGGCGGCCCGGAGGCGCCGGCAGACCCGGTCGACCAGCTCCGCGAGGACCGCGTCGACGAACGCCGGCTGGTGCGGCCCGCGGCCGAGGGCCCGCTGCGCGCCCATCGACCGGCGGCGCCGGTTCGTCTGCACCGGCCGCGGGTCCCGGTTGTGCGCGAGGGCGTGCAGGTGCCGCCCCGTGCCCTCGCCGAGCATCGACACCAGGGTCGCCTCACCGAGCCGGGCGACCTGTCCCACCGTCGTGACCCGGTGCGCGTGCAGCTTCGCCGCCGTGACGGCCCCGACGCCCCACAGCCGCTGCACGGGCAGCGCGTGCAGGAACGTGAGCTCGTCGGCGGGCTCCACGACCAGCAGCCCGTCGGGCTTGGCGACCCCGCTGGCCACCTTCGCCAGGAACTTCGTCCGCGCCACCCCGACCGTGATCGGCAGCCCGACCTCCCGCAGCACGTCGGTCCGCAGCTTCTCGGCGATCCGCCGCGGCGTCCCCGCGATCCGCCACAACCCACGCACGTCGAGGAACGCCTCGTAGATCGAGATCCCCTCCACGACCGGCGTCGTGTCCCGGAACACCTCGAACACCCGCCGGCTGGCCTCTGAGTACGCCCGCATCCGCGGCGGCACGACGATCGCCTCAGGGCACAGCTGCCGCGCCTGCCGCCCACCCATCGCCGTGCGCACCCCGAGCCGCTTCGCCTCGTAGCTGCACGCGAGCACCACCCCGCCACCGACGATCACCGGCCGCCCCCGCAGCCGCGGGTCGTCGCGCTGCTCCACCGACGCGTAGAACGCGTCCAGGTCAGCGTGCAGGATCGAGGCGTCCGCGTACACGAACACATGTTCGCATGACCCGCCCCTACCAGGGCAAGCATCGCCGCCGAACGGGGTCAGCGGGCCGGCACCATAATCGATATGATCTCCGTACATCCGGGTCCATGGGGGAGCACGATGCGCATTTCCGCTGGTCTTTCCGCCGGCCTCGTTGCCGGCCTCGTTGCTGGCCTGTTCGCTGCTCCGGCGTCGGCCGCCGTCCTTCCGGACCTCACGGTGACCGGCTCGTTCGACAAGAGCAGCTACACCGTCGGTGAACCGTTCGTCCTGACCTTCACCGTGACCAACAAGGGCACCGTCACCGCCACGACCGTGCACCGCTCCGGCGGCGAGATGCAGGGCGTCGAGGCCGTCGACTGGGGCCTGCTGCGGACCGGGTTCGATCTGGCGGTCGGCGAGACCAGGACGGTCACCGCGACCGGTGTCACGACGCAGAGCGGCAAGAAGTACGGCTTCGCGTCCATCCGCCTCAGCGTCTTCGCCACCAGCGGCGACGCCAGCCCGAGCGACAACCTCGTCCAGGCCACCGCCGCGATGCCGGGTGCCTCCGGCGGCCTCAGGGGCCTGGTCTTCCTCGGCCACACGAGCACCACGGTGCCCGGACCGATCCCGCAGGGCGTCGCGGGCGTCGCGGTCGCCGTCGTCGACCCGGGCAGCGGCGCGCTGCTCGCCCAGGCCGTCACCGGCGCTGACGGCCGCTTCGAGGTGACGGGTGTCCGGGCCGGGCTGGTCAAGCTCCGCCCCACCCCGCCGCCCGGCTGGCGGATCCACTCGCCCCAGGGCGGGGACACCGTCGACGCCCAGGTGATCGGCGACGAGACCACCGACTTCTCGATCGTCACCGACCCCACGCCGCCGACCGTCACCTCGGACGTGACCCCCTTCTACAACGCCAAGTCCGGCAGGACCGAGATCTACGCCCGCGCCGGCAACGGCCACGTCGTGTACACCCCCTACACCTACGGCTGGGCCCAGTGGAACGACCTGGGCGGCGACATCGTCGGCAAGCCCGCGGTGGTGCACAACCCCAAGTCCGGGGCCATCGACGTCATCGCCCGTGCGGCGGCCGGCGGACTGGTGCACAACCGGTTCACCACCTCCTGGTCGGGCTGGCAGCCCATGGGCGGCGACGTGCAGGGCAACCCGGTGGCCATCTACAACCAGACCTCCGGCACGACGGAGGTGTACGCCCGGACGTCGGCGAACACCCTGGTGTACCGGTACTTCGCCGACGGCTGGTCACACTTCTACGACCTCGGCGGCGACCTCCGCGGCGACCCGGCGTTGCTCTACAACCCGAGGTTCGGCACCACCGAGGCGTACGTCCGCACGGCGACCGGCTCGCTGACCTACCGGTACTACTCCGGCGGCTGGTCCGGCTGGAACGACCTGCAGGGCACGCTCCACGCGGAGGCGAACCCCGCGGTGCTGTTCAACCCGAAATTCGGCACGACCGAGGTCTACACCCGCACCGCCGGAAACACGCTGGCGTACCGGTACTGGTCCGGCGGCTGGTCCGGCTGGAACGAGCTGGGCGGCACGCTGGCGAGCGACCCGAGCCTGGTCCACAACCTGAAGTCCGGCACGACGGAGGCGTACGTCCGGACCCAGTCGAACACCGTCCAGTACCGGTACTGGTCCGGCGGCTGGTCCGGCTGGAACGACCTCCAGGGCGACCTCGCCGGTAACCCTTCGGTGCTCTACAACCCGTCGGCCGCCACGACCGACGTCTACGGCCGCACGAGTGCCGGCCACGTCATGTTCAGGTACTACGCCAACCGCTGGTGGGACTGGACGGACCTCTGCGCGTAGCCCCGCAGGGCGACCGCGGCGGCGGCGAGCAGCAGCAGGACGCCCAGGCCGGCCAGCAGGAGCGGGCCGGCCGGGGCGTAGCCCTCCCGCGGCGCGACCGGCTCCGTCGATGCGCGGCCGGACCTCCTCGGGGATGCCGGTGTCGGCGAACTCGACCGCCAGGCAGGGGAGGTCAGCGGCGTTGCCAGACCTCGGCGTCGGCGGTCCAGCGCAGGGTGGTCACGGCTCGGAGGATCAGGCCGCCGGCGGTGGCTGGGGTGATGTACAGCTCGTCGGCGAGGGCGCGGATGATGTGCAGGCCGCGGCCGTGCTCGTCGAGGACGGCGAAGTCCGTGGCGGCGAGTTCGGTCGTGGTCATCTCCGTGGCGAGGACGAGGCGGCCCGGGTCGATGACGGAGCCGTCGTTGACGACGTGGATCACGCAGCGGAGGTCGGTGACCTCGATGCTGATCTCGTAGTCGTCGATGTCGCGGGCGTGTTCGATGACGTTGGCGCAGGCCTCGGTGAGGATCAGGCCGATGTCGTCGCGGCAGGAGGGTTCGACGCCGAGGGTTCGCAGCGCCTGGTCGAGCAGGCGGCGGGCCATGGGCACCGTCGCGGCGTCCCGCGGGAGATGCAGTGCGAGTCGCAGCGCGATCGACACCTGGTCGTCGCCTCCTCTCGTGTGGTCGTTCCCAGCGACCGTACCCTCAGCACCACAGGTTTCATGTTTGTCACACAGCAAGAATCCTCACCCGGTGCGGGTGAGGGTGGGTCGCGCGGATCTGGGAACGGGTCGGCAATGCGGCGAACACAGTGGTTGCTGGCTCTCGCGGTTGGGTACGTCGACGGCATCTGCCTGCTGTTTCTCGGCGGTGTGTTCGGTGGCGTCGTGGCCGGCAACCTGGTCGTCCTGGGCGTGGCAGGGGTGCAGCGGCTGCCGGAGACGGCGCTGCGGGCGGGGCTGTCCGTCGCCGTGTACGGCGGGACCGCGCTGCTCGCCCGGCGGGTCGCCCCGAGCCGCTGCCTCGTCGGCGCGCTGCTCGCGCTCTGCACGCTCTGCGGCGGCTGGATGGTCGCCGCGCACGACCCGCGCGGCCTCACCCAGCTGCCGCTGCTCGCCCTCGCCGCCATCGCCGCGGCCCTGCAGCACACCGCGTCCCGCGAGCCCGGGGACGCCCCGCTGGCGGCCGTCCAGCAGCTGCTGCCCCTCGGCTGCATCCCGGTCGGGGCGGTGGGCGCCGGGCTGCTGCTGGAGCACGTACCGTGGATCGGCCCGCTACCGGCCGTGCTGCTCGTCGCCGCCGCCCTCGTGGTGGGGTCGCGGCGGACCCGGACGGAGACCGCAGCACCCGCCGCGCATCGCGAGCCCGCCAGGCTGTGACCGGCGCGCCCGCCACCCATCGCGCGCCCGCCAGGCAGTGACCGGCGCGCCCGCCGCGCATCGTGAGCCCGCCGGGCTGTGACCGGCCGTACAGTTGCGGCATGGGCATGGTGCACACGGTCGGGCTGGTTCTGCACCCCCGCCGCGACTCGAAGCCGGCGATCGACGCCATCATCGACTGGGCGAAGACCCGCGAGGCGACGGTCCTCGGGCTGCCCGACGAGGTCGACCGCATCGACTGCACCGCCGTCGCGGTCGACTCCGACGAACTGGTCAGCCGGGCGTCGCTGGTCGTGAGCCTCGGCGGCGACGGCACGATGCTGCGCAGCATGCGGCTGCTGTCCGGCAAGCCGACGCCGGTGCTGGGGGTCAACCTGGGGCGGCTCGGGTTCCTCGCGGAGGTCGCCGTCGAGGACCTGCCGGCGGCGCTGAGCTCGATCGACGCCCACCGGTACACCGTGGAGCCGCGCATGGCGATCCGCACCCGGCTGCCCGACGGCACCGACGTCACCGCCTTCAACGACATCGCGCTGGTGCGGGTGCCGGGGCAGGGCCTCGCCGCGGTCGGCATCTCGATGCAGGGCTACCCGTTCGTGCGGTACTCCGCGGACGCGCTCATCGTCGCCACGCCGACCGGGTCGACCGCCTACAGCTTCTCCGCCGGCGGGCCGATCGTCTCGCCGAACGTCGAGGGCATCCTGGTCGTGCCGGCGGCGGCGCACTCCGCGTTCAACCGGGCGATGGTCCTCTCGCCCGACGAGGACCTCGACCTGGAGCTGCTGCCGACCAGCGGCCGGCTGGTGGTGGAGGTCGACGGCATCCTCGGCGGCGAGCTGCAGGCCGGCGACACGCTCACGGTGTCGGCGGTCCCGTCCGCGGCGAAGGTGGTGCGCCTCGGGTACACCACCTTCTACGAACGGGCCCGCCGCAAGCTGCAGGTCAACGGCAGCCTGGAGGTCGAGGAGGCGTAGCTCAGCCGAAGGCGACGTGATCCAGCCAGCGGCGCAGCACCCCGGCGTCGCCGTCGATCGCCAGACCGTCGGCGTCGCGGCGCCGGTACACCAGCAGCAGCAGCTCCTGGACCGGCGCCCGGACGGTGACGGCCGCGGGTCCGCCGCCGCGACGCCAGGTGTTGACGTCCCCGGTCAGGTCGACGAACCACGCCGCGGGCAGGTCGTCCGCGCACAGGGCGACAGTGCGGCCGGGGCCGAGGACGGCCCGCTTGCCGGGGGTGAGCTCGAAGTGGATCGGGTGCGCGTCGAGCGCCATCCACTCGTCGAGCGCGTCGGTGGCGACGTCCGCCGACACCGCGAACGGCACCCCGGCGGCCAGGGTCGCGTCGGCCCGGTGCATGAGCGTCTCGTGGGCGAAGCGGCGCGCCCAGAAGGGCATGCCGCCCAGGTCGAACGGGGTCCACACCGGCGCGTCCGGGCCGGCCTCACGCAGCGCGCCGGCGAGCTCGCGGGCGCCGTCGAGCAGCCACGCCGCCGGGACGGGGCCGGTGTCGTCGCCGTCGATGTCGCGGACGACGCCGTCGGGCAGGAACCCGGTCGCCCTGGTCCGGACGATCTCGGCGGCCCACCGGTGCCCGCCGCCGATGTGCCGCAGCAGCGAGCCCAGGGTCCAGCCGGGGCACGACGGCACGGGCGCGGTCAGGGACGCGCCGTGCAGGCCGTCGACGAGCAGCTCGGTCTGGGTGACGATCCACCCGCAGTGGTCCTCGAAACGCATGGTTCTCCTCGGGTACGCGACGATGACGCTGTCACGAGGAGGTCGGAGCCACCACGGCTTCCTCGACATGCGGCGCGTCCGAAGACCCAGAAAGCCCGGAAGGCGAGGACGCCGCGGCGACCGCGGTCGACTCCATCGCCCACAGCAGCGCCTCGGCCTCGGAAGGGGCCATGAGGTGGCTGTCGACGTACATCGTGATCTCCACCGCCTCGTCGGAGCCGTCGACGCTGAGGAACAGCGCCGAGGACGGCTCGTCGGAGCGGTCGACCCAGGCGAACTCGCTGCGCTCCGGGCGCGGCACGTCCTGCAGCTCGCCGCCGAGGCGCCGGTCGTTGAGGCTGACGTCCAGGGAGAACTGCGGCCCCCGGTCGGCGACCACGCCCGCGATCACCGCGTCGAGGTCGTGCCGGTTGTAGTAGGCGTGCTTGTACGCGGTGAGCGCGGCCCGGCGGGTCCGGTCCAGTACGTCGGTGAAGCCGCCGGCGGTGTCGATGACGCACAGCCCCATCTGCGAGACGGGGGCGACGACACCGGCCAGCCCGGCCCGGTAGCGGTTGCTCGAGATCAGCCGCAGCGGCACCACGGTGACGCCGGTGACCTGGGCGAACGCGATGGCGAACGCGGCCGGCAGGGCCGGCGCCGGCTCGACGCCGGCCCGCAGCGCCGCCGTGCGCAGCGCCGCCGGCAGGACCGTGGAGTGCAGGACGCCGGTCCAGTGCCGCGGGGTGCGCACGTCGCGGGACGGGGCGAGGCCCGGGTCGGGGATGGCGCGCAGGTGGGTGTCCCAGTGCCGCAGCGAGGCCGCGTTCTGCCGTACGCCGGCCGGTGACGCCTGCAGCCGGGCCTGCTCGAGCGCGGAGTGCCCCTCGACGGGCGTGTCGGTGCGGGCGTCGGTCTCGGTCATCATCCGCACCGCGCCGGCGCCGTCCATGACGAGGTGCGACATGATCAGGACCACGTGGGAGCACACCCCGGCGGTGCGGACGACGGCCATGCGGACCGGCCACTCGTGGGCGTGGTCGAAGGGGACGGCACGGAACCGGGCCTCGACCTCGGCCGGGTCGGCGTCGTCGAGGACCTCGAGGTCGATCTCGCCGGCGCCGTGCACGACCTGGTGCGGCGGCCCGTCGCCGTCGAAGACCAGCCGCGTGCGCATGCTCTCGTAGCGGCTCATCAGGTACCGCAGCTCGCCGGCGACGTCGCCGGTCGTGGTCCCGGGCGGCAGCGGCCGGGTCCCGCCCATCGCCAGGGAATGCCCGAGCGTGGTCATCTTCAGCCAGATGTCCAGCTGCCCCCAGGACAGCGGTCCGGTGCCCGCGCCGCCGCCTTCGAACGTCACCCGCATCCACTTACTTTAGGACGCGGAAAAAACGCCGGTCTATGGGTGGGACCGCGACGGCAGGCCGTCGACCTTGAGCAGGGCGTCGTCGGCGTAGCACCACACCCACTCCTCACCCGGCTCGAAGGACTGGACCAGCGGGTGACCGCCGGTGTGGTAGTGCGCGGTGGCGTGTTTCGCCGGCGACGAGTCGCAGCAGCCGACGTGCCCGCACGTCAGGCACAGCCGCAGGTGCACCCAGCGGCCGCCGGCGGCGAGGCAGTCCTCGCAGCCGTCCGCGCTGGGCTGGACGTCTTGGATCTGGTCGAGGTGCTCACACGGGTTGCTCACGGAGCACACAGTATCCAATGGGCGATCGAGGAAACCCGTGGTTGGATTGGGTCCATGGCCAAGCCAGCGATCTTGACCGTGGACGACGATCCCGCGGTGTCCCGGGCGGTCGCCCGTGATCTCCGGAAGCAGTACGCCGAGGACTACCGCATCATCCGCGCCGACTCCGGTCAGGAGGCCCTGGACGCGCTCAAAGAGCTGAAGCTGCGCGGCGAGCAGGTCGCGGTGCTGCTCGCCGACTACCGCATGCCGAACATGACCGGCCTGCAGTTCCTCGAGGCCGCGATGGATCTGTTCCCGCGCGCCCGGCGGGTGCTGCTGACCGCGTACGCCGACACCGACGCCGCGATCCAGGCGATCAACGTCGTCGACCTCGACCACTACCTGCTCAAGCCGTGGCACCCGCCGGAGGAGAAGCTGTACCCGGTGATCGACGCCATGCTCGAGGCGTGGAAGGCCGCCCCCGACCGGCCGGTCGCCGACGTGAAGGTCGTCGGGCACCGGTGGTCGGCGCCGTCGTTCAAGGTGCGGGACTTCCTGGCCCGCAACATGGTGTCGTACCGCTGGTACACCACCGACGACGCCGAAGGGCAGCGGCTGCTGGCGGCGGCCGGGCTGACCGAGGCCGACGTCCCGCTCGTCGTCACCCACGAGGGCAAGACCCTGGTCGCGCCGGGTGAGGCCGAGCTGGCGGTGCAGGTGGGCCTGACCACGACGCCCGCGTCCGACTTCTACGACCTCGTCGTCGTCGGCGGCGGGCCCGCCGGTCTCGGCGCGGCCGTCTACGGCGCCTCCGAGGGGCTGCGCACCGTGCTGCTGGAGGAGCGGGCGACGGGCGGGCAGGCCGGGCAGAGCAGCCGGATCGAGAACTACCTCGGCTTCCCCGACGGCGTGTCCGGCGCGCAGCTCACCGACCGGGCCCGCCGGCAGGCGGTGAAGTTCGGCGCCGAGCTGCTCACCGCGTGCAAGGTCACCCGCCTGGCGGTGCAGGGCTCGGCGCGGGTCCTGCACTTCGAGGACGGCACCACGATCGCGGCGCACAGCGTCATCCTGGCCACCGGGGTCGCGTACCGGCGGCTGCGCGCACCGGGACTGGAGCAGTTCCAGGGCCGGGGCGTCTACTACGGCTCCGCGTCGACGGAGGCGCCGAGCTGCTCCGACCAGGACGTCTACATCGTCGGCGGGGCCAACTCGGCCGGGCAGGCCGCGATGTTCTTCAGCCGGTACGCGCGCCGCGTCCACCTCGTCATCCGCGCCCCCAACCTGGACGCGTCGATGTCGCGGTACCTGATCGAGCAGATCGCGGCCGTCCCGACGATCGAGGTCCACCCGTGCACGGAGATCGTCGGCGCCGACGGCGACGAGCACCTGGAGCGGCTCACGCTGCGGCCGGTCGACGGCGGCGCCGAGCGGACCGTCGACAGCTCCTGGCTCTTCATCTTCATCGGCGCGGAGCCCCGCACCGACTGGCTGGAGGGCGTGGTGCAGCGCGACGCCCGCGGGTTCGTCCTGACCGGGCCGGACGTCGCCGCGAGCAGCGACCATCTGGCGCTCGGCCGTGACCCCTATCACCTGGAGTCGAGCGTCCCGGGAGTGTTCGCCGCGGGTGACGTGCGCGCAGACTCGGTGAAGAGGGTCGCATCGGCGGTCGGCGAAGGCGCGATGGCGGTCTCACTGGTGCACCGGTACTTGGTGGAGGGGCAATGAGCAGGCCGGAGCGCAGCGAAGTGGCTGCTCATCATGGGCGCAGGTTTGGCTCAGTCCGGCGCCGGAGCGCAGCGGAGGTGACGGAATGAGCCGACGGCTTACCCAGGAAGAGCTCCGCGGGCTGTTCCTCTTCGAGGCGCTCGACGACGAGCAGCTGGAGTGGCTCGCCGCCCGCGGCACCGCGGTGCGCTACGGGTCCGGGCGGCCGGTGTACCGGGAGGGCGAGCCGGCGACCTGCTTCGTGGTGCTGCTGTCCGGCACCGTGAGCCTCAGCCGGAACGTGCACGGCGACGACATCGAGCTCAGCCGCACCGACCAGGTCGGCGTCTACGGCGGCGCCACGCAGGCGTACCTCGGTGACCGGGTCCCGCAGGTCTACAACAACACGATGCACGCGATCACCGACTCCGAGCTGTACGAGCTGCCCGCCGTCGAGCTCGGCGCCGCGATGCGCGAGTGGTTCCCGATGGCGATGCACCTGCTCGAGGGCCTGTTCTTCGGCATGCGCAACGTCAACAACGCGGCCGCCGAACGGGAGCGGCTCCTCGCCCTCGGCGCGCTGTCCGCCGGCCTGACCCACGAGCTCAACAACCCGGCCGCGGCGGCCGTGCGCGCCACCTCCGTCCTGCGTGACCGGGTCGCCGGCATGCGGCACAAGCTCGCGATGATCGCCGACGGCCGGCTCGACGGCCAGCAGCTGCACGGCCTCGTCGAGCTGCAGGAGCGCGCCGTCAAACTGGCCGCGACCGCCCCGAAGCGCTCCGCCCTGGACGCCAGCGACGCCGAGGACGCCGTCGGCGACTGGCTCGACGAGCGCGGCGTCAACGGCGCCTGGGACCTCGCCCCGACCCTGGTCGCCGGCGGTGTCGACGTGCCGTGGCTGGAGGACGTGAAGGTCTGCGTCGGCAAGCTCGACCTCGAGCCGGCCGTGCGCTGGCTCGTCTACACCATCGAGACCGAGCTGCTGATGGGCGAGATCGACGACGCCGTCACCCGCATCTCCGGTCTCGTCAACGCGGCGAAGCAGTACTCGCAGCTGGACCGCGGGCCGTTCCAGGTCGCCGACGTGCACGAGCTGCTCGACGCGACCCTCATCATGCTCAACGCGAAGATCTCCAAGCAGGGGGTCCGGGTCGTCACCCGCTACGACCGGGACCTGCCGCCGATCCCCGCGTACGCCGCCGAGCTCAACCAGGTGTGGACCAACCTCATCGACAACGCGGTCGCCGCGATGCACGGCGACGGCACCCTCACCATCACCACGTCCCGCGACGGCGACTGCCTGGCGGTCGAGTTCGCCGACACCGGCACCGGCATCCCCGCCGAGGTCCGGCCGCGCATCTTCGAGCCGTTCTTCACCACCAAGCCGGTCGGCGAGGGCACGGGGCTCGGGCTGGACATCTCGTACCGCATCGTGGTGAAGAAGCACCACGGCGACATCCGGGTCACGTCAAGCCCCGGCGACACCCGCTTCCTCGTCCTGCTGCCGCTGACCGAGCCCGCCCCCGCCGCCTGACGCCGGTCGCCGCGGCCCGCCCGGCGCGGTCACGGTGCGGTGGGTCAGCAGCGTGACCGCCGCCGCGGCCACCGCACCGGCGAGGGCCACGGCGACCGCCGCCCGGGCCGACGCGCCGTCGACGGCCGCGCCGGCGAGCGCGCTGCCGAGGGCCGCCCCGGCCGCCGTCGCCGTGCTCGTCCACATGCGGGCCTCGGTGCCGGTGCCCGGCGGGGCGGCCAGGTCGGTCAGCTCGTAGGCGAGCGCGTTCAACGGCGCGAGGGGCAGCCCGGCCAGGACGAACAGCCCCGCCAGCCACCAGAGGCCGGCGGGGAGCAGCAGCGGCGCCAGTACCAGCGCCATCGCGGCCGACAGCAGGGTGAACCTCGCCGGCGTCACGTGCGGCCCGAGGCTGCCCAGCAGGCTGCCCGCCGCGAACCCGCCGAGCAGCACCCCCGCGAACCCGGCCCGCCCGCCGGCGGTGGCGAACGCGGCCGCCGCCACCTGCACCGCGCCGATCGCGACGCCGAGCGCCGCCCGCGAGCCGACCAGCGACAGCACCGCCGGGGCCCGCAGCGGCCCGAGGACGCCCGCTCGTGCCGTGCGCGGCGCCGGCCGCCACGCCCGGGTCGGCGGCAGCAGCGCGAACGCCGCCGTCGCCGCGACCGCGAGGCCCGCCGTCAGCACCAGCCCGAGCGCGGGCCGCCCGACCGCGACGACCGCGCCCGCCACCACCGGACCGGCGATGAACCCGGCCTCCAGCAGCGCGCTCTCCAGGCGGTACGACGCCCGCAGCTGCGCGCCCTCGCCGAGCATCGCGATCCAGATGCCGCGCATGCACGCCGCGACCGGTGGCCGTGCCGCGCCCGCGACGCCGGCGAGCGCGGCGAGGACCCACAGCGGCGCCGACGGCCGGGCCGCCACGCCGAGCAGGGACGCTCCGTGCAGGGCCGCGGTCGCGAGCAGCACCGGCGTCTGGCCGGTCCGGTCGACGAGCCGCCCGACGATCGGCGCCGCGGCGGCGGTACCGACGGCGAACACACCGGCGACGAACCCTGCCGCGCCGAACGACCCCCGCTCGTGCTGCAGCAGCAGGACCAGCGCGAGGGCGACCGCCCCGGCCGACAACCGGGTGAGCAGGTTCGTGACCGCCAGGGCCGTCGCGAACGGCCGCCGCAGCACCGCCGCCCAGAGTCGTAGCACCTGGCAGTTCTACGCGACCGGCACCGCGACCCGCACGCGTATTTCCCGGGGCCAGTGTATGGTGCGAGCGCCGTTCGTCGATTGGGGAGATCAAGTATGGACACGCCGGATCCCGCACCGAGGTCGGGCCGCGGTTGGGTCGAGTGGGTCACCGGGCTCGCCGGTGCGCTCACCCTCGGGGCGCTGGGCGCCGGCCTCGGCGGCTGGCTCGCCTGGCAGCCGTCCGACGACCTGCCCGCGGACCGGTTCGCGCTGGAGATCGTCCAGCCGCTGGTGCCGGGCACCCGCCTGCACGCCCCGGACCGGCGGCACGAGCCACCGTTCGGCTACGACCCGCCGTACGAGGGCGTGCAGGCGCTGCTGCTCGGCGGCGACGACTACAACGGCGGCTACGTCGTCTACCACGTCGACCCTCCGGCGCAGAACGTCACGGGCGCGATCGGCGTCGCCCGGGAGGCGCTCGTCAAGGACCGCTACTGGAAGGTCGACACCCGCGCCCCGGACCTGCCCGGCCAGGCCGAGGGCGTCACCGCGGTCAGCCGCCACCTGGTCGTGCAGGTGTACCAGGAAGGGGCCGGCGGGCTCGTCCTGGAGATCGGCCGGCGGGAGCCGTCGGTGGTCGCCCCGCTGGTCGCCCTCTTCGGCCTGGTCGGGTTCGCCCTCGGCTGGGTCGGGATGCGCCGGGCCGTGGGCAGCGGCCGGGTGGCGGCCGGGACCGCCTGGGCCGGCGTCGGGTTCCTGGCGCCGTGCACCCTGCTGACGTACGCGGTCGTCGCCACGATGTACCTGGCGCCGGTGACCGAGCCGATCGCGTCCTGGGACGCCTACACCGGCATCGGCTTCCGCCTCCTGGCCAACATCGGGGTCCTGCTGCTGCTCGCCGCCACGGCCGTGTGGTTTTCGGATTCGCGGCGCCGCCTTCCGCTGCCCTGACCGTGTGGTCTTCGCTCGATTCGCGGGCGTCGCTGGCCGTTTCGGCAGGGCGGGCCGCACCTTCGGCGACTGGCAACGCCGGTGAATGCCCGGCTACGGTGAGCGTCCGCTGTTGCCTCCATGGATGGATGCTGTGACCGCTCCCGCGGAACGACCCGTGCTCTCCCCTGAAGTCGCCGGGCGCACGCCGACGACCGTGACCCTCGCGAACGGGTTCTCCCGGATCAGTTCGCCGGTCACGATCCTCGTCGCCGGGGCGCCCGGAGCGGGCAAGGACATGCTCTGCGACTCGTGGACGACGGCGCAGCGGGGCAGTCCCGACCCGACCGAGATGAGCGACGACCGCGAGGACATGAACTTCGTCGTCGCGCGGTCCAGGACCATGTGGTTCCCGAAGCGGACCAAGGTCACCCTGACGATCGTGCCCGGCCAGGCGAGCCGCGACATGAACTTCGTCGTCGCGCGGTCCAGGACCATGTGGTTCCCGAAGCGGACCAAGGTCACCCTGACGATCGTGCCCGGCCAGGCGAGCCGCGAGCGGACCAGGACCTTCGGCGACCGGCTCATGCCCGGCCACACGACGATGGGCGCGGTCTACGTGACCTGCTGGGGGCACAACGAGATCTGGGACACCCGCGGCGACGCCGCGCTGGTCCGCAAGGTGCTGCGCACGACCGCCGGCAGCCCCGGCCACCGGCTCGCCGAGGACCACCTGAAGAAGCTGCGGGAGCTGCTGCTCAAGCGTGAGGAGCAGGACCTGGAGGACGCGCTGCAACGCCTCGCGGCGTCCTGGGTCCGCAACCCGGCCGGCGGCCGGCCGCGGTTCCTCATGGTCGCCGTCAACAAGGCCGACCTCTTCTGGTCCCGGATCGACGAGGCGCTGGAGTACTACCGGACCTCGGCGTTCGGTCGGCGGCTGGCGGCGTTCGGCCGCCGGTTCGGCCTCGAGGTCGACGTCGTCGCGGTGAGCACCGGACCGCAGCGCTGGGACCCCGACCCGCTGCTGGCCTGCAGCGTGGAGCCGGACCTGGAGCCGGCCGACTCGCTGGTCCTGCTGACCGAGTTCTTCGCCCGTCTGGAGGCGCACTGTGGCGTTCGGTGAGGCCGGCTCCCGGGAACCAACCGGCGCCGAGTTCGAGGAGTACCTGGCCACCGCCGAGCGTCTCCTGCGCGACTCGGACGCCCTGCGCCGCCGGGGCGCGACCGCCCGGATCGCGGGGTCCGCGGCGTCCATCCTGCTGCTGCCGGTGGTGGTCGCCGTCGCCATGGCGGCACGGACGGACGCCGTGAGCCTGGTCGTCACCGCGCTGGTGTGGCTCGGCGCCTCCCTCGCCGCCACGCGGGTGGTGCGGCAGCTGGTCGTCGCCGCCGCCCGGGAGCAACTATCCCGCGACTCCGAGGCCGCGGCCCGGATCGCCCGGCTGCTCAGCGACGTGCTGCCGATCATCGCGGAGGACGAGGGCTGGACCCACATCCGCGTACGGGTGGCGGAGAGCCGGCTGGCCCGCCTGCCGCTGGGCGTGGAGGACCGCTGATGAAGGGCCCCTCACCGGAAGCCGTCGGCCGCGCAGCCGACTGGTCGGCGGTCCTCGCCATCGTGGTCACCGGCTCGGTCTTCGTGCTGAAGCACTTCGGCCCCTGGGACCCCGACACCGACGCCGGGGACCTGCTGCTCGTCGGCATCTGCGCGACGGTCCTGGGCGTCCGGGTCGTCTGGCGCCTCCTCAGCCCGGTCTCCGACGACGGCGTGCACTTCGAGACGGGCGGCGGCCGGAGCTGGCTGTTCCTGGCCCTGTTCGCAGGCACGCTGATGGCCGCCGGCGGGGTGGTCGCCGTGGTGTGGGCGCTGATCGCCGGAAAACAGGGCGGCACACCCACGTAGCCCCCGGCTCGCGATTCATCGGCCGCCCCGTCGAACCGGCGCGGCGCGAACCGATCTGAGCGCCGACGACCGGCGTGGCGCGAGCTGATCAGGGGACGGACGACCGGAGTGCGCCGGCGCGGTTTGTCGCCGATGCAGCCTCTTCGTGGCGGCCGGTGCGGCGTGTTCGTGGTGGCCGGCGGCGCGATCACCGCAGGCGATTCCATGCGACCTGCTGGGTGCAGCGGACCCCGTCGCCGTGGTGGGTGCGGCGGACCGCGTCGCCGTGGCGCGACCTGCCGGAGCGGCACATGCCGTGGAAACGCCCATACCAGCGGTTCCGGCGGTCGGCGACTGTCGAGTTCACGGGACATGACCACGGTCATCCCGAACCCCACGATCAGCCCGCCCCCACGATCAGCCCGCCCCCACGATCAGCCCGCCGACGCGATCAGCCCGCCAACCAGAAGCGAAGCGACCGGCCCGGCGGCAGACCACCGCCGCCGACCGGAAGCGATGCGACCGGCCCGGCGGCAGACCACCGCCGCCGACCGGAAGCGATGTGACCGGCTGGTGGCAGACCACCGAACGACGCGAGCCGCGTGTGGCGGACATGACCGTCCTCGCCGATCCCGGCAGGCCCCTCGACGACATCGTCGCGGGTGAGTTCGGTTCGCAGTTGGCAGCTGCGGGTCTCGACCTCGGCCGGTGTTTCCGGCAGGCGGTGGGCTGTGCTGGGCCGGTCGGCGAGGCCGGCGTCGCCTTCGGCGCGACGGTCGGTGCGGCCGGCGTCGGCCTCGGCGCGCCAGCGGGCTGGCCCCGTGTAGCCGGTCGCTGGCGCGTCATGTTCTTCTGCTGCGGTCGCTGGCGCGCCGAGTTCCGCTGCTGGACGCGCGCGTGATGCGCGAGGGCGGGCGGCACGTCGGCGGCGGTCACGGGTCGGAGGCGGATGGTGGCACGTCTAAGCGGATGGCGCTACCGGAGCGGCGCCGACCGCTTCACTAAGCACCGTAACGCATGCCACCTAATTGATCTTCAATGGCGTAGCGTCGAAACTACCAAGTGTAGGAGTCGTAGTTCAGGCGGGTTCGTGGCTCAGCTGCTGGATGCGGATGAGGTTGCCGGCGGGGTCGCGGACGGCGCAGTCGCGGACGCCCCAGTGCTGGTCGGTCGGCTCCTGGACGATGTCGGCGTCGTGCTTCTGGAGGCGTTCGAACACGCTGTCGAGGTCGTCGGTGGCGAGGTTCACGCCGGAGTACGTGCCCTTCGCCATCATCTCGGTGATGGTGCGGCGCTCGTCGTCGGTGACGCCGCTGCCGGGGACGGCGACGGGCTCCAGGACGAGCGACGTGCCGGGCTGGCCGGCGGGGCCGACGGTGATCCAGCGCATGCCCTCGTAGCCGGTGTCGCCGCGGACCTCGAAGCCGAGGACGTCGCGGTAGAAGGTCAGGGAGGCGTCGGCGTCGGTGTGCGGCAGGAACGATGAGTGAATGACGATGTCCATACCGGTCACGCTATGTGAGAACGGGATGCGTCTGCTTCTTGATTCCTGACCAGATGCGAGACCGCCGGAGCGGCGGCCCTGGTCAGGAATCAAGAAGCCCGGTCAGGAATCAAGAAGGATGGCGGACCGGGCGGGTCGCCTGCTTGGCGACGCACGGGGACATGCCCTCCGTCGCCGAAGCGGCCTGGGCCCGGTACGCGCTCGGCGGCATCCCGACCAGCTCGGTGAACCGGGTGCTGAACGTGCCCAGCGACGAGCAGCCGACGGCGAAACACACCTCGGTGACGCTGAGGTCGCCGCGGCGCAGCATCGACATCGCGCGTTCGATCCGGCGGGTCATCAGGTAGCTGTACGGTGACTCGCCGTACGCGGCGCGGAACTCGCGGCTGAGGTGGCCCGCCGACATGTGGACGCCGCGGGCGAGGGCCTCCACGTCGAGCGGCTGCGCGTAATCACGGTCGATGCGGTCACGGACGCGGCGCAGCCGGACCAGGTCGCTGAGGCGCTGCGCCGATAGGGTCACGCCCGGAATCGTGCCACAGTGCGGGGGTGCCCGACGCCATCTTCACCCATCCGCGCCTCGCCGCGATCTACGACACGTTCGACGGCGACCGCGCCGATCTCGACCTGTACCTGGGCATCGTCGAGGAGTTCCAGGCCGCTCGTGTCCTCGACATCGGGTGCGGCACGGGCTGCCTCCCGCACCTGCTGGCAGCGTGCGGCAAGCAGGTGACGGCGGTCGATCCGGCGCAAGCATCACTGGAGGTGGCGCAGGCCAAGACAACGACACCCGGCATCACCTGGATCCTCGGCGACGCCACCAGCATCCCAAGCGATACGCCGAAGGCGGACCTGGCCACCATGACCGGCAACGTCGCCCAGGTGTTCCTGGAGGACCGGGACTGGGCCGCGACCCTGCGCGGCATCCACGACGCCCTGCGGCCCGGCGGCGTGCTGGTGTTCGAGACCCGCCGCCCCGAGTGCCGCGCCTGGGAGGGCTGGGCGCGGGACCCCGGGCCGCACACGCGTGACGTGCCCGGGGTCGGCGTCGTGGAGGAACGCAGGACGGTGACCGAGGTCCGGCCGCCGTTCGTGTCGTTCCGCTACACGTACACCTTCCAGAACGGCGAGACGGTGCACTCCGACTCCACGCTCCGCTTCCGCGACCGGCAGGAGGTCACGAGGTCGCTCGACGACGCCGGGTTCACGGTCCTGGACGTGCGCGACGCGCCCGACCGGCCCGGCCTGGAGTACGTGTTCATAGCCGCACGGTGACGGTCTTCGGGCGCTGGTACTCCGCGAGCGCCAGGACGCTCAGGTCGGTGCCGTGCCCGGAGCCGCGCCGGCCGCCGTGCGGCAGCTCCGCGGTCTGCTCCAGGTGACAGTTCACCCACACCTCGCCGCAGTCCAGCAGGCCGGCGACCCGCAGCGACGGCCCGACCGCGGTGCCCCACACGCTGGCGGCGAGGGCCTGCGGCACGGAGTTGGCGAGGGCGACCACGCCGTCGAGGTCGTCCGCCGCCTGTACCGTCAGCGCCGGCCCGAACATCTCCTGCGTGACGGCCGGGTCGTCCGGCGGCAGGTCGGCGAGGATCAGGCCGGCCCGCCAGAACCCGTCGGCCTCGCCGGAGCCGACCGCCAGGGCGCCGGAGCGGCGCACGCCGGCCGCGGACGAGGAGACGATCGCGTCGAAGCGGGCGAGCTGGGCGGCGTTGTTCAGCGGCCCGAAGTCGGGGCCGGCGCGGCGGGCGAGCATGGCGGCGGCGAGCCCGTCGACGACCTCGTCCAGGTGGGAGCGCAGCGTGATGACGCGGGCAGGGGCGGCGCAGCTCTGCCCGGCGTTGTACGTGCACGCGCCGACCAGCTCGTCGTAGGTGAACGGGGGCGCGTCGGGCAGGACGACTGCGGCGCAGTTGCCGCCGAGCTCCAGGCTGACCCGGCGCAGCCCGGCCCGGGCGACGACGTCGAGCCCGCCGGCCTGGCTGCCGGTGAAGGCGACCGCGTCGACGTCGGCGCCGACGAGCAGCCGCCCGGTGTCGCGGTCGCCGGGCAGCGCGACCAGCACGCCCGCGCCGAGCGTCGAAGCGGCGTGCGAGGCCAGCAGCACCGCGGTGTCGGGGGTGGTCTCGGCCGGCTTCAGCACGACGGCGTTGCCGGCGGCGAGCGCCGGACCGAGCCGCCACGCCGCCATGAGCAGCGGATAGTTCCACGGTACGATCGCCGCCACGACTCCGAGCGGCTCCCACCGCACCCAGCTCTCCCGGCCGGGGAGGCGGTGCCCGGCGGCCGGGGTGAGGTCGGCGCGGACCGCGCCGGCGTAGAAGCGCAGCACGTCGGCGGCGTTCAGCACCTCCGCCCGGGCGTCCGAGGCGGGCTTCCCGGTGCCCGCGACCTCGGCCGCGACGTACGCGTCGAGGTGCTGCTCGATGAGCGCGACCAGCGCGAGGAGCCGGTGCGAGCGCTCCTTCGCGGTCAGTCCGGCCCAGGCGGGCAGGGCGGCGCGGGCGGCGGCGACGGCCGCCGACACCTCGGCGGGGCCACCGCAGTCCAGGCGGCTGCGGATGTGGCCGGTGCGCGGGTCGGGAAGGTCAACGAAGTTCACACGACATCGTAGGCACGCAGCCAGAGCTCGAGCGTGAGCACCAGCCACACCTTGCCGCCCTGGCGGGGCAGCAGCGCACCCTCGCCGCGCAGCCAGGCGCGGATCGTGACGGGGTCGAACAGGCCGCTGGTGCGGCTGCCGAGCAGCACGTCGTCGGCGAGCTCCTTCAGCGGCCCGCTCAGCCACTGCTGGACCGGCACCCGCATGCCGCTCTTGGGGCGGTCGATGATGGTCGCCGGCAGCAGGTCCCGGACCGCCTCTTTCAGGATCCATTTCTCGTCGGTACCGGCGAGCTTCAACCTCGGCGGGACCGTGAACGCGTGGTCGATCACCTGGCGGTCGAACAGCGGCGCGCGCCCCTGCAGCCCGCGCGCGGCGGTGAGCCGCTCGACCTTCGTGAGGATGTGGTGGGCGCCCTTGGTTCGCAGGTTGCAGTGCAGCAGCCGGTTCAGGTGGGAGCGCATCGTGCCGGGGGACAGGTACGGCGCGACGAAGCGCTCCGGCCCGGGCTCGCCGTCCAGGGCGCGCAGCGTGTCCGCGGTCAGCAGCGCCGGCAGGTCGCCGTAGCACTTGCGGTAGGAGCGCAGGTACGCCAGGGACCGCGCGTCCGGGGACGGGTCGTCGCGGTGCAACTCGTACAGCAGCATCGGCAGGTTCTTCGGGCCGCCGAAGACCGGGTCGCCGCCCTCGCCGTTGAGCACGACCCGCATCCCGTCGCCGGCGACCGCTTCGGCGAGCATCAGGTTGGGCACGGTCAGCGGGTCGCCGACGGGGCTGTCCAGCAGCGCGACCGTGTCCGCGAGCCGCGCCGCGACCGCCTCGCCGGAGACGCTGAGGATCTGGTGGCGGGTGTTGCAGTGGGCGGCGACGAGCCCCGAGTACGCCAGCTCGTTCGGCAGCTCATGACCGAAGCTGATGCTGTACGTGCGGACCTCCTGGTCGTGCAGCTTCGCCGCGAGCGCGGTGACGAGGCTGCTGTCGACGCCGCCGGACAGCAGGACCGCGGCGGGTTCGGCCTGCGGCAGGCGCAGGCTCGTCGCCCGCTCCAGCAGCGCCCGCAGCGTCGCGGCGTGCCCGTCGGCGGTGGGCGCCTCGTCGATCGCCTCGGTCGCCTCCCAGTACACCTCCTCCCGGACGGTGCCCTCGTGGCCGGCTCCGCCGCGCAGCCGCACGATCCGGCCGGGGAGCACCTCGTGGACGCCGCGCAGGAGCGTCTCGTCGCCGGGCAGGTACGCGAACGTGAGGAACGACCGCACGGCGGCGAGGTTCAGGCCGGTGCTCAGGTCCGGCCAGTGCCGCAGCGCCCGCAGCGACGTCGACACGGCCCAGGTGCCGGACCCGGACCGGGCGTGGAAGGCGGTGCGCGCCCCGACGTGGTCGCGGACGACGACGAGGTCGGTGCCGTCGGCGACGACCAGGACGAACATGCCGTCGGCCGCGCGGACACCGGCGGCGCCGAGCCGGGCGTACACCCGCAGCAGCAGCGCGCCGTCGGGGGTGTCCGGCGGTGCGGGGTCGCCGGCCTTCGCGAGGGCCGCGAGCAGCTCGCCGCGGTTGTGCAGGACGACCTCGCCGACGGCTCGCAGGTCACCGACGGTGAACGGCCCCTCCGCGAATCCCGGCTCGCCGTCCACGATGCCGAGCGAGACCGGTCCCGCCGAGGCGACCGGCCGGGCGCCGAGCCCGGTCAGCGCCTGCGGGTCACCGAGCGTCGCCGCGATGCGTGCCACGGGGTCCTCCTGTCCGTTCTTTGTTGCTGTTCCTGTGCTTGCGGCTCAGCCGAAGTCGTCGTCGGAGCCGCTGTCGCCGTCGTTGTCGTCGGACCAGCTGCCTCCGTCGTCGCCGCCGCCTCCGTCGCCGGAGGAGGACTGCTGTTGCTGCTGGGCCTGGCGGCGCAGCTCCTCCTCCTCGATCGGCGACATCATCAGCGGCGGCGCGACGACCGCGCCGAGCAGCGCGCCGGCGCCGACCGCGGCGAGGATCGCCCCGGTGCGGCCGCCGAACGAGGTGCGGTTCACCGTCAGCGTGCCGTCGCCCCAGGCGGTGCGGCCGTAGCCCTGGTCGCGGCCGTACACGACCTGGCCGGTGCTGTAGGTGCGCTTGATGATGCGGTTGCCGAGGATCTCGTCGATGCCGCTGCGGCCGGAGTTGTCCTGCCACTGCACGTAGTGGTCGCCGGCGCGGCGGCGCCACTCCTCCCGGCCGTCGGCGAAGCGGCGATGGACGCTGCGGTCGCTGAGCAGCTCGTCGGTGAACTGGATCTCCCGGTAGTGGCTCACAGCTCTCCTGTCATGCGGCGGGCCAGGTCATGAAGCCCGCGGCCTGCAGCTGCCGGAGGCGGGCGGATCGGCGGCGCGTCCGGGACTGCCCCCGGACCAGGCGGTGCACGGTGCGCAGCAGGCGGGCCGGGTTGACGGCGGCGACCTCGACCGTGTGACCGGCCCGCAGCCGGCGCACCTCCCACGGCTCCAGCCCGGCCGGCGCGTCCAGGTCCGCGGCGGTGGCCCGCGGGCCGGTGGTCAGGTTTCGTGAGGACGTGGTCAGCTTTTGCGAGGACGTGGTCAGCTTTTGCGAGGACGTGGTCAGGTGCAGCGCCGCGGCGTGCACCGGTCGCAGCCCCAGCGGGTGGACGCGCAGCTCGCCGGCCCACTCGCGGACGGCGTCGACGGTCGCGTACCCGGCGGCGCTCGCGTCGTGCAGCACGAAGACGGCCGCGTCGCCGGCACGCCGCAGCGCGTCGGTCAGGCGCGGGTCGAGCGGCAGGTCCCGCTCCGCGAACACCGGGCACGCCGACTCCATGTGCAGCTCGTTGGCGAGCAGCATCCCGGCGATCGCCGCGTCCTGGCAGACGAGGAGCCGGGGGAGGCCGTAGTCGTACAGGTCGGGCACGTCGTCGCCGGGCACGGCCGTCCGCCCGGCGGGATCGTCCAGGAGACCCGGGACGGGGCCGTGCCGGTCCAGCGCCGCGACGAACCGGTCGTAGCCGACGGGCGCGGGCAGCGTGAACCGCAGCCGGCGCGGCAGCCGGTGCAGCGGCAGCAGGCCCCGGCACACCTCGTAGTACAGCTGCCGGCGGGTGAACCGGATCCGTCCCGGCGCCCCGGCCCGTACCGCCGCCGACGCCAGCGCCCGGTCGAGGGTGCTCACTCGCCCGGCCACGTCATGAAGCCGACCGCCATCGCGGCCTTCTCGTCCCGGTCGGGCCCGGTGGACGTGCGCAGGTGCTCGGCGACCTTCTTGACCCGGGCCAGCAGCTGCGCCGGGCGCAGCGCCGCGACCGGCGACGACCAGCCCTCGCCGAGCCAGTCCAGCTCCTTCGGCGTGAGGTCGGTCTGCGCCTTCAGCCACGCGACCCGCTCCGGCTGCCGGGCCTTCGTCCGCAGCTTGAACGGGTCCTTCGCCGCGAGCACGGTCCGTGGCCGCAGGCCCAGGTCGACGACCCGCCGGCCGCGCAGCTCGTGCCGGGTGGTCGCGAGGAACACCTCACCGTCGAGGCTCGCGTCGCGCAGCACCGCGACCGGGACCGACGGTGGCAGCGCGGCCACGTTCGCGACGAGCGCGGCGTTGAAGTAGCGCTCGACCTCGTTGACGCGCAGGCAGGCGAGCACGGACGGGTCCGGGGACAGGATCGCGAACGCCGGCTGCTGCGGCGGCGGCCCGGGCCGCACGTGCGCCTCGTCGATGATGCCGCCGGGCGGCTTCAGGTAGATCCGGCTCCAGCCGCCGAGGATCTCCTTGCGGAACTGGTCCAGCGGCATCTTCACGGCGACCTCGCGTTTGAGGACGCCGGCCAGCCGCAGCACGACGATCACGATACCGATGGTGAGCAGCGCCCCGCCGACGATCGTGAGCGGCAGCACGTCACCGAAGACGCCGACGGCGAGCAGGATGGTGCCGATCAGCAGCGGCACGACCACGCCGCAGCCGGCGGTGCCGTCGTTGGCGGCCTTGTTGGTCTTGCGGGCGGCCGCGTACCAGAGCTGCGTCACCGTGTACCAGTGGTTGTCCTCGCTGAGCTTCCCGGTGAGCCGGCGCACCTTCACGTCGTGCAGCGCGAGCGGGTTCTCCTTCGGCTCGAACACGAACGACTTCCGGCACTTGCCGCACTTCTTGCCGGTGCGTTCGGTGCGCTTCAGGTTGGCGGTGCAGTGCGGGCAGATCATGCCGATCCCTCCAGACGCACGGCGAGACGGCGGGCGGCCCGGGCCGCCCGCTCCCGCAAGGTCATCCCACCCGGTGACGGCGCCCCGCCGACGGCGCGCAGCGCCTTCGCGAGGGCCGGATAGTCCAGTTCGCCGTGGTGCGGGGGCTCCGCGGCGGCGCGGCGCTCCGCCTCCTCGGCGGTGATCGCGTAGTCCTTGTGGTCGATGCCGAAGCCGGTGTTGGCGGCGAGGATCAGCAGCCGGCCGTCGCCCCGGTTGATGAACGAGTGCGGCAGCAGCGCCGGGATGCGGAGCATGACGCCCGGCGTCAGCCGCACCGTCACCGCCTCCTGCCGCTCGTCGTCGTAGAGCCCGCACGCCGCGTAGCCGAGGCTCAGCACGAAGTGCTCCCCGCCGTGCGCGTGCGGCGTGAACGCGCTGTGCCCCCGCATCAGGCCCAGCTTGTAGGTCGCGTTGCTGGGCCGCTCCGGCGACGTCAGCGCGTCGCCGATGAGATACCGGGCGTGCTGCCCGCTGTCGATGAACGGCAGCAGCTCCGCCGGGTCGAGCAGGTCGCCGCGGCCGGTCCGGGACGTCAGCAGCGCCGTGCCGTCGGCGGTCAGCGAGTACACCTCGACCCCGGCCGGGAGTCCGCCGTCGTTCACTGAGCCCTTCACACTGGGCACTGTACGAAACGCGAACACCCCGCGCACTAAGCTGTCCGGCCGGTGACCGGGGGATGCCACCCACATGAACGGGGGTTGCCTGTGCGGCGCTACGGGGTGCCGGCGGACATGATCGAAGAGTCCACGCGGCTGCGCCTCGCGGGCGACTGGCGCGGCGCGTGCGCGGTGGCGAACGTCGCCGTCGAGCTCGACCTGGCGGCCGTCGCCGACCGGCACGGCGCGGACGTCGCCGGCCGGGTCGCCGACGACCTCGCCCACCTGGTGCCGGACCTGCTGCGCTGGCACCTGCCGCTCAGGCCCGAGCCGCTCAACGGCGCCCGCGCGGTGACGCCGCTCGCCCTGTACGAGGGCGGCGTCGGCCTGACCGTGCACGGCCCGGACGTGACCGACCAGCCACAGCGGCTGCGGCTGCGCGCCGAGCCGGTCGCCGCCGGTCACGTGGAGCACGGCCTGCACCTGAACCGGGAACGCTGGGACGACCGGCACACCACCGAGCTGCTGGCCCGCTGCGGCGGCCGCACCCGGCTGCCGTTCTTCACCGCCGCCGGGACGCCGCTGCCCGTGGCGGAGCTCGGCCGCGACGACCACGAGGGCCGCTCCGAACGCGCCACGCAGCTGCTCGCGAAGGGGCGGATCGCGGCGGCGTGGGACGAGGCCGGGTTCGACGTCGACGCGCCCGAGCACCTGCTGCGGCACTACCGTCCCGGCCTCACGATGCTCGCCGAACGCGCCCGGCACCTGGCGGAGACGACGGGCGGCGACGTCGTCCTGGCGCCGATGCCGTCGTTCCTCGGGATGCTGCTCGACCGTCTCGACGGGCCCCGGCCCCGCGTGCGGGTCGTGCCCACGCACAACGGCCCGCCGGCGGGCGTGCCCGCCCTGCCCCGCGCCGCCCAGCACTGGCCGTCCGTCCTCGACGAGCTGCGCGGCGGCGAGCTCGACCCGGCGCAGCTGCACCCGCTCGTCGGCGCCGCGCTCTTCCCGGCCCGCGGCACGCTTTTGTCGGCCCGCGACTCGCTCTTGTCGGCCCGCGGCTTTCCGACGATGCCGGCGCCTCCGCGGCTGCCCGGGCCGGTGGAGCTCAGCTGCGGCGGCACGTGGCATCAGGTCGCCGTCCGCGACGGGACGCTGCACGTGCCGCACCCGCCGGAGGAGCTGACCCGCGAGCTGGCCCTGCAGGCCCTGGCGGGCCGGGTCGAGCCGGGCTGCGCGGTCGCCGTCCGCGGCTGGCGGACCGCCGGCGGCTGGCTCCCGACACCGCTGCTGAAGCTGCGGTCACAGCTGCTGGAGTACGTCATGCACGGCGAGGCGACCGCGGTCGAGGCGCTCCTGGACGAGGGCCTGGACCCGAGGCTGCTGGACGCGCACGGCCGGACTCTCGTGCACCTGCTGCCGTGGCTGTTCCCCGCCGGCGCGCGGCTGCGGGTCCTGGACCGGCTCCTGGCCGCCGGCCTCGACGCCGGCGCCCGCGACCGGCTGGGCCGCACGCCGCTGCACTTCGCGGTCCGCCGCGGCGCGTCGCCGACCCTCATCCGGGCGCTGCTCGCCGCGGGCGCCGACCCCGCCGCCACGGACCACGCCGGCCAGACCCCGGTGGACGCCGCTCCGACGCCGGCGGTGGCCCGCCTCCTGACCGGGTTTTCTGTCGTACCTCCGCGGTAGGTTCTGGGCATGACGGGGATCGTTTACGTGCACCGGGTCCGCCCCATCGGCGGGCCGTCGTGGCTCAGCAGCCGCCCACGCCGAAGTCGAGCACGACCCGGGCGGTGCCGCCTGGCCAGGTGACCTCGACCGGCAGGCAGACCGCCTCCCGCACCGCGAAGCCGCCGGCGAACTCGCTCGCGGGCGGCTCCGACGCCGCGCCGCAGGCGGCGAAGGAGACGGTGTCGTCGAGGCCGTTGCGGTACGTGAGGGCGGCGACCTCACGCCGGGCGGCCGGCACGGTGACCGTCGCGGGTGTGCCGCCACGCAGCCGCAGCGCCACCTTGAACCGGCGCCAGCCCTGCGCGTCCGGGGTCCGTTCCGCGAAGCCGGCCCGGTCGCCCCAGCGGTAGTCGAGCGCCCCGAACGCGGCCGGCCCCGCCCCGGGCGCCGCCCGCCACGCGTCGTCACCCAGCCCGACACTGACCAGACTCGCACAGTCCCGCTGGACCACCTGCGCCGCGGACACGGACGCCGGAGCTGCGGAGACGGGCGGCTGCGCCGTGGAGACGGACGCCGGTGCCGTGGAAGCGGTCGGCGACGGTCGCGGCTCCGACACCGGTGCGGTGGTGCACGCCGACAGCAGCAGCGCGCCGACCAGCGTCACCACCCGCATCCGCCGCAGCGGCAGCGCGCCGGCCCCCGCCGCCGTCCGCGTTGGTCTCGGCGGCAGGGCGCCGGTCGGCGTTGCTGTCGGTGTCGGCCTCAGCGGCTGTGCGTTGGCCGGCGCTGCCACCCGCATCCGTGTCTGCGTTGGTCTCGGCGGGAGGGTGCCGGCCGGCGTCGCGGTCCGCGTTGGTCTCGGCGGCTGCGCGTTGGCTGGCGCTGTCACGCGCATCCGCGTCTGCGTTGGTTTCGGCGGGAGGGTGCCGGTCGGCGTCGCGGTCCGTGTTAGTCTCGGCGGCTGCGCGTTGGCTGGCGCTGTCACGCGCATCCGCGTCTGCGTTGGTTTCGGCGGGAGGGTGCCGGA
>NZ_JBFANF010000095.1:0-5535 GCF_040674675.1 Dactylosporangium sp. NPDC049742 | reverse complement strand
TCGGCGTCGCGGTCCGTGTTAGTCTCGGCGGCTGCGCGTTGGCTGGCGCTGTCACGCGCATCCGCGTCTGCGTTGGTTTCGGCGGCAGCGGGACGGCCCATGCCGCCGTCCGCGTCGCCCTTGCCGTCCGTGCCGCCGTCTGCGTCGGCCTCGCCGTCCGCGTTGCCGTCCGCGTTGGTCCTGGCGGCTGTGTGCGGGTCGGCGTTGCTGTCGGTGTCGGCCTCAGCGGCTGTGTGCCGGCCGGCGCTGTCACCCGCGTTCGTGTCTGCGTCGGCCTCGCCGTCCGCGTTGCCGTCCGCATCGGTCCTGGCGGCTGTGTGCGGGTCGGCGTCACCACCCGCATCGGCATCATCAGCGGCTGTGCGTCGGCCGGCGCTGTCACCCGCATCCGCGTCCGCGTCGGTCTCGGCGGCGGTGTGCCGGTCGGCGTCACCACCCGCGTCGGCCTCAGCGGCTGTGGGCCGGCCGGTGTTGCCACCCGTGTCCGCGTCCGCGTCGGTGGTGGTGTGCCGGCCGGCGTTGTCGTCCGCAACGGGGCAGGGCTTCTTGCGACGTCCATACCCGTGCAGAATCCCGGCGGGGGCGGGTGGTTCCCGTGGAGGTGTCAGATCGTCGGGTCTGGGGGTGCCGTGGCGGCGCGGCGGTGGGTGGCGGCGATGAAGAAAGCGGCGGTGAGCAGTGCCGACCAGGCGGCGTCCAGGGCGAACTCGAGCCTGATCCAGTCGTCGCGCAGTTCGGCGACGTCGACGTACACCTCGACCATCTTCCGTGCCACGAGCACGAGGAAGCCGAGCAGTGCGGGCCAGAACGCCCTGCCGAGTCGGCGCCGGAGCGACAGTGTGAGGGCAGCCCCGACGACTCCGGCGACGGCGGGCGGCTCGAACAACAATGTGAACCCGAAGAGGGCGAAGAATGTCTCTGTCATGCGCGGCACCGTAGAAGGCGCCGTCCAGTCACGACCGGAAGGCGGCAGCATGTTCGATCTCACGGGGCGGCGGGCCCTCGTCACGGGGGCGGGGCACGGGATCGGGGCGGCGATCGCGGTGGCGCTCGCCGAGCACGGGGCGGACGTCGTGGTGCACCACGGGCGGTCCGCGGACCGGGCCGCCGCGGTCGTCGAGCGGATCGCGGGGCTGGGGCGGCGGGCCCTGGCGGTGCGGGGCGACGTGACCGACACCGCGGAGGTCGACCGGTTCGTCGGCGAGGCGACGCGGTACCTCGGCGGCCTCGACATCCTCGTCTGCAACGCCGGGCACCTGGTCGGGCGGGTCGCGGTCGCCGACATGAGCGACGAGCACTTCGCGCGGGTCACCGACGTCAACCTCACCGCCACGTTCCGGACCGTGCGGGCGGCGTTGCCGGCGCTGCGGGCGTCCGGGGCCGGTCGGGTCGTCACGATGGCGTCGCTCGCGGCGCACAACGGCGGCGGGCCGGGGGCGGTCGCGTACTCCGCCGCGAAGGCCGGCGTCATCGGACTGACGAAGGGCCTGGCGAAGGAGCTCGCGCCGGACCGGATCACCGTCAACGCCCTCGCTCCCGGCTACATCGGCGACACCGACTTCCACGCCACGTTCAGCACCCCGGAGCGGCGGGCGGCAACCGTGGCGGCGCTGCCGGTGGGCCGTGGCGGGACCGCCGCCGAGGTCGCCGCGGCCGCCGTGTACCTCGCCTCGGCGGAGGCGGGGTTCGTCACCGGCGCCACGGTGGACATCGACGGCGGCGCGTCCCCGCGCTGAGGTCCGCCGGCGTGGCACGCGAGAAGCCGCCCCCGGGAGGGAGCGGCTTCTCAAGAGCGGGCGGGTCAGTGCGCCATGGCGCGAGGGGCGTCGGGGTCGACGTCGAGGGGGCCGGTGCGGAACAGGACGGCCGACACGAGCGCGCACAGGAGGAAGAAGCCGGCGGACCACCAGAACACCGTGTGGTAGCTCTCGATGGCGGCCTGCGCGGCCAGCTGCGGCGTCGGCTTCCTGCCGGCCATGTAGTCGCCGGCGGCGCTCGCCGCGAACGAGCTGAGCAGCGCGGTGCCGATGGACCCGCCGATCTGCTGCGTCGTGTTGATCATCGCGGAGGCGACGCCGGCGTCGGTGTGGACGACGCCGGAGGTGGCGGCGTTCTGGGTCGGGGCGAAGATGAGGCCCATGCCGAGGCCGATGACGAGCAGGCCGGGCAGCACCCCGGTGGCGTACGTGGAGTGCAGGTCGAGCCGGGTCATCAGCAGCAGGCCGGCGCCGGCGGTGAGGGCGCCGAGCGGGACGAGCGGGCGCGGGCCGACCTGCGGGGTGAGGATCGAGCCGGCGGTGGTCGCCGACAGCATGATGGCGGCGAGCATCGGCAGGAACGCGCAGCCGGTCTGGATCGGGGTGAAGCCCAGGACGCCCGTCATGTAGTAGGTGAGGAAGAGGAAGATGCCGAACATCCCGGCGCCGGCGATGCCGACCGCGGCGTAGGAGCCGCCCCGGTTGCGGTCCAGCACGACGCGCAGCGGCAGGAGCGGGTGCTCGACCCGCCGTTCGATGGCGACGAACGCGATGAGGACCAGCACACCGACGATCACCGGGCCGAGGGTCATCGCGTCGCCCCAGCCGTCCGATTCGGCGTTCGCCAGGCCGTACACCAGCGACACCAGGCCGACGACGGCCGTCACCGCACCGGGGACGTCGATGCGGCCGCGGGTCCGGGCGGGTTCGTCGCGCAGCTTGAGCAGGCCGCCGGCGACGGCGAGCGCGGCGATGATGAGGTTGACGTAGAGGCACCAGCGCCACGACGCGTACTCGGTGAGGACGCCGCCGAGGAGGAGGCCGACGGCACCGCCGGCGCCGGAGATCGCGCCGTAGATGCCGAACGCCTTGCCGCGCTCCCTCGGGTCGGGGAACGTGATCGACAGCAGCGACAGCGCGGCCGGGGCGAGCGCGGCGCCGAACGCGCCCTGCAGCGCGCGGGCGACGATGAGCATGGTGAGGCCCTGCGCGGCGCCGCCGAGCGCGGACGCCAGGGCGAAGCCGACCAGGCCGACGAGGAACATCCGCTTGCGGCCGAACAGGTCCGACAGCCGCCCGCCGAGCAGCAGCAGGCTGCCGAACGCGAGCGCGTAGCCGGTGACGACCCACTGCCGGCCGCCGTCGGAGAAGCCGAGGTCCCGCTGCGCGGTGGGCAGCGCGATGTTCACGATGGTGGCGTCGAGGACGACCATGAGCTGCGCCATGGCGAGCACGACGAGCGCCCACCACCGACCGGTCTGCTGTTGCGGCGTCGGTACCGGTGTGCCCGGTCTCGCGCCGGCACGCCTCGCGGCGGGTGCGCGGCGGTCGGTGGTGGTGCTCATGTCGTCTGTCCCCCGGTGCGTCAGAGTTCGGTGTCCACTGCGCATCGGGATCCCGCGGGCGGAGCTGAGCGGCTGTACGGGACGTCACACCCCGTGCCGCTACAGGGCGTCGACCGCGGCGGTGAGCGCGGCCGCGTCGAAGCTGCCCATCGGCAGGGTCGTGGCGAGCCGGTAGCGGACCTCGCCCGCGGCGTCGACGAGCAGGGTGCCGCTGTGCTGGAGCAGCATCGAGCGGGGCAGCCCGGCGGCGTGGTGCGCCTCCGCGCCCGGCGACGCCACCACGCGGACCGGGCCGGCGACCCGGCGGACCCGGGCGGCCTGCGCGTCCTCGCCGGGCACGACGACGACCGGGGTCACCCCGCGGTCGGCGAGCCGCAGCCCGGCCAGCTCCTTGACGTGCCGCAGGCAGACCGCGCAGCTCGCCGCCCGCACGAAGTACACCGCGACGCCGCGCCGGCCGTCCCGCAGCTCCGCGACCGTGATGCCAGGTGCCAGCTCCATGACTCCTCCTATTGGTAACTGAGTTACGTAAATTAGATACGTATCTGAGTTGTGCAGTCAAGGCTCGGGGGGTGCCGTCCTGCCGGTAAGGTGCTGGCATGAGTGAGGCCCCCTCGGCGGCCCCGGCCGCCGGGCACGACCTGGGCGTGCTGCTGGCCGCCTGCTGCGAGCGGCTGGTGCGCAACGTGCTCGGCGAGCTGTCCACCGTCGGCTACGGTCACCTGACCCCGTCGCAGTCGCTCACGCTGCTGTTCATCGGCGACGGCCTCGACACCGTCACCCAGCTCGCCGACCGGCTCGGCATGACCACCCAGGCGATCAGCAAGATCTGCGCGACCCTGCACGCCGAGGGGCTGCTGGAGCGGCAGGCCGGGGGCGCCGACGGTCGCGTGCGGCGCCTGGAGCCCACCGCGGCCGGGGCGCGCGCGGTCGACGCGATGCGCACCGCGGGCGTCGCCGCCGAGCAGGCCTGGGTCGCCCTCGTGGGCGCCGACACCCTCGCCGTGGTGCGGGAGGCCCTGACCGCGTTCGCGTTCGCGCCCGAGACCGCGCGGGTGAGCCCCGTCCACATCCGTTTCGCCTGACCCGCCGTGCCTGACCCGCCGTGCCGGGTCCGCCGTGCCGGGTCCGGCGTTCGTTCGGCGGGGGCCGAACGGTGCCGGCGCTACGTTCGCGGGCATGAGCGACGACGTTCCCGAAGTAGACGGCCGCGACCCTGCCCGCGTGATCGAGGAGGCCGTGGCGCACGCGCTGCGGCTCGCCAGGACCTGGCCCGCGTGGGACGGGCGGCCGATTCCCGCCGGCGACCGGGTGTACACGCCGCACAAGGCCGTCCGCCGCCTCGGTGACCACCTCGTCGACCACCTCGCCGAGCTGGAGGCCCGCCTCGCCGGGGCGCCGCCACCGCCCGACCACTGGCACGCCTCGGCCGTGACCACGCCCGCCGATCTCGCCCCGTTCACCGAGGAGGACTTCGACGAGGCGTACAGCAGACTCCACCGCCTCGGCATGATCTGGGCGCTGCGGCTGCGGTCCCTCGACGACGAGCGGCTCGACCGGGCCGAGGGCGGCGCGTGGACGCTGCGGCAGGTCGCGTTCCACCTCGGCAGCACCTACTACGCAGACGCCGTCGGCGACCTGACGCCACCGGCGTAGGCCTGAAGTACCCCGCGGCGCCGGGTCGGCTCGGTCTGCGGTACCACGCCGGGCTACACCCTGGGGTGGAGGCGGGAATCCACCCGGGGCTCGATGAACGAGGGGCGAGCCGGGCATAGGTTCGGATGTATGCGGAGGATCTGGCGGGGGGCCGGCACGGTGCTGCTGGTCGGGGGCGCGGCGGCGGTGACGACGATGCTGCTGGCGACGGCGCTGTGGGGGCAGCACGACGACCGGTCGTGGCCGTGGCTGCTGTGGGCGGGCGTGAACGGCCTGCTGTGGGACAAGGGCGTGGTCAAGTTCGCCGTCGCCGCGGGTCTCGGGTTCGTCATCGCCGTCCGGGCGGTCGCGCGGCGGGTCCGGCGCACCGACCGCACCGGCCGCACCGCCGCGGAGCCGGGCGTCCCGGCGCGGCCGGACCGGCAGCACGCGGGCTTACGCTGACCCGTTCCGCGGCGGGACCGGTGCACCGGTCCCCCCCCCGGACCGGCCGGGGGGGGGCCGGGGGGGGGGGCGGCGGGGGGGCGGGGGGGGGCGGGGGGGGATGTACGGGGTGG
>NZ_JBFANF010000094.1:0-38371 GCF_040674675.1 Dactylosporangium sp. NPDC049742 | reverse complement strand
CCTCGCCCTGCTCGCGGACCTGCCGCCGGACCCGCGCTGGCACGCGGTGCGCGCCGACCTGCTCGCCCGGGCCGGCCGCCACGCGGAGGCGGTCGAGGCCCTCACCTCGTCCCTCGCCGGCACCGTCACCGACGTGGAGCGCCGCCACCGCGAGCAGCGCCTCGCCGAGCTGCGCGGGATGGCCTGACATGGCCGACATCCTGGCGGCGGCGCTGCGCACGTACCCCGGCGACGAGATCGGCCGGATGCTGGGTTCCCCGGCGCTGCGGGCCGGCGGCCGCTGCTACGCCTTCGTCGCCGGCGACGACCTGATCGTGAAGCTGCCGGCGGCCCGGGTCGCGGAGCTCGTCGCGGGCGGGGCCGGCCGGCCGTGCTCGCCGCGCCCGGGCCGGCCGATGCGCGAGTGGGTCCGCGTCCCGCCCGACCTGTCCTACGTCGTGGAGGCCCGGGCGTTCGTCGCCGGGCCGTCGCCGGGCTGATCACCGGCGATCGCCCGCAGCATCGGCAGGTTCTTGCTGATGATGCCGGAGACGCCGAGCTCGCGGGCCCGGGCCAGGTCGCTCTCCGTGTCGACCGACCACACCATGACGAGGTCGCAGTGCTGGTGCAGCTCCTCGACGACCTGCGGGGTGAGCAGGCTGAGCCGGATGGACAGCCCGGCGACCCGCTGCCCGCGCACCAGCAGCCGCGCCTTGGCCAGCTCGCGCTGGTTGCCCGCCGAGTAGATCCGCCGTACGTGCGGCTGGTCCTCGAACGCGTCCAGCATCCGCCACTGCCGGGAGCACACCGCCACCGGCGCCCCGGGCGCGGCCTCCCGCAGCGCGGCCGCGGTCGCCGGCGCGACCCCGAGGAACGGCCCCTTCAGGTCCAGCATCAGCCGCGGGTCCCCCGCCGCCGTCGCGAGCACCTCGGCCAGCAGCGGCACCGGCGTGTCGCGGCGGCGCGCCACGTCCCGCCACGGCTCCCACAGCAGCTGCGGCCCGAGCGCCTTGGCGTGCCGCATCTCCAGGGCACCCCGGTACAGCCGGACGTCCGCCTCGACGAGGTCCACCCCGGCGTCGAGCGCGTCCCGCAGCTCCGCCAGGTTGTTGCCCGCCCGGTGCGCACACAGCAGCATCCCCGTCACCGCGACACGATAACGCGCCTGGCGGGCGGCCCGGCAAAGCCCGGCCGCCCGGGTGGCGAACGGTCAGTAACCGATGGCGGTGGCGGCGACGTCGCGCATCGAGGTGGCGGTCGTGGCGGCGGCGTACAGGTTGCTGAGCGGGCGGGGCGACTCGCGGAACAGGATGCCGTAGAGGGTCGCGGCGTCCAGGTAGACGGCGGTGTCGTTGGGGTGCTTGCCGTCGGCCACGATCAGGAACGACGTGCCGCGGGTGGCGATGACCGTCTCGAACGTGTCGCTGATCGGCGCGACCAGGTTCGCCGCCGGCAGGGCGCCGGACAGGGCGGCGTAGTTGGTGTCGGTGGCGGCGACGGCCGCGGCGCGGGTCGGGAACGGGGCGGGGTCGACCAGGGCCCAGTTCTTGAACAGGACCACCTTGCCACCCGGCTTCAGGGCGCGGGGGAAGGTCGGCGCGTAGATGCTGAGGCTGCGGTTGGCGAGCCTGGTCAGGTCGACGACGGCGCCGTCGGTGAGCGGGCTCAGGCCGAGGATCGGCCTGCGGGTCACGTTGTTGACCAGCGCGAGGCCCGCGAAGGTCCGGCCGGCGGGCGGGGTGCCGCCGTCGCCGTACACCTGCAGCTCCCACATCGAGTAGCCGTACGCCGGCAGGGCCCGCTGGGTGAGGTTGATCCGGACGTATCGGGCGGTGCCGGTCACCGGGATGCTCTGCTGGCCGCCGGTGCCGGTCGTCGTCGCGTACGCCTGCGTGTAGGCGGCGCCGTCGGTGGACAACTGCACCGTGAACGCCTTCGCGTACGCGTTCTCCCAGGTGATCGCGACGCGGCTGAGCGCGGCGGGCGCACCGAGGCCGACGATGGCGGGGTCGAGAGAGCGCTCTCTCAGACCGCCACTCTGAACCGTGTGCGCACGCCTGTCAATCTCTCGGAGAGCGCTCCCCCACCGAGGCGATCGACCGCAGGGCGCGGCGGCGCACGTGGGTGCCGCGGTCCCAGACCAGCTCCTCGAACCGCGCGCCGGCCGGGTCGTTGCCCTCGGCGATCAGCTCCCGCCGGGCGGCCCGGGCCGCCGACACGCGGTGCCGGTAGTCGTTGAACACCTGCACCTCGCCCTCCGGCCACTCCAGCTCCAGGTAGTCCATGCCGCGGTGCCCGTGCCGCCCGAGCAGGTAGACGCCGGGGGCGTAGTCGCGCAGGCCGGGCGCGGACGCGGTCAGCGCGAGCAGCCCGCCGACCCGGCCGATCCGCGTGCGCGGCGCCCGCACCGGCACGATCGGCGGCGGCTCCACGCTGCGCGTCCGCTCGTACCAAGGGATAGCCCGCTCCGCCGCCACCGGGTCGAGGCCGTGCGTGTGCCAGCGGACGGTGCCCTCGGGCGCGCCGCGCAGCGGCAGCTGACGCCGCAGGTCCCGGAACGCACGGGTGCTCATGCCGGTCAGGTCCGACGGCACCAGCACGATCGGGTCGCCGGGGGCGGCGTCGAACGGGTTCGGGTCGATGTGCGGCAGGTCGATGACCACCAGGGTGTTCTGGCGCCGCTGGAACGACAGCCCCCACAGCAACCGGCCCAGCAGCCGCGCGCTGCGCCAGTCGCCCAGGATGTGCCACGTCCCGTGGTGGAAGTTCGTGCTGAACCGGCAGTCGGTGCCGGGCCGCGGCGAGATGACGGTGCACGCGCGACCGTCCAGCCACACCGTCCTGCGGTGCAGCTTCATGCGGTCCCCGACGTGACCGGCGCCCGCCGGCCGTTGCTGACGATGCACGTCCACCTCCGGCGCACAGTGCAGCACCGGCGCCGCCGCACCGGCAACGCATTTCGATGCCGGTAAGGTCGGCCGGGTGTTCGACGCGTTCTTCCGGCGCGCGACGGGTGGCCCGCCGGACCCGGTGCTGGCCGGCCTCGCCCGCGAGGGGCTGCCCGGCACGGTCCCGGCCGTGCCCGACCCGTCGCACCTGGTGCTCGTGTGGCTTTGGCGGCGTCTGTACGAGCTGGCGCCGCGCCGGCTGCTGCTCGCGCTGCCGCACGGGGACCCGCTGGAACCGGTCGCCGGGGACGTCACGCGGTGGCTCGACGCCCTCGACCTGGCCGGCGAGGTCAGCGTGCACGTGGTGATGGGCGGCGCCGGCGAGGCCGACCGGCGGTGGCGCCTGCACCCGCACCGGCCCGCGGTGGTGATCGGGTCCGCCGACGCGCTCGCCAGCAAGGCCCTCAACCGCGGCTACGGGCTGTTCCCGGGGATGTGGCCGATCGACTTCGCCCTGGTCACCAACGGCGCGCACTGGATCGTCGCCGAGCCGCACCGGTCCCCCACCGCGACCGCCACCCTGCTGCGGCTGCTGTCGTTCGCCGCGCCGGGCGGGCCGTGGCCGACCGCCGAGCCGCTGTCGCTCACCTGCGTGTCGCCGGTCGCTGTCGCCGCGCCGCCGTCGCTGGGGTTTGACGATCTCCTCGCCCTGTTCGACACGACGGTCGGCGCCGACGTGACGCCGTACCTCTCCGAGACGGGCGACTTCGACGTGCAGGTCGCGTGGGCGCGGTGGACGCCGGCCGACGGCTCGGGACGGCCCGCGCCGGAGGTCCGGCCGCCGGAGCAGCGGTGGCGGACCTCGGTGCCGTCCCGCGCCGTCCGGACCTTCGCCGGCCGGGTCGCCGTCTGGTGGTTCGACCACGCCGACGGCGGCTGGGCCCGGGTGACGGCGGACTCGCCGCTGCGGCCCGGGGAGACGGTCCTCGTGGCCGCGCACGACGGTGGCCTCGACCCGTCGTCGGGCGGGCCGGTGGACCCGGCGCCCGACGTGGACCCGGTCCCGCGGCCGGTCGGGCCGGGCACCGGCTGGCTGTCGCTCGATCAGCACAGCGCCGACGTCCGCGACCAGGTCCGGGCGCTGCTGAGCACCCTCGGCCCCCAGCTGCCCCCGGGCGCGGCGCACGCCGCCGTCACCGCCGGATACACGCACGACCTCGGCAAGGCGCACCCCACGTGGCAGGACGCGCTGTGCTGCCTGGCCGGAGACCCGGAGCCGGCGTGGATCACGGCGGGCCGGCCGTGGGCGAAGTCGGGGATCGACGCGCCGCTGCGGTTCCGCAACGACGTCGCCTACCGGCACGAGTTCGGGTCGCTGCTGCTGCTCGACGGGCCGATGCGCGGCCTGCTCGACGGTGTCGAGGACCCCGACCTCGTCCGCTACCTGGTCCTGGCCCACCACGGCAACCTCCGCCTGGACGTGCCGCTGCCCGGGGACGTCGGCGCCGGCCTGGCCGTCGCCGTGCCGGCGTTGCTCGGGCAGCCCGCCGGCGTCCTGACGGGCGACCCGACGGTGGGGTGGCCGGCGACGGCGGCCGGGCTGCGCGACCGGCACGGGCCGTTCGTCCTCGCATACCTGGAGATGCTGGTCAGGGTCGCGGACTGGCGGGCGAGCGCGGGGCTGCCGGACGCGTCGTGACCGGGCTTGACCGCGGGTGTCAGGCTCGTGGGCATGCCTTCGAAGCCGGCGCCCGCGGCCCGGGCGGCGGCGCCGGCGCGCCGTCGCTGGTGGCAGTGGCGCACCGTCCGTGGCCTGGCGATGCTCGCCGCCGCCGGCCTGCACAGCGTGCTGCTGCTCCTCGTCGGCAGCACGCTGTGGGTCCGTTCGTCCGCCGACGGCCACCTGTACACCGAGCAGACGGTGCCGGTCGCGCCGGTCGCGCTGGTGTTCGGCGCGCAGGTGTACGCCGACGGGACGCTGTCGCCGTTCCTGGAGGCGCGGCTGGAGCTCGCCCGCCGCCTGCTGGAGGCCGGGAAGGTCAAGGTGCTGCTCGTCTCCGGCGACAACATGCACCACGACTACGACGAGCCCACCGCGATGCGCGCCTGGCTGATGGAGCACGGCGTGCCCGACCGGAAGATCGTCCGGGACTACGCCGGCTTCGACACGTACGACACGTGCGCCCGCGCGAAGCGCGTCTTCGGCGTCACCCAGGTGACCGTGGTGACGCAGTCGTTCCACCTGCCCCGCGCGGTCATGCTGTGCCGCCGGCTCGGCCTGGACGCCACCGGGGTCGGCGACGACAGCGTCAGCAAGTTCACGTCGGTGTGGCGGGCCAACGCCCGCCGCGAGTACCCGGCCTGCGTCAAGGTCGTCTACGACGTGGCGTCCGGCCGCGACCCCGTCTACCTCGGGCAGCACGAGACCGGCGTGGAGGACGCGCTGCGCTCCGGCTGATTTCCGCGGACCGCTCAACCTCCGCCGCGCCCGCCCCCGTCGGACGGGGTGAAGGCGACAGGGAGGAGCCCGGATGCGCGGCGACAGCGAGGCCGACTACACGACGTACGTGTCGGCGCGGCTGACAGCGCTCCATCGCGCCGCATATCTGCTGTGCGGCGGGGACCAGGACCGTGCCGACGACGTCGTGCAGGTCACCATCACGAAGCTGTACCGGCACTGGCGGCGGGCCAGCGGCGCCGACAACCTCGACGCATACGTGCACCGGATGCTGGTGCGCACCTACGTCGACGAGAAACGGCGGCTGTGGTCACGGGTGCGCCTGCTGCCGCAGACCGACGACGAGTTGCCCGGCGCCGACCGGCCGTACGACGCCGCCGACGACCGGGACGTGCTCATCGCCGCGCTGCGCAGGCTGCCGCCGCGGCAGCGCGCCGTGATCGTGCTGCGGTTCCTCCTCGACCGGCCGGTCGAGGAGGTCGCCGAGACGCTCGGCTGCTCCACCGGCACCGTCAAGAGCCAGTCCTCCAGGGGCCTCGCCGTGCTGCGGGCCGCGCTGACGCCCGCGCCTGCTCAGGCCGAGACGATGGGAACACTGCAATGACCACAGATGAGGAGCTCCGCGACCTGCTGCTGGCGGTCGAGGTGCCGCCGACGACCGCCGACATCGGGCTGGCCATCGCCACCGGCCGCCGCCAGGCCGCCCGGCGCGGCGCGATCCTGGCCGGCGCGGCGGCCGCGCTGGTCGTCGCCGGCGGCACCGCCTACGCGCTCGGCACCACGGCACCGGACGGCCACCGCGGCGCGCCCGCCGCGCAGGGGCCGCAGAACCCGCCGTTCGCGGCGTGCGCGGTCGACACGATCCAGGTCCCGGGCGCCCCCGGGATCCCGGTGGTCGACCCCTCGGGGCGTTACGTCGTCGGTTCCGTCGGGGGGATCGCGTCCCGGATCACCGACGGGCAGGCCGTGGCCTACCCCGGCGCGACCGGCGAGGTGGTGGCGGTCAACGTCGACGGGGTGATCGCCGGCTACGACGACGTCGTCAGTTCGAGCCAACAGCTGGCGTGGACCTACCGCGACGGCGCGAAGACGATGCTGCCGAAGCTGGCCGGGTACCCGTACACGACGCCGACCGCCCTCAACGCCCGCGGCGACGTCGTCGGATACGCCTCGGGCGAGGCCGGCGACGACAACGTCCCGGTCCTGTGGCCGGCGGACCGCCCCGGCACCGTCGTCGCGCTGCCGATGCCGCCCGGGTTCGGCACGCCGGGCACCGGCGGCTCGCACGCCAGCGGCGTGTCCGACGACGGCGTCATCGTCGGTGTGGTCCGTGGGGCGGCGGTCCGCTGGGTGCACGAGGGCAGCCCGACGCTGCTGCCGCTGCCGGCCGGCTACGAGGGCGCCGAGGCCGTGACGGTGCGCGGCACCTTCGCGTACGGCTGGGCGGCCGTCACCGGCGGCAACCGGGTCGTGCCGGTCCGCTGGTTCCTCTCCGCCGCGGCGGGCGACTCCGCGTTCGTGATGGAGGGCGCCCCGTCCGACATCGCCGACGGCACCCCGACCGGCTGGGCGATCACGGCCGGCGGCGACCTGCGCGAGCCGGTCCAGCTCTCCGGCGACGGCACCGTCAAGCGGCTGCCGCTGCCGCCGGGCGTGCGGCCGCTGCCCGCCGGACCCGGTGCCGGCGCACGCTCGATCAGCGACGACGGCAGGACCGTCACCGGCACGACCGGGGACCGCCGGCTGCTGATCTGGCACTGCGACCCCCCGTCCTGAGCTCTGGGGGGCTCCGTTGCCGGGCCGCTTCTTCGGCGGCCCGGCTTCCGGGCGCTTCGTCACGCCCTTCCTTCAGGAACGCTTCGTCAGGCCCTTGCTTCGGGGGCGCTTCGTCAGGCCTTGCTTCAGGGGCGCTTCGTCAGGTCCTTGCCCTCGACGCCGAGCAGGGGCGCGGTCGTCGGGCAGTCCGTCGACGGGCACTCGCGCGGGTGGGCGAGGAACGCCGCGTGCTCGATCGGGACCACCGTGACGGCGAGCGGCTGGAACGGCCCGCGCGACCAGTAGCGCTCGGTGCTGGCCGCCCGCCGCAGCGCGCGGTCCAGGGCCGGGGTGAACTGCGTGAAGTCGTGGCAGACGAGGACCGGACCGTAGCCCGGCCAGTCGATGCGCACCGCGAACCCGTCCGCCGGCGTCGGGCGCCGCAGCACCGCGCGGACGAGATCGGTGAGGTCTTTGCGAGGCATCGGCGAACCACCCTTCCAAGGACCAACGACCGACCCACGTAGACGTTATTCGTACACGTGTACGAACGCCAGTGTTGCGGGTGGTCTTTGTCAGGACGGTTCGGTGACCTTCTCCACCAACGGCGCGGGGGTGGCCTCGAAGTGGTTGCTGAGCCGGCGGTACGGGCGGCTGCGCAACGCGACGAAGCTGGCGGCCAGGCCGACGAACCCCGTCAGGACGAACACGAGCGCCAGGCCGCGGTCGGCGCCGGTGCCGAACCAGTCGCCGATCAGGCGGGCGCCGGCGCCGTCGGTCATCAACGGGATGAACACGAACTGGGCGACCGGCGCGATCAGGAACGCGGTCAGCGGCGACGCGGCCTGTTCGACGCTCTGCGCGAAGCCGAACACGCGCCCCTGCCGCTCGTACGGGACCACCTTCTGCAGGATCGTCTGCTCGGCGGCCTCCGCGTAGGGGACGAGCAGCATGTACACGAGCATCCCCGCGCCGAGCAGGACGACCGACGACCTGGCCGGGAACAGCACGGTGACGGTCCACAGCACGACGTTGACCAGCAGGAGCAGGCGGACCGGGCGGCTGCCGAGGCCGGTCCGGGCGACGCACAGGCCGCCGACGATGAGCCCGGCGCTCAGCCCGCCCCACAGCAGGCCCCACGTCCGCACGTCGACGAGCGACAGCCCGTACGCGTCCATGAGCGCCATGTAGACGCCGCCGAGGAAGTTGTTGAACGTCGAGAACAGGATGAGCGCGGTCAGGCCGGGCACCTCGGCGACGACGCGCATGGTGCCCTTGAGGTCGACGCTGCGCCGCGGCTCCTCGCCGTCCTCGGTCGTCGCCACGGCCGCCGGGACCACGCGCAGCAACGACATGTGCACGACCGCCGCGGCCAGGACGGCGAGGGCCATGACGAGGACCCAGAACATGCCGCCGATCGCTACCAGGAAGCCGCTGATCACCGACGTCACCAGGAACGACACCCCCGACGTCGTGCCGACGAGCCCGTTGGCCCGGTCGCGGTCGCCCTCCTCGATGAGCGCCGTCACCATCGTCGGCAACGCGATCGTGCGGATGTTGCCGGCGATGACGCCGAACATGAGCAGCACGATCATCACCCACAGCGGCACGCTCGCCGGGTCCTTGAACTCCTCCCGCGGCACCGTCTGGTAAACGCCGAACGCGGCCGCGTACAGCAGGAACGACGCGACCGCGGACACCTGCATCATCGTCGTCTTGCTGTGATGGTCGACGAGACTGCCGAACCAGATCCCCGTCACGGCCGTCATGACCAGGAAGATGCCGGACACGAGCCCGGTCGCGAACACCGACCGCGTCTCCAGGTACACGTAGAACGTGATCGCGAACCACACCGTGAAGTTGACCACCGACACGAGCAGCGTGTTGACGAGCAGCTGGTAGAAGGTCCTGCGATCTCCCCGAATGGCGGCCATGCAGACGATCGTAGGACCTCACCGGGACTTCAGGTCCAGTTCGGATCGCCTACGATGCGCCGATGCAGATCACCATGTGGGTGCCCTACGACGAGCGGCGCCTGCGCCGCACGATCGCGGTCGTGATGCGCCCGCAGGTCCGCCGGATGCGCATCATGGGCGGCATCCTCCTCGCGCTCGGCGCGCTGTTGATCGCGACCGGCGGCCCGCTCGAGCTGATCGTCATGACGCTCGTCCTGGGCGTCCTGATCGCCACCGTGATCGGCCCGCTCACCGCGAGCCGGGCTGTGCGCATGCAGTCGCACGTCATCAAGGACGGCTTCCAGATGACGCTCACCGACGAGTGGGTCGGCGTCGTGTACCCGCTCGTCGAGTCCCGCTACCGCTGGGCGGGCGTGGACAGCGTCGTCGAGACACCGGACGCCTGGTACATGATGCTCGGCAAGGTCCAGTCGCTCACGATCCCCAAGGACACGATGACCGACGAGCAGCGCGCCGAGTTCGCCGCGTTCCTGGTCGCCGAGCAGCAGCGCCAGGCCGGCCGCGCCTTCCTGGGCCGCCCCCGCTGATCTCCCTCGCTGCCGGCCCGCCCCAGCTACATCCCCCACTTGCGGAGCAGCGCCCGCAACCGACGGTCGAGCCCCGGGTCCGGTTCGATGCGCGCCGCGGCGGCGACGGCCTCCGCCGCGGCCGGGGTCCCGGCGGGCCAGGCGTCCAGCGCCCGCACGGCCATGTTGCGGTTGCGGACCGTCGCGTTGGCCAGGGCCGCCGCGATCAGCGGCCAACCCTTGCCGGGGTGCGCGTCGAGCCGGCTGACGACGATGTCGAGGACGTGCTCGGGCCGGTCGCTGCCGAGCCCGAGGTCGAGGGTGGGCCCGGTGGCGAGGTCCACCAGCGGGAGGAGCTCGGCCGCCAGGTCGAGCACGCCGTCGATGTCGCTCGTACCGTCGACGAGCGAGAACCACAGGTAGGTGTCGAACGGCTCGCGGCGCAGCTGCCCCCGGAGCAGGTCGTCCATCGGCACGCGCAGTTTCCCGGCCACCCAGATCGCTCGCGCAGGCGTCCGGTGGGCAGGTCCCGGCCCTGCAACTGCCGGACGAGGTCGTCGGAGCCCGCGGCCGTCGCCGCGGCGCGCAACCGCCGGACCGCGCCGGCTTCCGGCGGCCGGCGTACGACCGCCTCGATGAGGTCGGCCAGGCCGGGGCTCGCGGTGGGCGCGGCGGCCCGGGTCATGTGCTGGGAGCGGATGCCCTCGAGGACTGTGTCGGAGATCAGCGGTGCGGCCGGCTGCGCCTGCCGGTGCGGGAGCGGGTCGCCGCCGTCCGGCCAGGGGCCGGGGCCGTGCGCGGCCCGCAGCGCCAGTGCGTGCGCGAGGACGGTGGGGCGGTCGTCGTCGGGCGGTGGCAGGTGCCACCCGCGCGGGCTCATCGAGCCGGGCGGAGGCCGCCCTTCCGGTTGATCATCATGCGGTCATGATGCCGGATCGCCGATGGGCCCGCAACAAGCGCGGTCAGCAGGGGCGGCCGTAGTCGTACGGGAGAGCCTGCAGCCGCTCGACGGGGATGTCGCCGAGGATCAGGTACTTCTCGGCACCGTCCGGGACGATGTCGTCGGGGTCCATGAGGGCGAAGTACGGGTCGACGCCGCCGTTGGCCGCCATGTACGGTCGCGGGTCCTCGGCGTACGTGACGAGCGCGCCCGCCTTGTCGGTCATGATCAGGCCGTACTCCTGCATGGCGCGGGCGATCGTGCGGGCGGCGGGGCTGCGCACCACGCTGATGTCGAACGCCGGGTCGAGGCGGAAGCGCTGACCCTCGCACGGGATGTCGGCGCCCTCGGTGTTGCCGTCGTTGCGGGTCGCCGGCCACGAGTTGCAGTCCTTGCGGGTGCGGACGGTGGCGATGTTGACGGCGTGGTCGATCCTGCCCCGGCGCAGCTCGTCGATGCGGATCGTGAACGCGCCCATCGGCAGGCCCGTCGCGGTCGCGCCGAGCGGGTTGGTGAAGATGCCGGGGTTGCGGGAGTAGTGCTCGATCTTCCCGCCCCAGCACGCCGACCAGTGCCCGGCGGCGTCCCGCTCGGCGCGCCAGAAGTCCCAGTACGTGTCCGTCGACGGCTGGTAGATCGTCACGGCGGCGTCGGTGCCCTTGGACACGATCAGGTCCGCGGGGGTCGGGACCGCCGCGAGGCTGTCGGCGATGACCGGCGCGAGGTGCGGCAGGTTCAGGCAGTCGGAGAACGTCCACCGCTGCGTCGGGGTGTCCCTGCCGACGGTGAAGATCGGCGTGGAGTACTCGTCGGTGTTCACCGCCCACGAGCCGTAGTTGTTCACCTTGTCGAGGCGGATGTTCTCCACGACCGCGGCGGAGTTGGCGGCGAGCGGCACGTGCCGGGGCAGTTTCGTGTTCCACGGCCCCTGTCGGGAGAACCCGTTCACCGTCTTGGTGTGCTGCCCGCCGGCGTGCGCTGGCGCTGCTTGGGCTGCTTGCGCTGCTTGCGCTATGAGCACCGCTGCCAGCGCCGCCAGGATGCGTGGGAACATGCCGCGCAGCGTAGGGCCGCGATGACCGGCCGTGGTGGTTTCGTTGGTGCGGTGCGTCCCGGACCTGGGCCGGCCGGTGAAACTTCCACTCACAGCCGGGTGCGCAGCCACTTGAACGCGCCCTGTCCGAGACGGAGCTTCTCCGCCGTGATGCGTTCGAGGCCGGGCAACGGCTGTGCCAGGCCCCCGGCCAGCAGGAATCCGGCGTGTGCGGCGAGGATCGCCGTGGTGGCGGTTTCCGGCGTACCGGCGGGAAGGAACGGCTCGGGGTCGATGCCGTCGGCGGCCGCGCTCGACAGGAACGTCACCAGGTCGATGACGGGCGAGCCCCGGCGGGCGTGCGGCCAGTCGACGAACACCACCCGGTCGCCGGTCAGCAGGATGTTGTGCGGGTACAGGTCGCCGTGCACGAGCGACTCGCCGCGCGCCGCTTCGAGGCCGCTGCGCTCCAGCCCGGCGAGGCGCTGCACGTTGTCGGCGGCCCATGCGTCGTACCGGCGCAATCCCAACAACCGGGAAGGGTCGGCCGCGAGGTCGGACCACCCGCCGAGCCGCGGATGGCTGCCAGGGAGCGGGACCGGCGACGGGGTGGCGGCCCGTGCCAGGTCGCCGATCGCGCCGACGACCCGGCGGATGTCCTGCGGCGTCCACGGGCGGCCCGGCGACCGGCCGTCGACGTCGTCGAACGCGAGCACGCACCAGTGGCCGTCGTCGTGCACGCCACGCAGCCGCGGCGCGGGCACCCCCGGCGGCAGGGCTTTGCCGATCCTCGCCTCGGTCCGGTACGCGCCGACCTCGTGCGGCCAGGCGTCGGCGTCGATCCCCTTGACGAACCGGCGCTGCCCGTCGGCGCGGGTCAGCCGTGCCGCGAACCCGGGCGAGAACCCGTCCGGGCAGGTGTCGACCCGGCCCGCGCCTCCCACCAGCGCCTCGACCGTCTTCTTCACGGCCTCTGGCAGGTCTGTCCACTGTGGACGCATTCGGTCCTCCTTGCGATTGTGTGCGGATCGCACGTAATATCTGTGCGATGCGCACAGATATGGTTTCGGGTGGCGGGCCGGCGCTGTTCCGGCTGGTCCGGTTCTGGTCGCGGCGGTGGGCGGCCGGCATCACCCACGACGAGGGCGGCGACGTCGCGCACATCCTGGTGCTGGAGGCGATCGCGGCCGCGGGCCGGCCCGCACAGATCGGCGCGGTGGCGGTCGAGCTCGGCCTGGACCGCTCCAACGCGAGCCGGATGCTGGCCGCGACCGTCGCCGCCGGCCTGGTCACGAGGACCGTGTCGCCCCAGGACGCCCGGCGGACGTGGCTCGACCTGACCCCTGCCGGCGAGGACCTTCTCGCGGGAGCGCGGGCGTGGCAGGAGCAGACGTTCGCGCGGCTGGTCGCCGACTGGCCCGCGGCGGACGCCCGCCGGTTCGCAGCCTATCTGGTCCGCCTGGCTTCGTCGTCTTCGTCGTCTTCGTCTTCCCCTTCAGGAGCGTCATGACCATCGTGCTGAACCACACCATCGTCCCGGTCGCCGACCGCCATCGCGCCGCGCAGCTGCTCGCCGGCCTCCTCGGCGTCGAGGCAGCCCCTCCCTCCGGCCCTTTCGCTCCTGTACGCGTGAACGCCGACCTCACCCTCGACTTCGACGACCGCTCCGGCGCCCGCCCGGGCCACTACGCGTTCCTCGTCGACGACGCCGTCTTCGACGCCGCGCTCGTGTACGCCGAACGAACCGGCCTCCAGTGGAGCTCCGCCCCACACGTCATCGACCACCAGATCAACCACCTGTCCGGCGGCCGCGGCGTCTACATCCTCGACCCCGACGGCATCGCCTACGAACTCTTCACCGCCGTGCCCTGACCCCTGCCCCTACTTCCGCGGCGGCTGCACCCCGTGCCCGCGCACCGGCCGCTTTCCGCCGACCCGGCAGTTGCGCCCACGACCGACGCCTGCGGCCACCAGACGACTGGCGGCTGCGGCTACCCGACGACTGGCGGCGACCCGGCGGCTGCGCCCTGTACCCCCGGCCGCTATCCGACGACCCGGCAGTTACGACTACCCCACGACCGGCGCCTGCTGCTACTCGATGACTTGCGACTATCCGGCGGCCACCGTCGGCGGCCTGCGGAAGTACGCGTTCGACGCCGGCAACGCCAGCAACACCCCCGCAGCGACCACCCCAGCCACCGAGACACCCGCAAGGACGACCGTCAGCGGCCCGTACCAGCCAGGCATCGCCACCTCCATCGCCGCCGCGATCTCATCCGGCCCCGCCCCACTGCCAATCATTCGCGTCGACGCACCCACCCCTCCCCCGAGCAGCCCAGGACTCAGGCAGCACACCCCGATCGCGCAGACCACCCATGCGCCGACCCGCACCCAGTTCCGCGGCCGCCCGAGCAGCAACGCCGGCACCGCACACGCCCCCGCGACCACCACCGCACCGATCACCCCCGCGATCGCCGCACCGGTCGCCTCGTCCCCACCGCGCATCCCGCCGTACGCCGAGATGTACGCCCGCCGCAAGTCCTCCAGCAACACCACCCCCAGCAACGCACTGACCACCGTCAGCACCGTAACCCCGAGCAGCGACCACCTCGCGCCGTCCACCACCCCAGGCCTACGCACCACGAACCCCGCTGTCATGTCACCCTCTCCGCTCAACGCCCCCGAGCATCCCCCGCCCCGAACTCCCACCACCCCACCAGGTCGCAATACCGACATCCCAACGCACACCCAGCATCGTGCATGCGCCCAACACCGTTGGCCGCAACGACAACGGGGCGTATCTACAGGCCGGCGGCGGTCATTGCGCGACGGTGACGAGACCCGTTTCGTACGCGACGATGACCAGCTGTGCCCGGTCCCGCACCTCAAGCTTGGCCAGTAACCGGCTCACGTGCGTCTTGACGGTGGCGAGGCTCAGGTTGAGCTGCCCCGCGATCTCCACATTGGACGATCCGCGCGCGATCAGCGTCAGCACCTCCCGCTCCCGTCCGGTGATCCCGTCCAGCCGCCGGTGCACCGGTGGCCCGGCGGCCGGCCGCTGCGCGAACTCCCCGATCAGCCGTCGCGTCACCGACGGCGCAAGCAGCCCGTCCCCCGCCGCCACGACCCTGATCGCGTTCAGCAGCTCCCCCGGCGGCGTGTCCTTGAGCAGGAACCCACTCGCCCCCGCCCGCAGCGCCCCGTACACGTACTCGTCGAGGTCGAACGTCGTGAGGATCAGCACCCGCGTCTCAGCGGTCGCCGGGTCGGCACAGATCCGCCGGGTCGCCTCGATCCCGTCCATCAACGGCATCCGCACATCCATCAGCACCACATCCGGCCGATGCTGCCCGGCCAGCGCCACCGCCTCCACCCCGTTGCCCGCCTCACCGACCGTCGTGCAGTCCTCGCTCAGGTCGACCAGGACCCGGAAGCTCCCCCGCAGCAACGCCTGGTCATCCGCGATCAACACCCTGATCACGCCACCACCTCCACCGACAAGCCCATGCACCCGACCGGTCCCCACGCTCTCACGCACGCCCATGCTCTCGCCGAACCCGCCACCGATCCAGCCCACCCAACCCCCACTCCCGACAACTCCACCCGTGCCACCCGAACGCCCCAAGTTCCGCTGTCGGCAACCCATCCGCGCCGCCCAAGCCCACCGGCGACAACCCCGTCGCGCCCAAGCTCCAGCGCCGGCAGGAAACGACGGAGGCGCGGCGCCTCGTTGGGGCGCGCAGGTTCCGCCGCCTGCCGTGCAGGCCGCGCTGGCGCGGCAGCCCGTGCGGTGCGTCGCGTCGTGGTCATGTCGGCACCTCGACCGGCGTGTACGGCAACCTGGCGGTGACGGCGAACCCGCCGCCCTCCTTCGGAGCGGCGGTGAAGTCGCCGCCGTGGGCGCTCACTCGCTCGCGCATGCCGATCAGTCCATGGCCGGTGCTGTGTGTGCGGATCGGGCGGCGGCCGTCGTCCGTCACCTCCACGCGGACGTCCTCGGAGCCGATGGTGACCGTCACCCGGCAGCGGGCCGGCGCCGCGTGCTTCACCGTGTTCGTCAGGGATTCCTGCACAATCCGGTACACCGCGAGCCCCACCGACTCGGGCACTGCCTCCTGCGGCGCCGTCCCGGTGACCTCCAGGCACGCCTCCACGTCGCCGAACGAGGCCTGCTCGGCCAGCGCGGGCAGCTCTGCCAGGCCGGGCGCCGGCGCATACGGCGCGTCGTCGCGCAGCATGCCCAGGGCCCGGCGCATCTCCAGGAGCGCGCCCCGGCCGGTCGCCTCGATGACCCTCAGCGCGTCGCGGGCCTCCTGCGGGCTCGCCTCGGCGACATGGTTGCCGACGGCGGCCTTGACCACGATCAGGCTCATCGTGTGGGCGACGATGTCGTGCAGCTCGCGGGCGATCCGCAGCCGCTCCTCCGCGACCGCCTGCCGGGTCACCTGCTCGCTCTGCCGTGCCGCGTGCGCCCGCCGCTCCCGCAACGTCCAGCCGATGAGCCAGCCGGGCATGGTCATCACCGCGCCGTACACGACGGCGAAACTGCTCGACCAGAGGGTGCCGCCGGTCGAGGCGAGCGCGGCGACGACCGCGGCGAGGCAGCCGGCCGCGACCGGCAGTGACCATCGTGGCGGGGTCGCGACGGCGAGGGTGTAGAAGGCCAGCGCGAGCGAGAGGGACGGCGCGGCGGCCGCGAAGTTGGGGATGACGCCGGTCGCGAGCGCGACGGTGGTGGCGAGGCTGACCGTGACGGCGACCGCGACCGGGAAGCGGCGGCGCACGGCGAGCGGCAGGCCGATGACGAGGCCGGTCAGCACCGACACCCACGCCGGCTCGACCACACCCGTGCCCTCGGGCGACTCGAGCGCCGCATAGGCACACAGCGCGGCACCCAGCACCACGGCGAGGACCGCGTCGACCACGTAGAGGTCGACGGGCCGCAGGCGGCGGGTCAGCAGGAGTTCGCGCACGAGGTCGACGGTAGCCGCAGGTGAGGCGGGGACGCGTCATTCTCAGGTCTGCCTCGCGAGGTCATACTTAAGAACTACGTATCGGGCTCAAGTCCCGGTGCCTCCGACTCAAGTACGACGCAATCGAACGACCTGAGTCGGACGCGGCGAGGCCCCGCCCGCGGGCAGGCTCGTGGGCATGACACCGACGGTGCTTCTCGACGACGTGCGGGCTGTGTACGGCTCCGGCGCACGGCAGGTGACGGCCCTCGCGGGCGTGACAGTGGGGTTCGACCGGGGGACGTTCACGGCCGTGATGGGGCCGTCCGGGTCGGGCAAGTCGACGCTGCTGCACTGCGCCGCGGGCCTGGACCGGCCGGCGTCCGGCTCGGTCACCGTCGACGGCACCCGCCTCGACGACCTGGACGAGGACGTGCTGACGCGCCTGCGCCGCGATCGGATCGGGTTCGTGTTCCAGGCGTTCAACCTGGTGTCGACGCTGACCGCCGCGCAGAACGTGGCGCTGCCGCAGCGTCTCGCGGGCCGCCGACCGGCAGGGGATGACGTCGCGGCCGCGCTCACCGCCGTCGGGCTGGCCGACCGCGCCGGGCACCGGCCGAGCGAGCTGTCCGGCGGCGAGCAGCAGCGGGTCGCGCTCGCCCGGGCGCTGATCAGCCGGCCCGCGGTCGTGTTCGCCGACGAGCCGACCGGCGCCCTCGACAGCGCCACGTCCCGGCAGGTCCTCGCGCTGCTGCGGGCCCTCGTCGACGAGCACGGGCAGACGGTCGTGATGGTGACGCACGACCCGGCCGCCGCGGCGTGGGCGGACCGGGTGGTCATCCTCGCCGACGGGCGGATCGTGGATGAGCTGGTCGGCAGCGGCGGGCGGGGCGGGATCACGGCCGAGACGGTCGCCGCACGCACCGCCGCCGTCGAAGCGGGCGCCGTGGGGCAGGCATGCTGACCCGGCGGCGAGCAACGCATTCGGTCAGCGGTGACGGGTGGCGTACGGCGGTGCCGCGGACCGTCCGGCGGTTCGCGGGCGCGTTCGTCGCCGTCGCTGTGGGCATCGCGCTGGTCACGGCGGCGACGTTGCTGTTCGCGTCGGGACGGCCGCAGGTCCCCGACCGTCTCGCGGCCGCCGGCGTGGTCGTCCGCAGCGTGGACGCCGTCGCGCCCGCCGACTCGTTCCCGCCGCCGGTGCCGTTGTCCTCCGACGCGGCCACGGCGCTCGCCGGGCGCCTCGCCGCCATCCCAGGTGTCGCGGCCGCCGTCCCCGACCGCACGTTCTACATGCAGGCGATCGTCGACGGCCGGCCGTACGCGGCCGACGGGCGGCGGCAGGACGCCCGCGAAGGGCACGGCTGGGCGAGCGCCCAGCTCGGCGGGCTGCGTCTGACGGCCGGCACCGCCCCGCGCGGCCCCAGCGAGGTGGTCGTCGACCGGGCGCTGGGGCTGTCGCCCGGCGACCGGGTCACGCTGCTGACGGCTGCCGGGCCCACGTCGTACACGGTGAGCGGCACCGTCGACTCGCCCGGCTTCCACGTCACCGACGAGGTCGCCGCGGCCCTCGCGCCGGGCGTCGACACGATCGGCCTGATGCTGCGGCCCGGCGCCGACCCCACGGCCGTCGCCTCGGCGGCCCGCGCGGTCACCGGCACCGGCGCCCGGGTCCTGACCGGCGACGACCGGGGCGCGCTGGAGCCGCGCGACGACGCGCGCATGCGCTGGATCGGGATGCAGGTGCTGACCGCGGTGGCGGCGCTGTCCGGGTTCGTGACGGTGTTCGTGGTCGCGTCGACGTTCGCGTTCGCGGTGGCGCAGCGGCGGCGGGAGTTCGGGCTGCTGCGCGCCGTCGGCGCCACACCACGCCAGATCCGGCGGACGGTGCAGGGCGAGGCGCTCGCCGTCGGCGCCGCCGGCTCGGTCGTCGGCATGCTCGCCGGTACCGCCGCCGCAACCCCACTGGGATGGGCGCTCGTCGATGCGGGGTTCGAGCCGGCGACGTTCCGGGTGCGGTTGGTGGCGTGGCCGTTCGTCGTGGCGCTCACCGCCGGGCCCGTCGTCGCGCTGGCCGGGGCGTGGTCGGCGGCGCGACGGGCGGCCCGGGTGCGTCCGCTCGAGGCGTTGCGGGAGGCGGTGGTGGAGCAGCGGCCGATGGGGTGGGCGCGCTGGGTCACCGGCCTGCTGCTGGTCGCCGCCGGCGCCGCGCTCGGCGTGGGGACGGCGACGTCGGGCAGCGCGCAGCATTCGGCGACGTTCGCGCTGTACAGCATGATGGCCCTCGTCAGCGGTGTCACCGTCCTGGCGCCCGCGGTCGTCGGTCCTGTGGTGCGGCTGCTGCGTTCGCCGCTGCCGTCGCGGGGCGGCGCGATCGGCATGCTGGTCCGTGGCAGCGCGCTGACCGCGGCCCGGCGTACGGCGTCGACGGCGGCGCCGGTGCTCCTGACGGTCTCGTTCGCGGTGTTGGTGTCGGGCATGGTCCGCACGTCGACCGGCGCGTACGCAGCAGGGCGGTCCGCGCGGGTCGACGCCGGCTGGGTTGTCGCGCCGGACCGGGCGCCTGGCCTGTCCGACGCGGCCGTCGCGGCGGTGCCCGGTGCGGCGATCCTGCCGACGACGGTGTTCGTCCCGCCTGCCGAGGGCGGTGCTGGGCGGGCGTCGAGGACCGCGTTCGGGGTGGATCCTGCGGCGTTCGCCGCGGTGAACCGGCGTCTCGAGGTGGTGAGCGGCTCGCTCGCGGATCTGCGCGGGGACGACACGGTGGTGCTGACGACATCTGCTGCCGCGGTGGCCTCGGCGACCGGGTCTGGCGCCGCTGTCGGAACGGGCTCGGCCGGCGCATCCGGTGGCGCGATGCCGTCCGGTGGCGCGGGGGCGGCAGGCAGCGCAGGATCGTCTGGTGGCGCGGGGGTGGCGGGCGGCGGGGCCGGGCGAGGTGGGGTTCCGGGGGTGTATCCGGTGATGTTCGCCGACGGGACGGTGGTGGCGTTGCGGGTGGTCGCGGTGGTCACCGATGCGTCCATCCCGGGGGACATGGTCCTGCCGCGGGCGGTGGTGCGGGCGCATGAACCGTCGGCGTTGACGTCGGCGGTGTTTGTGCGGGACCGGGTCGAGGTGCCGGCGGGGTCTGGCGCGCGGGTCGTCGACGTGGGCACGTGGGCGGCGGAGCAGGACAGCGCTGAGGATCGGCTCGTTTGGATGTTCACGGTGCTGCTGATCGCGGTGTCTGCTGGGTACGGGGCCATCGCCGTTGCCAACACGCTGCTCATGGCGGCGGCCGGGCGGGCGGCGGACCTGCGGGCGGTGCGGTTGGCGGGGGCGACGCGGCGGCAGGTGCTGCGGCTGGTGACGGCGGAGTCGGCGCTCGTGGTGCTGATCGGGGCGGCGCTCGGGGGCGTGGTCGCGCTCGGTGCGTTGCTGAGCATCAGGGCGGGGCTGGCCGAGCAGGTGGGGGCGCCGGTGGAGCTGGTCGTGCCGTGGACGGTGGTGGGCGGGGTTGTCGGGCTGTGCCTGCTGCTGGCGGTCGCGGCGAGCGCTGTGCCGACGTTACGCACGCTGCGGAGTGGGCCGGTGCAGGAGCCGCTGTAGGGCCTGCGGAACGGTCACACCGACGGCGTCGCAGTCAGGCCCGCGGTGGCGTCGCACAGAGGTCCGCCGGCGGCGTCACACAGAGGTCCGCGGTGGCGTCGCAGAGAGGTCCGCGGGGTGGCGACGAAGTCGGGTCCGCGCCCGGCAACGAAGGAGGGTGTTGTCCAGCTGTGGCAGCGATTGCGGGCGTGACGAGCGCCGTGGCGACCTTACGCGCGCTGCGGAGCGGGTCGGTGCGGGAGGCGCTGCAGGGCCGGCAGAACGGTGGCGGCCGGCTGGGCAGTGCGGGCTTACGCCATACGTCGGCATCGAAGGTGTTGTGTCGTGCTGGCCTCTGGAGTGGCGATGGCCTACGTCCGACGGGCGTGGTGACCAGCGAGGTGGAGGGAGGGCGTCGAGGTGGGATCGTTGCGAGGAGTTGGTGGGCGGGCCGGTCAGGCGACGTCCATGACCTTGGTGGTGGCGGTGGCGAGGCCTTCGGGGCTGAGGACCTCGACCTGGTCGGCGAGGAACACCTCGACCTGGCCGAGCCGGTCGCGGACCTCGACGAGGGGGACGCCTCGGTCGATGCCCAGCGTGAAGCGTTCGGTGGTGGTGGGCATGCGGCAGGTGAGCCGGCTGCCGCGGCCCATCACCACGATGCGGCGGGCGGGGCGTTCGCGAACGATCGAGGCGGCGCCGCGGCGGGAGGTGACGAGGCCTTCCTCGCGCAGGATGGCGAGGGCGCGGCGGATCGTGGTGAGGCTGACGTCGTACTGGTCGCAGAGCTCGCGTTCGGTGGGCAACGGCTGCCCGGAGGGATGGATGCCGCGGGTGATGGCGTCGCGGAGGAGGTCGGCGATCTGGTGGTACATGGCCGGGACGTGTCGCTGCACATTCACGGTGTTCACCCTAACACGATGTAGCCATAAGGCCATGTCTCGGGAGCGGATAGACTTCCGCGCCGTGAACGTATCCGCCGCACCGATCGACGTGGCCGTCTCGCTCATGCATGAGGGGCGGTTCGTCGAAGCCGAGGAAGTGATGGTGCGCGAGCTGCGGGCGGTCACCGTCCGGCACGGGCACGGTAGTGCCGCGTGGGCGTCGGCGCAGTGCGACCTGGGCAACATCCTGCTCAACTGCGACCAGCCCGACCGGGCCATCGCCTGCTACCGGGCGGCGATCGCGGTGCCTGCTGTGGATCGCAAGGAGCATCTCACGTACCGGCTGAACCTCGGCCTCGCGCTGCGCATGACCGGCAGGCTCGAGGACGCCGAGGCCGAGCTGCGCCGTGGGGCTGAGGGGCGGCAGGCGTTCTACGGCCGGGACCACGCCGGGTACGCGTTCGGCCTCGAGCCTCTGGCGGACGTGCTGCTGCAGCGCGGCAACGTCGGGCAGGCGCGGGACGTGATCGAGGAGGCGGTGCGCAACCTGTGGAGCAACGGGCACGACCAGGTCGCGTCGGCGCTCGCGCTGCGCGCGGAGGTCGTGCACGCCGGCGGGACCGGCGAGCCGCTGTTCCCGGGGCTGGACCAGCTGCCCGACGGGGTCGTCGAGACCATGGCGTCGGCGGTACTGCTGCGGCAGGGACTCGCCGAGCCGGCCGCGCACCGGGCGGTCATCGCCGTGCTCGCCGCCGAGGTGGAGGCCAGGCTCGGCCCGGACCATCCCGTGACGCTCAACGTCCTCACCACGCTCGCGAACACCGGTCGCGACCTGGGCGATCCGGCCGGGCGGGTCGACGCGATCCGCCGGGTCCTCGCCTCCCACGACCGGCGGGGGCACGACGAGGACGCTCTCACGGCGGAGCTCGGTCTCGCCCTCGCGTACGGCGACGCCGGTGACCGGGACGGTGCGCTGCGCACGTACGAGGCGGCGCACCGGCGGGCGCTGCGGATCGACCGGCCGGAGCTGACCAGTCTGGTGCTGCGCAACTGGGGGCTGGCGCTGCGCGACGCGGGCCAGACGGCGGAGGCGGAGCGGTGCCTCACCGACGCGGTGGCCCACGCGCAGCGCGGCGCGGACTTCGAGATCCTCGGCCGGGCCGGGGTCGCCCTCGGCATCTTCCTGCAGCACCAGGAGCGGCTGGCGCAGGCGCGGACCGCGCTGGAGCACGGGCTCGCCGCGCTGCCGGACGCGCATCCGGACGCGATCGCCGGGCGGAGTCACCTCGGCGCGGTCCTGCAGGGCCGGACCTGCGGGTGCGGGGACGTGGCGGGCGCGGTCGAGGAGGCGTTCCGCGAGTTCGTGGTGCGCCGGCTGCCGCAGGACCTGCTGGAGCGATTCGAGGCGAGGATCGTCGACGGGGACTTCAAAATCGATGTGCACCTGCGCCGGGAGCCGACCGAGGAGGAGCTGCAGCGGCTCAACGGCGTGGTGCAGTCGGCGCTCGCGGAGTTCCGGCACCGGGTCCAGGATCAGGGATAGCGATCGACGTCGTTCCCTTGCCGGCCTGTGTACCGGATGACCGCGTCGATGCCAGCGCCGGCGACAAGGGTGGCCCCGGCGGCGGGTGAGAATGGGACGCCCCGCTGGCAGACGCGGCGCGATCGGCCGAGTGGCGCGATCGGCCGAGTGGCGCGATCGGCCGAGTGGCGCGATCGGATCGCCGACGGGCGGGGACGGCGGGGTGCAGGATGCGGACGGCTCCGGCGGGCTCCTTCGGTTCCTGGACCGGCGCGTGGCGCGACGCCCTCGGCTCGGGCCCGAGCGGGGCACGCCAACCGAGGCCAGCAGCCGGACGGCGCGCCCAACCGGACCGAGCGGTCGGGCGGGCGTGCTACCAAGCGAGCGGCGGGACGGGCGTGCAGGCGAACCGGCAGCCAGGCGGCGCATCCAACCAAACCGGCAGCCGGACGGCGCGTGCAACCGGACCGAGCGGTCGGGCGGGCGTGCTACCAAGCGAGCGGCGGGACGGGCGTGCAGTCGAACCGGCAGCCAGGCGGCGCGTCCAACCGGACCGGCAGCCAGGCGGCGCGTCCAACCGGACCGAGCGGTCAGGCGAGCGGGCCACTTGAGCGAACGGCGGGACGGGCGTGCAACCGAAACGAGGGGTGGGGCGCACCTAGGGGCTAGGGAGGTGCGATGCCGAGCGGAGAGAGCGAAGAGCAGCGCCAGTTCCGGGAGTACTTCACGGCCCGGCGGGAGGGGGTGCGCAGGACGGCGTACCTGTTGTGCGGGGACTGGCACTGGGCTGATGACCTGACGCAGACGGCGTTCATGCGGCTGGCGGTGGGCTGGCGGAAGGTGCGCGACCGGGAGGCGCTCGACGGGTTCGTGCGGACGTGTCTGGTGCGCGCGTACCTGGCGGACGTGCGGCGGGTCTGGCGGCGGCGGGAGCGCAGCGTCGCGGAGCCGCCGGACGTGGTGGGGGCGGCGGGCGCGGCGGAGGGCAGCCCGGGCCGGATCGCGTTCGCGGCCGCGCTGCGGCAGCTGCCGCCGCGGCAGCGGGCGGTGCTGGTGTGCCGGTACTACCAGGACCTCGACGTCGCCGCGACCGCGGCGGTGCTCGGGTGTGCACAGGGGACGGTGAAGAGCCAGGCCGCGCGCGGGCTGGCGAAGCTGCGGGAGTTGCTCGAGGCCGACGGTGAGCTCGCGTTGACGGAGGGGCTGCGATGAACCAGATCCGGGAACGGTTCGACGAGGCCGCCGGTGAGGCGCCGCCGAGCAGGTTGTCCGCCGACGCGGTGTACGAGCGGGCGTTCCAGCGCAGGCGGCGGCGGGTCGCGGGGTGGACGGCGGCCGCGGCGGCGGTGGCCACCACCGCGGTCGTCGCCGCGGCGACCCTCGCCCCGCGGGCGAAGCAGGCGGCGGATCCGCCGACGCCGACGCCGACGCCGGCGCAGACCGCTGACGGGTGGCCCGCGGGCACGCACGACGGTGCGATCGTGTCGATCGCGGCCGCCGACGCCGAGCACCTGTACGCGAAGGTGAACGCGTGCGGTGCGAGGTGCACGGTGAACCTGGTGGGCTCCGACGACGGCGGCCGGACGTGGACGGTGCGGTCGGAGGACATTGCCGGGGACGTGTCCGCGCCGGCGCCGGGGGTGCTGGCGCAGACCGTCGAGCAGCAGAACACCGACCCGGCGGGCCCGCAGCTGCTGCACATCCCGATGGTGAGCCGGGACGGCGGCCGGAGCTGGCGGGTCGTGGAGACGGCCGCCGGGACGGTGCCGAAGGTGCCGGCGGGTGGCTGGATCGTCTGCGCGCCGCCGACGAGGCCCGCCGACCTGTGCACGATGCTCGCCGTCGACCCCGTCACCGCCCGCGCGACGCTGCTGGCGAACCCGCCGGACATCGACGTCCACGACACCGTGGCGGTGCCGGCGGCGGCCGGGTTGTGGGTCAGCGGGTGGGAGCGCGGCGGCGAGCACCGGCCCGCGGTGTCCGTCAGCCGCGACGGCGGCGGCACGTGGGCGACGTACGTGTTCGGCCGCGGCGAAGCCGATTTCCCGGCGCCGGAGATGTACGTGTACCCGGTCGTGGACAGCGTCGACGGTGTCACCGGGTACACGGTCATCACCCAGCCGGACCCGGCGGACACGACCGGCGTGGGCCCGACGTCGGCGGCGACCGCGGGGGTCAGGACGCTGGTCTACCGGACCGGCGACGCGGGCCGCACCTGGCAGCGCGTGCACCCCGGGCAGACGTTGCCACGGGCCTCGTACCAGCAGGGCGACGCCTATGTCGCGGCCGGCGGCACCCATGTGGTGCTGACCCGGATGGACCCGCCGCAGCAGTGGTACGCCAGCACCGACGGCGGGCAGACGTACCGCCCGGCGAAGCAGTCGGGTCTCGGCACCGCGCTGCTGCACACCGCCGGTGAGCGGGTCCTCGCCGCCGGCCCCGGCGCCTACTATGCGTTCGACGCCGACGCGCTGTACCGCTCCAGCGACGGCCTGCTGTGGACCAGGACGGTGATCAAGGTGACGCCCTAAGCGGTGGCGGGGTGATGCCGGAGAATGAGGGCCGTGCGGATCGAGGACGTGACCCCGGAGACGCTGCGGCCGGTGCGCCGCTCGATGCTGGTGCAGCGCTGGCACGACCTCGCGTTCCTGCACTGGGCGGTGCCGCCGGAGACGGTCGCGCCGTTCCTGCCCGCGGGCACGGTCCCTGACACGCTCGACGGGGTGTCGTTCGTGGGGCTGATCGGCTTCCGGATGGTGCGGCTCGGCCTGTTCAGCGGGCCGGGCCTGCCCTATCTCGGCACGTTCTGCGAGACGAACGTGCGCCTGTACAGCGTCGACGGCGCCGGCCGGCGCGCCGTGGTGTTCCTGTCGCTGGACGCGGCGCGCCTGCTGCCGGTGCTGACCGCTCAGGTGTCGCTGCGGCTGCCGTACAAGTGGGCGAGGATGCGGCTGGTGAAGGACGGCGACGTCGTGCGGTACACCAGCCGCCGCCGCTGGCCTGGTCCCCGCCCCGCGGTGAACGGTATGGCGGTGCGGGTCGGCGCGCCGGTCGCCGAGCCGTCGCCCCTGGAGCACTTCGTCACGGCCCGCTGGGGGCTGCACACCCGCGCGTTCGGCCGCACGCTGCACCTGCCGAACGAGCATCCGCGGTGGCCGCTGCACCGCGCGGACCTGCTCGACCTCGACGACACCCTGGTGACCGCGGCGGGCCTGCCGGCGCCGGTCGGCCCGCCGGTGAGCGTGCTCTACTCCCCCGGCGTCCCGGTCCGCTTCGGCACTCCGAACGTCGCCGCCCGCTGAACAAGGACCACCAAAGCTCACAGGGTGACGATGATGCCGATGCTCACCCGCGGGCGGCGCAGCAGCCGGTTGAACCAGTTGCCGATCCGCGAGGAGATGTACCGGCGGCCGATCGCCCGGCGGATGCGGTCGACCCCGTCGGGGTCCTCGACGAGCCGGGCGGTCCCCTCGAACGACGGCGCGCCCTCCGGGACCCGGCCGCGGATGTCGCTGGGCGCGACCACGACCCGGCCGCTGTTGCGCAGCCGTTTCACCTTCCCCGACCCGGGCTCGGTGAGGATCAGCACCTCGTCGCCGTCGACGACGTGCCACACGGCGGTGGAGACGGGCGTGCCGTCCTTGCGGAACGTGGTGAGGGCGACCTGCTTGCGCCGGCCCAGGATGTCCGTGCGACTGCTCATCACCCAACGGTAGGCCGCAGCCACGGCTCCACCCGCAGCAGGTCGAACCCGATGGCGTTGAGCTGCTCGTACAGCCGCGGGGTGAGCATCATGAGCTCGACGGTGAACACGTCGTCGCCGCCGACGGACCAGATGCCGCTGACCGGGTCGGACATCAGCGGGTCGAGGCCGGCGCTGACCTGCTCCCGCAGCTGCTCCTGCCGGGCGATGCTGGGCCGGCCGGGCGCCGCGACCACGCACAGGTTGCCGTCGAACAGCTTCCGCAGCCGCTGCTCCTCGCCCGCGGCGTCACCGGCGACGACCTCGACGACCGTGACCTCGGTCGGCTGCGGGCCGGTGGTGGCCCCGGTCGGCGGCCCGTCCGGGTAGGCGATCCGCAGCGGCCGGAACCGGTCGGGGTGCTGCTCGTAGATGTACTGGTGCATCGCGTTGCTGTCGGCGCCGCCGCCGGGTTTCCAGCCGCCCTTCGGCGCCGCGCACGGCACGGTGTCGTCGAAGCCCACCGGCGCCGGCGGCTTCGGCGGCCCCTGCTCGGTCACGTGCAGCCGACCGTCGCGCCAGGTGCCGCGGAGCCGGGCCTGGCCGGTGGTGACACCCGCCACGACGCTCGCGCCGGTGAGCTTCGCGGGGTCGACGCCGGTGACGTCGACGCCGAGCGCGCACGACGGCGGCTCGTTGCCGGCGCGGCCGATCGCGGGGACCGGGGCGGGCGCGCAGAGCCGGGCCGGTTTCCCGGGCGCGACCAGCACCTGCCCGCTGGCCTCGACGAGGTCGCCGTCGTCGACGACGAGCGTCCTGGGGTCGGCGGCGGCCCGCACCGACGGCGGCGGCTGCTGCTGCTCACCCGGAGCGGCGGACTGCCGGTTGACCACCAGGACGGCGGCGACCAGGGCCACCAGCGTGCCGGCTCCCGCCGCGGCGACGACCGCCCACCGGCGGCCTCCATCGATGCTCATGGTACTGAGACGCTCCCGCGACCGATCCGGTTCCGTGGTTCGTGGTTCCGTGCGGATGGGCGGGGCCGGAAAGCGGGCGCGCTGCAGGGTTCGTTTCCGGCGAACCGGAGTACGAGAAGAAGGAAGCACGCCATGGAGCCGGCCCCGCACGCCGACAGTACCGCGTCGCGGCGCCCCGGGGTGCGGGCACCGCGACGCGGGGGTCATCCTGCGATGTCGACCGTGATCCTCGACGGTGGCGGGGCGGCCGGCGTCTGGGCGTGCCGGCTCGGCCACCACAGCCGCGGCCCGACGTCGATGGCGAGCGCCGGCACCAGCAGCGTCCGCACGACGAACGTGTCCAGCAACACGCCGAGGGCGACGATCAGGCCCATCTGCACCGCCGCGACGAACGGCAGCAGCACCAGCACGCCGAACGTCCCGGCCAGGACCAGACCGGCGCTGGTGATGACGCCGCCGGTGGCGGTGAGGGCGGTGAGCATGCCGTCGCGGTTGCCGCGCACCGCGACCTCCTCCCGCGCCCTGGTCATCAGGAAGATCGTGTAGTCGACGCCGAGGGTGGTGAGGAACAGCCACGCGTACAGCGGCATGCCGTGCACGATGTTCGGGTGGCCGAGTGCGGTGAAGACCAGCCCGCACAGGCCCATCGCCGCCACGTAGGACAGCGCCACGCTCGCCGCCAGCAGCAGCGGCGCGACGAGCGCCCGCAGCAGCAGGATCAGCACGATCAGCACCACGCCGAGGATCAGCGGCACGACGACGAGGTTGTCCCGCTCCGACGCCCTGGCGACGTCCACGGCGGTCGCGGTCTCCCCGCCGACGACGGCGTCCGCGCCCGGCACCGCGTGCACGGCCGCCCGCAGCCGGTCGACGGTCGCCCGGGCGGCGGCGGAGTCCGGCGGGTCGGCGAGCGTCGCCGCGATCGACACCCAGCGGCCGTCCGCGGACCGGCCGTCCGCCGTCGCGTCCGCCACCCCGCCGGTCGCCTTCGCCGCCGCGACGACCGCGTCGACCGTGGACGCCTCCGCCAGGACGAGCGCCGGCGCCGACACACCACCCGCGAAGTGCCTGTCGATGAGGTGCTGGCCGGCGACGGAGCCGACCTCCGTGGTGTACATCTGGGAGGTGCTCTGCCCGAGCCGCAGCCCGTACACGCCGAGCCCCAGCAGCACCAGAACCGCCGCCGTGACCGTCCACAGCAGCCGCGGCCGCCGCCCCACGAGGTCCCCGGCGCGGTGCCAGAAGCCGCGCCTGGTCGTGACGGCCGCGCCGTAGCGGGGCACGAACGGCCAGAACAGCCACCGGCCGAGCAGCACCAGCAGCGCCGGCAGCAGCGTCGTCATCACCGCGAACGACACGATGATGCCCGTCGCGGCGATCGGGGCGAAGCTGTGCATGTCGTTCATCCGCGCCGCGAGCAGGCACAGCACGCCGAGGGACACGGTGGCGGCGGAGGCGAGGATCGCGGGGAACGACCGGCGCACCGCGACCGCCATCGCCGCCGTGCGGTCCCGGTGCAGGTGCAGCTCCTCCCGGTACCGGGCGATGAGCAGCAACGCGTAGTCGGTGCCGGCGCCGAACACGAGGACCGTCATCATCGTCGTCAGGTCGGCGGTGACCGTCACGTCCAGGTGCTCCGCCATGAGGTAGACGAGCGCGGAGGACAGCTGGCTGGCCGCGACCGCCGCGACGAGCGGGACGATCCACAGCACCGGGCTGCGGTACGTGAGCAGCAGCAGCACCGCGACGATGCCGGCGGCGGCGAGGAACAGGGTGGTGTCGGCGCCCTGACCGGCGTCGTCGAGGTCCGACAGCGCTCCCGCGGACCCGGTGACCTCCGCGCGCAGCCCGGCGGGCGAGTCGGCGAGCGCCGCCTTCACCTGCTTGACGACGTCCTTGTCCTGAACCGGGAACGACAGCAGCAGCGCCTGCCCGTCGCCGCTCGCGGTGATCGCACCGATCTGCTGGCCGGTCGTCCTCCCGAACTCCTGCCGGTCGGCGTCCACCGCGGACCGGTCGGCGTCGGTGATGCCGCCGTCGCGGACGTACACGACGACCGCGACCGGGGTGTCGCTGCCCGGGAACGCCTCCCGCGCCCGCAGCAGCGCCTGGGTCGCCTCGGCGTTCTGCGGCAGCAGGGCCGCCGGGTCGGTGGTGGTGACGTCGCCGATCTTCCCGGCGAGGGGCAGCAGCAGGAACCCGGCGACGAGCCACAGGCCGAGGACCGCGACCGCGCGCCTCATTCGACGGTCCGCAGGATCTTCTCGATCGACGCGGTGCGGGTGCGCAGGTCCGCCACGTCGGTCGCGATCCGGTTCTGGGCGTCCATCGAGTTCTCCGCCAGCTGCTCGTAGCGGCGCACCAGCTGCCGCAGGTCCTCCTGCTGGTGCCCGGCGACCTTCAGCTTCCGGTACTCCAGCCAGCTGGCGAGGCTGAACCCGAACAGGAACAGCAGGGCCACCAGCAGACCGAGAAACGCGGTGATCTCCGGCCAGGTGATTTCTTCCGCGCTCAGGTACATCAGGACCGCTCCTTGGGGTCGGTGAGGGTTTCGGCCGCCGCGGCGAGGGTCGCGGCGTTCAGGTGCAGGTCGAAGTCCGCGACCTCGTAGTACTTCATCGCCTTGCCGTCCTCGGAGAGCTCCAGGCTGCCGACGATCAGGCCGGCCGCCTCCAGCCGTTGGAGGTGCATGTGCAGCAGGGGCCGGCTGACGCCGATCTCCCGGGCGAGTCGGCTCACGTAGTCACGGCCGCCGGCAAGCTTCGCGACGATGCGCAGTCGCAGCGGGTTGGACAGGGCCGCCAGCATCTCGACCAGGTCGTCGCCGGTGGGCGAGCTCGCCGTCATGATGCTCCTTCACATGTAAGAACTTCCTTACACGTGAAACGCTAACACCCTGACGCTCGTGGGCACCTCAGGGTTTCCCCCTGACCCGCGGGACAGGGTTCCGACGGGTCAGGGGGTCAGGGCGGCTTCGGTCAGCACGAGCGACATCGCGGTCTCGGCGGCGCCGATCGCCGGGCCCTGCGAGCCGAGCGCGGCGGGGACGACCGGGGGCAGGGTGTCGCGACGCCAGGCCATCACGCCCTCGGCGGTGGCGGCGTGCAGGGCCGGGCCGGCGACGTCGAGGAGGTCGACGCCGAGACCGCCGAGGGTGACGACGGCCGGGTCCACGGCGTTGATCAGGGCGCCGACCCCCCGCCCGAGGGCCGCGGCGACGGCCCGGCACGCGGCGGCCGCGGCGGGGTCGCCGGAGCGGGCGGCGGCGATGGTCCGCTCGGCGAAGGCCCGTGGGTCGGCCGGCGCGGGGCGGCCCAAGTGGCGGGCCATGGCACGGCCGTCGACCTCGAGGTCCCAGCAGCCGCCGGCACCGCACGGGCAGCGGCGGGACGGGTCGCCGAACGGCAGGTGGCCGAACTCGCCGCCCGCGCCCGCCGCGCCGAGCACCGGGCGGCCGTCGACGATGAGCACGCCGCCGACGCCGACCTCGACCGTCAGGTGCAGGGCGACGCCGACGCCCTGCGCGGCGCCGCGCAGCCCCTCGGCGACACCGGCGAGGGAGGCGTCGTTGCCGACCGCGAGCGGCAGGGACGTCAGGACCCCCAGGTCGACGCCGCGCCAGCGCAGGTTCGTCGCCTCGACCAGGGTCCGGCCGTGGACGGTGCCGGGGATCGCGACGCCGACCGCCCGCAGCCGGGGGCCGTGCAGCGCGGCGAGCGCGTCCCGTACCAGCGGAAGGACGGCGGAAGCGGGCTGGCCGAGGAGCCGGTGGACGGGCGCGGCCGCGAGCGACCCACCGATCGCCGCGGTCGTCACCGTCCAGGTCGCGTGGGTGATGCCGACGACGGCGACGAGCGGCCCGTCGGGGTGCGGGACCAGCACCGCCGTCGGGCGGCCGCGGCCGCCGGTCTGCGGGGCGGGCGCCTCCGCGAGCAGCCGCGCCGCCCGCAGCCGGCCCATGATGCCGGCCGCCGAGCCGCTGCTCAGCCCCAGCCGCGCCGCCGCCTCGGCCCGCGTGATCCCCGGCGTCCGGTGCGCACACCGCAGCATCGCGAGCGCCCCCTGCGCCCGCAGCGTCTCCGCCCGATGGTCCATGGGTTCCGATCCTGCCCGTCGTACATTATGCTCGCGTGACGAGTTTAAAGGAGGCGCCATGTCGGTGCTCGGCGTGCTCGCCGGAATCCTCACCACCGGATGCTGGCTGCCACAGCTCGCCCGGTCCTGGCGGACCAGGTCCGTCGGCGACATCTCGTGGTTCTACCTGCTGGCCCTCGCCTCCGGAGTCGCGCTCTGGGTGGCGTACGGCGCATCCCAGGGCGACCTGCCGATCGTCCTCACGAACGCGGCGACGGGCACGGCACTGGTGACCCTTTCCGTCATGAAGCTCCGGTACCGACAGGAGGACCCCGCATGAAAGCAGTCCTGCTCGACATGGACGGCACGCTCGTCGACTCCGACAGCGCCGTCGAACGCGCCTGGCACCACTGGGCGGCCGAACACGCCGTCCCCGCCGACGTCCTCACCCCGATCCTGCACGGCAACCCCGCCGCGACCACGATCCGCGTCGTGCGCCCCGACCTCGACGACACCGCCGTCGCGGCCGCCGCCCAACGCAACCTGGAGCTGCAGTACGACGACCTCGCCGACGTCACCGCCACCCCCGGCGCCGCGCGGCTGCTGCGGACCCTCGACGAGCTCGGCGTGCCGTGGGCGGTCGTGACCAGCGCCGACCGGCGGCTCGCCACCGCCCGCCTGCACGCCGCGGGCCTGCCCGTCCGGCACCTCGTCACCGTCGAGGACACCCCCCGCGGCAAGCCCGACCCGGCCCCCTACCTGGCCGGTGCCGCCCTGCTCCACGCCGACCCGCGGGACTGCCTGGTCGTCGAGGACTCCCAGCCCGGCATCGACGCCGGCCGGGCCGCCGGCATGCGCGTCGCGGCGCTGCGCGGCCTGCCCGGCGACCTGCGCATCCGCGACCTCGACGAGCTCGCGGACACGTTCACGGCTTGAACAGCACCTTGACCGTGCCGTCCTTCTTCGCCTGGAACTTCTCGTACGCCATCGGCGCCGCGTCCAGCGGCACCCGGTGCGTCGCGAACGTGTCCACCCCCAGCGGGTCCCCGTCACCGGTCAGCAACGGCAGGATCGCCGGCACCCAGCGCTTCACGTTCGCCTGACCCATCCGCAGCTGGATCTGTTTGTCGAACAGCACCATCATCGGCAACGGATCCGCGGTACCGCCGTACACGCCGGACAGCGAGATCGTCCCGCCGCGACGCACCGCGTCGATCGCCAGGTGCAGCGCCGCCAACCGGTCCACGCCGGTCTTCTCAATCAGCTTCTGCGCCGCCACGTCCGGCAGGAACCCGACGATCGTCTGCGCCAGCTTCCCCACCGGCGACCCGTGCGCCTCCATACCGACCGCGTCCACGACCGAGTCCGCGCCCCGACCGCCGGTCAGGTCCCGGATCGCGTCGGCGACGTCGTCGACCTGCGTCAGGTCGATCACCTCCACACCGTTCGCCCGCGCCCGCTCCAACCGCTCCGCGACCAGGTCCACGCCGATGACCCGCAACCCCCGGTGCATCGCCACCCGCGCCGCCATGTCCCCGATCGGCCCCAACCCCAGCACCGCCAGGGTCCCGTTCGCCGGGACAGCCGCGTACTCGACCGCCTGCCACGCCGTCGGCAACACGTCCGACAGGTACACGAACCGGTCGTCGGCCGGCCCGTCCGGCACCTTGATCGGCCCGAACTGCGCCTGCGGCACCCGCAGGAACTCCGCCTGAGCGCCCGGCACCTGCCCGTACAGCTTCGTGTACCCGAACAGCGCCGCACCCTTGCCCGCCGACCGCACCTGCGTCGTCTCGCACTGCGTCATCAGCCCCTGCGCGCACATGAGACAGTGCCCGCACGCGATGTTGAACGGGATCACGACCCGGTCACCCCGTTTCAGGTGCGCGATGTCCGCGCCGACCTCCTCGACGACCCCCATCGGCTCGTGCCCGAGGATGTCGCCCTCACTCATGAACGGCCCCAGCACCTCGTACAGATGCAGGTCCGAGCCGCACAGCCCGCTGGACGTGAGCCGGATGACGATGTCGTTCGGCTCCTGGATCACCGGATCCGGCACCGTCTCCACCCGGACGTCCCGCCTACCGTGCCACACCACAGCCTTCACGGCCCCTCCTCCGTCGCGCTCCCCCTCCCCGCTACCCGCCCCCAGCCCCTGGAAACGACCCCGACCGGCCGGCAGCGTGCCCGCCCGTAAACCACGACCTCGAAGCAGCAGGTGCCCGTGTGGGACACCGACACCGGCAAGCTGCTCACCGCCACCGACCCCGACGACATCCCCGGACCCGCCGGCGCGGACGGGATCGTGCGGATCTGGGACCCGGCCGGCGGCGCCTGCCTGGACGAGTTCCGGGGGCCGTTCCCCGTCGGCGCGGTCGTCGCCGCCGCGGCGGCCGGGAGGTCACGCTGCTGACCGACGGATTCCTCGTGCGCGTCGCGCGGGATTGAGCACCGTCGCTAACAAACCCGGCGGGGGAAACCGGGTTCTGGCAAATCTTGACGGAACGTTGATCAGCCAGTATGAATGCATCGAGAGCGCTCTCCCGTCCTCACCGCCACGAACGGGAGACCACCCATGTCCCGATCACGCACGGTCCGAATGCTCGCCGGTGCGGGCGCAGCCCTGCTGGGCAGCGTCTTCGTCGCGCTCGCGCAGGCACCACCGGCACAAGCCGCCGACCTCAACCTGACCCAATACGTCAACCCGCTGATCGGCACCGACGACAGCAACTCCCCCAACCCTGTCGGCGGCGGCGCCGGCGGCTCCACGTTCCCCGGCGCCACCGTGCCCTTCGGCATGACCCAGTTCAGCCCCGACACCCCCACCGCGTCCCCGTCCGGATACCGCGACAAGGACCGCACCATCGAGGAGTTCAGCCTCACCCACTTCAACGGCGCCGGCTGCCCCAACAACGAGGACCTCGGCCTGCTGCCCGTCACCGGCGCCCTCGGCTCCTCCCCCGGCACCGCCTGGACCAGCTACGCCTCCGCGTACACGAAAACCAACGAGAGCGCGTCCGCCGGCTACTACAAGAACCGCCTCGACAAGTACGGCGTCGACGCCGAACTGTCCGCCACCACCCGCACCGGCGCGCTGCGCCTCACCTACCCCAACACCACCACCGCACGGCTGCTCATCAACACCAGCCGGTCCGCCACCGGCAACCGCAGCGGCACCGTGAACATCTCCGGCAGCAACGTCACCGGCAGCGTCACCGCCGGCGGGTTCTGCGGATCCAGCAAGACCTACCAGATCTACTACTCGATCCGCTTCGACCGGGCCCCGTCCTCCGTCGGCACCTGGAACGGCGCCACCATCAGCAACGGATCCACCAGCACCAGCGGCGTCAACACCGGCGCGATCATCACCTGGGACACCAGCAGCAACCGGACCGTCAACGCCACCGTCGCGCTGTCGTTCGTGAGCACCGCCAACGCCACCGCCAACCTCAACGCCGAAACCGGCGCGTTCGACACCATCCGCGGCAACGCCAGCGCCGCCTGGAACACCGCCCTCAACCGCGTCCAGGCCACCGGCGGCAGCGCCACCGAACTGCAGAAGTTCTACACCGCGCTGTACCACGTGATGGTCAACCCCAACATCGCCAGCGACGTCAACGGCCAGTACCGCGGCTTCGACAACGCCGTGCACACCGCCAGCCACCCCGTCTACCAGAACTACTCCGGCTGGGACATCTACCGCTCCTGGGCCGCGCTCATCGCGTTCATCGCCCCCGACGTCGCCAGCGACATCATGAAGTCCATGGTCCTCGACGGCCAGCAGGGCGGCCTGCTGCCCAAGTGGTCGCAGCAGACCAACGAGGACTTCGTCATGACCGGCGACCCCGGCCCGATCATCGTGTCCAGCGCGTACGCGTTCGGCGCCCGCGCCTTCGACACCGCCGCCGCGCTGCAACTGATGAAGAACGCCATCGCCGGCGGCACCATGCAGGGCTCCCCGATCCGCGGCCGCCAGTCGGAGTACGCGTCCAAGACGTACATCCCCGGCGCACCCTCGGACTCCATGGAGTACTCGGCCTCGGACTTCGCCGTCGCCCAGTTCGCCAAGGCCACCGGCGACACCGCCACCTACAACTCGGCGATGACCCGCGCCCAGTACTGGCGCAACACGTTCAACACCGAATCCGGGTACATCCACCCGCGCAACAGCGACGGCAGCTGGCCGTGGCCGCTCAACCCCGCGCAGGAAAGCCCCTTCACCGAGGGCAACGCCGCCCAGTACACCTGGATGGTCCCCTACAACCTCGGCGGCGTCATCAACCTCATGGGCGGACCCACCACCGCGGTGCAGCGCCTCGACCACCACTTCACCGAGCTCAACGGCGGGCTCTCGCGGCCGTACTTCTACATCGGCAACGAACCCGAGCACAACGTGCCGTGGGCGTACAACTTCGCGCAGCGGCCCGGCAAGACCGCCGGCGCCGTCCGCCGCGTCATGACCGAGTCCTTCACCACCGGCGCCGGCGGCCTGCCCGGCAACGACGACCTCGGCGCCACCTCCGCCTGGTACGTCTGGTCCGCGATGGGCATGTACCCGGTCACCCCGGGCGCCGACACCCTCGCCATCCACGGCCCCACGTTCCCGTCGGTGCTCATCCAGCGCGCCGCCGGCAACATCCAGATCAACGGCGGCAGCTCCACCAACGCCTACGTGCAGAGCCTCACCCGCGACGGCGCCGCCGTGTCCAACAACTACCTGCGCTACCCCGACCTCGCCGCCGGCGGCACCCTCCAGTACACGATGGGCGGCAGCGAGTCCAGCTGGGGCACCGGCGCCGGCAACGTCCCGCCGTCCTTCACCGACGGCGCCACCCAACCGCCGACCCCGGCCAACCTCGGCACCAACCTGGCCCTGAACAAGGCCGCCACCGGCTCCGCCGCCTGCGCCGCCGCCGAGTCCGCGGCCAAGGCCGTCGACGGCAGCCTGCAGAACAACAGCAAGTTCTGCACCAGCACCGCCCCGCGCTTCCTGCAGGTCGACCTCGGCTCCAACCAGACCGTCAGCACCTTCGTGCTCAAGCACGCGGGTCTCGGCGGCGAGTCGACCGGCTGGAACACCGGCGCGTACACCATCTCCACCTCCACCGACGGCACCACCTGGACCCAGGTCGTGTCCACCTCCGGCAACCGCTCCAGCCGCACCCAGCACTCGATCACGGCACGGACCGCCCGCTACGTGAAGGTCGACATCGGCACCCCCGCCAACGACGGCAACACCGCGGCGCGTCTCTACGAGTTCGAGGTGTACGGCGGCGGCACCCCGTCCGGCAACCTCGCCCTCGGCAGGCCGGCCACCGCCGACTCGTCCTGCGGTGCCACCGAAGGCCCCGAGAAGGCGGTCAACGGCAGCGTCTCCGGCGGCAACTCCGACAAGTGGTGCTCCCTCGGCACGACCAAGTTCCTCCAGGTCGACCTCGGCAGCACCGTCCACATCGGATCGCTGGTCGTCCGCCACGCCGGCGCCGGCGGCGAGGACGCGGCCTGGAACACCCGCGACTACGACCTGGTGACCTCCACCGACGGCTCCACCTGGACCACCGCCGCACAGGTCCGCGGCAACACCGCCAACGTCACCACCACCACGACCAACGTCAACGCCCGCTACATCCGCATGAACGTCATCACCCCGACCCAGAACACGAACACGGCCGCACGCGTCTACGAGTTCGAGGCGTACAGCTGACCCTGTGAACACGGCGAGGACCCGGGCTGGACCACGGCCCGGGTCCTCGCCGTTTGTCGTTTCCTTGGACTGGGGTCACACCGTGTAAGCCGTCCTAGGACACTAGTTCACCGTCCCAGCCAGGCAAGACGTCCGCCGGGACGGCCGGGAGATGCGAAGATCGACATGAGCCCGACCGCGGAGGAGCACCGGCGTGAGCAAGCCGTCACGGACGGACGACGAGCCGCAGCGCCTCGCCGCGCTCGCCGAGACAGGGATCCTCGACACCCGGGCGGAGGCGGACTTCGACGACATCGCCGCGCTCGCCGCCGACATCTGCGACGCGCCGATCGCGATGGTGTCGATGGTCGACGCCGACCGGCAGTGGTTCAAGGCCCGCGTCGGGTGGGAGCTCGAGGAGGGCGCCCGGGAGGACTCCTTCTGCACCCACGTCGTGCGCGACCGCCAGCTGCTGGAGATCGACGACACGGTCACCGACCCGCGCTACGCCGGCAACCCGGCCAACGCCGAGCACGGCGTGCGCTTCTACGCGGGCGCCCCGATGCTGCTGCAGGACGGCCACGCCGCCGGCACCGTGTGCGTCATGGACCGGCGGCCCCGGCAGCTGACCCTGCAGCAGCGCCGCGCCCTGCGGTCCCTGGCGCGCCACGCCGCCGCGCATCTGGAGCTGCGGCGGTACGCCCGCACGATCGGCGACACCGCGGACCGGCTCCGCGAGCTGGACCGGCTCAAGGACTCGTTCCTGGCCAGCGTCAGCCACGAGCTGCGCACCCCGCTGTCGTCGGTGCGCGGTTACATCGAGGTGCTGCTCGACGAGGACGAGGCGACCAACGACCCGGAGACCGTGCGCCGCTTCCTGGCCGTCATGCAGCGCAACGCCGACCGCCTGCTGCGCCTCATCGACGACCTGCTGCTGGTCGCCCGCCTGCACGAGACGGGGCTGCAGCTGGACATGGTGGAGATCGACCTGGCCGAGCTCGCCTACCAGGCGAGCCTCACCTCCCGCCCGATCGCCGAGCACAAGCGGCTCAGCCTCACCGCCCGCACCGACCACCCGGTGCCGACCACCGGCGACCCCGAACGCCTCGCCCAGGCGCTCAACCACCTGCTCTTCAACGCCGTCAAGTTCACGCCCGCGGGCGGGCACGTCACCATCGCCACGACCGCCGAGCCGCAGCCGACGCTGACGATCGCCGACACCGGCGTCGGCGTGCCCGCCGAAGACCTGCCGCACGTCTTCGACCGCTTCCACCGCAGCAGCACCGCCGACCACCTCGCCGCCCAGGGCGCGGGCCTCGGCCTCACCATCGTGAAGGCCATCATCGAGGCCCACCACGGCGACATCACCGTCGCCAGCACCCCGGGCAGGGCACCACGGTCCAGCTGACCCTGCCCGCCACGGCTCCCCCGCCGCGCGACGGCCCGGCCTGACCCCGTCCGTTCCGCGGGGGGGGCGCGGGGCCGCGGCCCC
>NZ_JBFANF010000093.1:0-38709 GCF_040674675.1 Dactylosporangium sp. NPDC049742 | reverse complement strand
CGGTGCCGGTCAGCCTGAAACACGGCGGGCCGGCACTGACTCGTGCCGGCCCGCCGCTTTCAGTTGGAACTCACACGGTGTACGGGATCCGCAGCATCGCCTGGCTGCCGATCGCGTCCCAGATCTCCATGCGGACACACCCGTTGCTCGTCGCACCGAGACTGCCGGAGGAGGACGCCAAGCAGTTCGCTGGGGTGGAACACCTGCGCGAGGAGGCCCACCGCTTGTGTCTCCGTCTCCGTCTCCGGTTCGGTGGCTGAGCACTGGTACATCTCCACGGGTCCGCTGGGCCACCACGAGGCGCATGCCGGCCCGGCACCGCGCGAGCATTCCCCGGCGCGCCGATCGACTTCGGCTAGGTTCTGTCTCGCGGAGCATGGGGTTGGTTCGTTGTCCCCGATGTCAGGTATCGGTCCAGCGGCCCGGTCGACGAGGACGACCCCCGCAAACGCCCAGACTCGGTGACCGGCCGCCGACAAGGCCCACTCCTCCCGAGCCAGCCGCGAGCTGCTGCGTGCACGGGACATCACCACAGCCATCCCCGAACCCAACGATCAGATCGCCGACCGGCGGCGACGCGGCCGGGCCGGCAGACCACCGAACTTCGACCGCTCTGCCTACTGCTGGCGCAACCAGGTCGAACGCTGCCTCAACCGGTGCAAACACTGGCGCGGGCTGGCCACCCACTACGACAAGTCGGGAAGCCACTTCCGAGCCACCCTCGACCTGGTCGAGATGCTCGACTGGCTACGGGCGTTTCCCGACAACCATCATCCGGGAGACAGGACCGACTGCGCTCGGACGTGGTGGGGCGCCGGGGCGGACCACGTCCGAGCGCAGTCGGACGTGGTGAGGCGGCGGGGCGGACCACGTCCGAGCGCAGTCGGACGTGGTGAGGCGTCGGGGCGGACCGTCGGCTGTCACGTGGTGGTGCCGGAGCGGCGGTGGAGCGGGAGCTTGAAGCCCGCGGTGATCAGCCAGGCGAGGGCGGTGAACCTTGCGACCGGCAGCAGGTACGTGGCGGGCTCGAGTAAGAGGCCCAGCGTGGCGAGCTCCGCGACGGCGGCGATGGCCAGGCCGGCCCAGGCGAGCCAGCGGGGCAGCAGGCCCGCGAGGAGGCCCGGGACCGCGATCCCGGCGAGCAGCAGGCCCAGCGGCACCACGTGGCCGGGGCCGCCGGTGGCGAAGGCGAGCAGCTGCAGGAGGCGGATGACGTCTGGGTCGGTGGTCGCGGCCAGCTGGGAGAGGGTCCAGCTGACCAGGCCGGAGCAGGCCATGAAGGCGGCGGCGAGCAGGCCGCCGGCGAGGGCGATGGTGGCGCCCGGGGCGCGGATGCCGAGGCGGTGCAGGCGGGCCGAGGCGGTCGCCGCGTAGATGGCGAGGGGGATTGCGGCGGCGAACTGGAGCGTGCCGCCGACGCGCACGGCGAGCTCGTGGTCCTGGAAATACGCGACGATCTGCGCCGCGTCGCCGAACGGCGACGGGAACGGGGTCCCGTCGGCCAGCACGGTGCCGAGCACCAGGCCGGCGATGAACAGGGCGGTGACGACGACGCCGAGGACGCCGAGCGGTGGGCCGCCTTGGCCAGGCCGGGAAACCGGACCGGCGGCAGCCTGGACAGCAGGCGTGGCCATGATGCGATCCCTTCACGAGATGAATGGTTCAGTCGAGTGAATTATTCAGTACACTAGCGCTGTGACTAGTCCTGGGCAACCCCCGCAGGGCGCGGCGTTTCTCGTCGCGCAGGTCGGTGCGCACGCCGCCGGCAGGTTCGCCGAGCGTGTCGAAGCGCTGGGGCTGACGCCGCCCGAGGTCGGGCTGCTACGCATGATCGCCGGGGCGCCGGGGCGGAGCCAGCAGTCGGTCGCGGCCGACATGGGTGTGGTGCCGAGCCGTGTGGTGGCGATCCTTGACACGCTCGACCACAAGGGGCTCGTCGAGCGGCGGCCCGGGGTGAGCGACCGGCGGCATCACGCGCTGCACCTCACCGACGGCGGCCGGCAGGTGCTCATGGAGATGCGACAGCTCGCCCGCGCGCACGACGAGGATCTCTGTGCCGCGCTCGACCCTGACGAGCGGGCGCAGCTCGCCGGATTACTGCAGCGCATCGCCGACCAGCAAGGTCTCACTCCCGGTGTACATCCGGGCTACCGTCAGCTGAGCGCGAGGCGCAGGCGCTGACGTGAGCCAGTGCATCCACTACGGTCTACGACCATGACGGCACCACAGCGCGCTGAGTTCACGGCGGCAGGCATGGGGGCCCGGGTCGTGGCGCTCGTCGGCGCCCTGGCCGCGGTGCTCGCCATGAGCATGCCGTGGGCCAGCGAGGACAACACGGGCGTCGCCGAGACCGGCGAGGTCCTGTTGATGCGCGGCGGTGTCGAGTGGACCGGCTGGGGCATCTACGGCGCGAGCCGCCTGGACGGGCACCGCCCCGTGTCGCTGACCGTGGCGATGATCCTCATTGCGGGCACGGTGGCGCTCGCGCTCGCGGCGTGGGTGGCGTTCGAGCGAACGCGCCGGCGTTGGTTACCCCCGGCGACGGCCGCTGCTGCCGTGATCATGCTGATCGTCAGCTTCCCGGGGCTGGAGGGCGTCAACGGGCGGTTCGGCACCGGCCACATCACGACGACCGAGTTCGGCATCGTCGTGTGGCGCCTCGCCGTGACCGCGGTGGCCCTCGGCTCGATCCGACTCGCGCTGTTACAGGAGGAGGCCGCGCAGCCGCTGCGCCACGACGCCGCCTGACATCTGGGCGCCAGGGCCTGTCGTACGGCGGCTCCATCGCTGACCGGTGCCGCCCCGGAGTGGTGGACGACGGGCTGTGCGATGTGGGCTCGCGGTGGTGCGGGGTGTGGTGGCGTGGCGATCGGCGGGCGCGTTACGGGCCGGATTGTGTTGTGCTGCCGCGTTAACAGGCCGGACTGTGTTGCGCTGCCGCGGTGACTGCGGTCTTGCCGAGTCGGGGGCGGCAGGCGGGGTGCTGGCAGTTTCGGTGGATCGGTGCTGGGGGTGGCGACCGTCCAGTGGGTCCGGTGCAGCTCGTGAAGACTCGGTGGCGCGCGCTCGACCTCCGGGGTCGAGGTCGGCCGGGGGCTCGGTGGACTGATGTGATCTGAGGTGAGCGAACGCTGCCGTGGCTGAGGCTCGGGGAGTTCGTCGGAGCGGGGTTGGGTGGTGTGGTGATCGAAGGATGGGGCTGGTCGTGGTGACGGCCGGAACTGTCCTTCGATCGAGGTGGCAGTGGGAAGTTCGGTGTTGCTGCTGAGGCTCTCGTTTCATGTGCTGGTGCTGGTGCTGGTGCTGGTGCTGGTGCTGGTGCTGGTGCTGGTGCTGGTGCTGGTGCTGGTGCTGGTGGAAGTGGCTGTGCGGCAGGTGGTGTTCGAGGCGGGTGGCGGTGGGTTTGTCGGTGTCCTCGGTGTCCTCGGTGTCCTCGGTGTCCTCGGTGTCCTCGGTGGTTGGGGCGTGGTCTGTGGTGGCGGTGGGTGTTGGGTGGGGGATTGCTGTGGGGTGGTTTGTGTGGGTCTATCGGGATGAGGTCACTCTCTGTATATGGGTCTTTGCGGTGGGGGAGGGGTTGTCATCTGACTGGGGTGGTGGGGTGCCACTCGGTTGCTGACAACCTCGTCGCACCCGGGCGGCTACCTTAAGTGGACCAGCCGCACAGGCTGGCGGGAAGCAGTGATCCGCCGGGCGTCTTTGGTCGCCAGTTTGGTCCGGTGGGGAGCGAGTGGCGAAACCGGACCCGTCTTCAGGTGAGTATTCGCGGGGGAACCGGTGTGCGTATTTTTGCGCCCTCATGTGCAGCAGTGAATCGCTGACGTAAACGCATTCCACATTCTTGCTCTCGGTGATTCGAGGGTTTCTCAAGCGTGCCGTGCTGCGGCGGGAGCGGAGGGTTTTCCGTGCTGAAGAAGGCTGCGATGGGCTTCGGGGCCGCTGTTGCCGCGGTGGCGCTGGGGGCCGTGATCTACCTGGCGGCGGCGCATCAGACGCCGGCGGCGGATGCCGGTGTCGTTTCCCGGCCCGCTAGTCGGAGCGAGTTGCAGCCGCCGCCGAAACCGGAACTGCTGAAGCCGTCCGAGCGCGTCGTCGTCACCAGTAAATAGCGAAGCAAGTCGTCACCGATACGTACCGCCCCAGATTAGGAGAACTGCGTGTTCCGCTCGAAGAAGCAGAAGATCGCCGCCATCGGTGCGACCGCCGCGGCTGTGCTCGTCGGTGTCGGCGCTGCCGCTTACGGTGCTGTGCCGGCCAGCAACACCGGTGTCATCACCGGGTGCCGGGACAAGAACACCAGCGCGCTGCGCGTCATCGACTACCAGGCCGGGTCGCGGTGCCGGAGCAGCGAGCAGATGGTGCAGTGGAACCAGACCGGGCCCAAGGGTGCAACCGGCGCGACGGGTGCCACCGGCGCCGTCGGCGCGACCGGCGCCACCGGCCCGAAGGGTGCTACCGGTGCGACGGGCGCCACCGGCCCCGCCGGCGCGAGGGGTGCCACGGGTGCCACGGGCGCCACCGGCGCGACGGGTGCCAAGGGTGCGACCGGTGCGACTGGTGCCCAGGGTGCCCAGGGTGCGACGGGTGCGACTGGTGCCCAGGGTGCCAAGGGCGAGACGGGTGCGACTGGTGCCCAGGGTGCCAAGGGCGAGACCGGTTCCACCGGTGCCCAGGGTGCTCAGGGCGAGAAGGGTGAGACCGGCGCGCAGGGTGCTCAGGGCGCTCAGGGCGAGACTGGTGCCCAGGGTGCTCAGGGCGAGACCGGCGCGCAGGGAGCTCAGGGCGAAAAGGGCGAGACCGGTGCCCAGGGCGAGAAGGGCGAGACCGGTGCCCAGGGTGCTCAGGGCGAGAAGGGCGAGACCGGTGCTCAGGGCGCTCAGGGCGAGACCGGTGCCACCGGTGCCCAGGGCGCGCAGGGTGAGAAGGGCGAGACCGGCGCGACTGGTGCTCAGGGCGAGCGGGGCGAGACCGGCGCCCAGGGGCTCCAGGGCATCCCCGGCATCAACGGCAAGGACGGCGACCCGGGCCCCCAGGGTGAGAAGGGCGAGAAGGGCGAGACCGGCGCCGCCGGTGCCGACGGTGCGACCGGCGTCCAGGGTGAGAAGGGCGAGCAGGGCATCCAGGGTCTTCAGGGCATCCAGGGCATGCCCGGCCTGAGCGCGTACGACCTGGCCCTCGCCAACGACCCCACCATCGGCACGGTGCAGGAGTGGCTCGCCTCGCTCGTCGGTGTGAACGGTGTCGACGGCAAGGACGCGTACCAGCTCGCGGTCGACATGAACGCGTTCACCGGCACGCCGGAGGAGTGGCTGGCCTCCCTCAAGGGCAAGGACGGCGTCGACGGCGCCGCCGGTGCCAAGGGTGAGACCGGCGCCCAGGGTGCCGCGGGTGCCGCGGGTGCGGCCGGCGCGATCGGTGCCACGGGTGCCGCCGGCGCCCAGGGTCCCGCGGGTGCGGCCGGCGCGAACGGCTCGGTCTGGCTGACCGGCACGGGTGCCCCGGCGGGTGCGAACGGCGCGGTCGGCGACATGTACCTCGACACCGCGACGTACAACCTCTACAAGAAGACCGCGGCGACCACCTGGACGCCGAGCGGCAACATCAAGGGCGCGGCGCCCACGGCGACGTCCTCGACGAAGCCCGGCACGCTCAACATCGGCAGCGGCACGTCGACGAACAACGTCCTGAACGTCACCTGCGACAACGCGGGCATCGCGATGGTCGGCACGTGGAGCGAGACCGGCTCGGGCAACGTGACGCAGTCCAGCAGCAAGCAGTCGGCGGACGGCAAGACCTGGCAGTTCACCTTCACGCACAGCGGCAGCTCCAACGCCGTGAGCGCGCTGGTCACCTGCGTCAGCTTCGGCTGAGCCACTCGAAGGCTGAGCCACTCGAAGGCCGAGCCACCGAGGCTGAACAGCCAAGAGCAAAGAGCAAGAACCACGGTGTGGGCCCCGGTGGAAACGCTGGGGCCCACACGCACAAAGCCCAAGCCGTACACACGAAACCCAAGCGAAAGCGAGCACCTGTGCGCACTGTGGTGAAGCTGGTGGCGTCGACGATCGTCGGCTCCATCGCCGCCGGTGGCCTGAGCACGGCGGCCCACGCCGCGGGGCCGGCGGTCAGCGGGGTCACGCCGAAGAACGGGACGACCGGCGTCGCCGTCGGCGTCCGCCCGACGATCAGCTACGGCGACGTTGTCGACCCGACGGCGATGCGGTACTCGTTCGTCAAGACCAGCGGCGGCGCCTCGGTCGCGAGCTACTACGCGTACGACGCGCCGACGCACACGTTCACGTTCACCCCGCGCGCCGCGCTCGCCGAGCAGACGAAGTACACGATGACGGTGAAGCTCAGCACGTCGACCTACACGTGGTCGTTCACCACCGGGGTCACGGACAGGACGGCGCCGAGCGTGCCGGGCGCGCCGAGCGTCGCGGACGTCACCACGACGGGCGCGACCGTCAGCTGGGGCGCCTCCACGGACGCCGTCGGCGTGACGGGCTACCAGGTGTTCGACAACGGCACCCTGAAGGCGACCGTCACCGGCACCTCCACCGCCCTTGCCGGCCTGGAGCCGGGCACCGCGCACAGCGTGACCGTCAAGGCGCTCGACGCCGCCGGGAACGCGTCCGCGGCGTCGGCGCCGGTGGCGTTCACGACCCTGACGCCGCCGCCGGCGCCGGACACGACCGCACCGACCGCCCCGGGCGCTCCGGTCGCGAGCGCGCTCACGTCGACCGGCGTGACGCTCACCTGGCCCGCCTCGACCGACAACGTGGGCGTCACCCGGTACACGGTCACCGGCGGCCCGGAGGTCGTGACCAGCACCGTCAACAGCGCCACGCTGACCGGCCTGTCGCCGCTGACCGCGTACTCATTGAAAATCACCGCTGAGGACGCGGCGGGCAACACGTCCCCGGCCTCGCCGAGCACGGTCGTGACGACCCCGGCCACGCCGGTCGCGAACGGCGTCAACGGCACCGGCATCCCCGGCTCGACCGGCAAGACGCTGGTGCTGTACGACACCACCGGCCCGTACGGCTTCCTCGGCGAGCTGTACGCGACCGCCGCCGCGAACCTGAGCTCCCACTTCGGCGACTGGACCGCCCAGCCGGTGACCAGCTACGCCGCCGGTGAGCTGGAGCAGTTCCAGGCCGTGGTGTACCTGGGCAGCACGTACGACGAGCCGCTGCCGCTCGCGTTCCTCGACGACGTGACCGCGACCACCAAGCCGGTCGTGTGGATCTACGACAACATCTGGCAGCTGACGGCCCGCGACCCGAACTTCGTGGCCAACCGCGGCTTCACGTGGACCGGCTTCGACGTGTCGTCGGTGTCGACGGTGAACTACAAGGCGAAGACGTTCACCCGCGACCCGCAGAACGGCGCCGGCATCATGAACACCACGATCAGCGACGCCACCAAGGCGACGCCGGTCGCGACCGCGGTCCGCGCCGACGGCACGACACTGCCGTGGGGCGTGCGGTCCGGCAACTTCACCTACCTCGGCGAGATCCCGTTCTCGTACATCAGCGCCGACGACCGGTACGTCGCCTTCTCCGACTTCCTGTTCGACGTGCTCGCGCCGTCGACCGCGGAGCGGCACCGCGCCCTGGTGCGCATCGAGGACGTCGGCCCGGACGCGGAGCCGAGCGAGCTGCGGGCGATCACCAACTACCTGTACGGCAAGAACATCCCGTTCTCGGTGGCCGTCTACTCCCGCTACCGCGACCCGCTGGGCTCCGGCACGGGCGGCGCCGCCGAGGACTACACCCTCGCCGACCGGCCCCAGGTCGTCGCCGAGCTCAAGTACATGCAGTCGCACGGCGGCACGCTGCTGATGCACGGCTACACGCACCAGTACGAGAGCATGATCAACCCGTACAACGGCGCCAGCGCGGACGACTTCGAGTTCTACACCGCGCACGTCGACCCGGTCACCAACTACGTGATCTACGACGGACCGGTGCCGGCGGACTCGCAGGCATGGGCGCAGGGCCGCATCGACGGCGCGTTCGCGGCGTTCAGGGCGGCCGGCCTGGCCGCGCCGACCATCTTCGAGTTCCCGCACTACGCCGGCTCCGACGCGTCCAACCGAGCGGTCGCGGCGACGTTCAAGACGCGGTACGACCGCGGCCTGTACACCTCCGGCGCGCTGCGCGGCGGGGCGCTGGACAACAGCCGCATCTTCGGCCAGTTCTTCCCGTACACGGTGCGCGACATCTACGGGGTGCTGACGGTGCCGGAGAACATCGGCAACATCGAGCTGGAGCCGTTCAACAACCACCCGGCCCACCTGTCGGCGGACATCGTGAAGTCCGCGCAGCTGAACACGGTCGTGCGGGACGGTGTGGCGAGCTTCTTCTTCCACCCGTACGTGCCGCTGAGCTACCTGCAGGAGACGGTCACGGGCATCCAGGCGGCGGGCTACACCTTCGTCGCGGCAGGGTCCATGTAGTCACCACGGCAACACCCAGGAAGGCCGGTGCCCCCAGCGCCGGCCTTTCTGGCTGCCCGGGGGACAGAGCCGCACCCCGATTGCACCTAAATTCGACATGTCAGCAAAATTCCGCGCTTGTACCGCAGGAGGCCCGCGTTGGTAGCGTCCCTGGAGATCTCCGAGGAGCCGGCGACGGCGACGGCTGAGGAGACGAAGCCGCGCCGCAACCCGAAGCTCGCCGCCGGTGCGGCCCTGCTCGCGGTCGCGGCCGGCGTCATCGGCTGGCAGGCCCCGCGGGTCGTCGACGCGCTGACGAAGCCCGCGTACCTGGGGGAGCCCGCCGCCAAGGTCGCCGCCGACCTCGGCTGCGACAACTACACCCAGGGGACCACCCACGACGAGTCGGTGTACCGCTTCCACGACCAGGGCACCTGCTCCCTGGAGGGCACCGTCGTCACGATCACCACGTTCGACCGGGCGAGCGACGGGCAGGCGTTCGAGTCGGTGATGAAGGCGCTCATCCCCGTCGTCCACCCGACCTGGCAGGGCGCCACCTACGCGGCCGGCGAGGGCTGGAACGTCGCCGACGCCCGCAACCTCACCCCCGAGACCGCCACCCTCGTGGTCCAGCGCCTCGGCGCCGGTGCGACGAAGGTCATCCCCTTCCCGAAGGGCTGAGCGCCGCTTCGGCCGCGACCGGCGCCGCGAAGTCGATCGGGTGGTCGAACTGCCACCGCCACTTCTCGGGGTTGGCGAACAGGCGCATCATCGGCGGCATCAGCAGGTCGCGCAGGACCCGCGCGACCGGACCGGCGGCCTTGTCGCTGTTCGTGCGGGCCGCGGTCGCGATCACCCGCTCGACCCGGGCGCGCCGCAGCCGCTCGTACGCCGCGAACGCCGCCGGCACGGGAAGGTCGCGCAGGCAGCGGGCAAGCTGCACGGCGCTCTCGATGGCGAGGGACGCGCCCTGCCCGGAGCTGGGTGAGGTGGGGTGCGCGGCGTCGCCGATGAGGACGGCCCGGTCGCGGTGCCACACCGGCACCGACGGGATGTCCTCCAGGCCGCCGGTGACGACGAGAGCGGCCGGGTCGGTGCCGCGGATCAGCGCCACGGCGGGGATCCGGTCGCCGGCGAACGCGTCCGCGAGGATCGGCAGCCACTCCTCGCGGCTGAAGGTCGCACCGTACGACGGATCCTTCGACGGCAGGTTGACGAACCAGCCGCTGTCCCCACCGGCGGTCACCTGGTAGCCGAAGAACGCGCGCCGGCCGAAGACCAGGTGCATCTTGTCGCCGGTCGGGGCCACCCCGGCCGGGCCGCAGCGGGCGCCGAAGCCGAGCAGCCCGACGTAGCGGGGCGAGGGTGCGGACGGGTCGATGAGCCGACGCACCGTGGAGCGGATCCCGTCGGCGCCGATGACGACGTCGGCCTCGGCGGTGCTGCCGTCGGCGAAGCCGGCGACGCCGCCACTTACGGAGACCAGGCGCTTGCCGTGCACGATGCGGACGCCGCGGGCGACGGCCTCGTCGTAGAGGGCGCGGTAGAGCTCGTGCCGCCAGACCAGCTGCATCGGCGGCAGGTCGTCGAACGAGCCGAACTCGGCGAGCCGCTTGCCGGTCCAGCTCTGCATGACCATCCCGGACATCGGCGTGCCGACCCGCTCCACGACGTGGTCGGCGCCGACGGCGGCGAGGGCGGTGCGCCCGTTCGGCGCGATGCTCAGCGCCCCGCCGACACCGTCGGCGAAGCCGTCGTGCCCCTCGTACACGGTGGCGGCGATGCCGGCCTTCCGCAGGGCGAGCGCGGCGACCGGGCCGGCGATGCCGCCGCCGACGACGATCGCGGACGTGACAGTTCCCATGACGAACCCCCGGCGAGACGATTGGTTGAAACCAACTATCCGCCGATGACTAGTCAGAGTCAACTATTTCTCGTGGTACGCCGCCCACATCGGTCCCCAGCCGTCGGCCGGGTCGGTGATCTGTTCGATGAACCGCTCGACGAAGGCGATCTCCGCGTCGAGCAGGCCCAGCCGGTACACCTCCTCGATCAGGAACAACGGGTGCGGCTCGGTGCCCCCGGCCAGGTCCGCCGTGGTCGCGCGCTCCTGTCGCAGCCGGGCGAGGCGTTCGTGCAGCAGCTCGACGACGACGTCCGGGTGCAGGGCGCTGACCAGGGACAGCGCCGACCCGAACGCCGGGAACTCGTGCCGCGGCACGCCGACCAGGTCGCGCAGCCACCCCTGCAGCTCGGCCCGCCCTTCGGGGGTGATGCCGTAGACGGTGCGCTCGGGGCGCTGCCCTTCGCGGGTCGTCTCCTGCTCCGCGATCAGGCCGGCCTTCAGCAGCTGCTCGACCACCATGTACACCGAGCCGTGGGTGAACTTGATGCTGCGGTCGTCGCCGTGGTTGCGCAGCGTCTTGGACAACTCGTACGGATGCATCGGCCGCTGGCTCAGATACGCCAGCACCGCGAGGGCCAGCAGGTTCTTCCGGTTGCTCATTCCGCCACCGCCGCTTCGCGTCGGCGTCGGCCTGAGCCGAACCTGCGCTGCTGATTCGCAGCCTCTCCGCTTCGCTCCGGGCCGCTCATCCGATTTCTGCAAGAGCCTCGTCGTCCAGGACGACCCGCCCCGCGCCGACGTTCTCCTCCAGGTGATCCAGCGAGGCGGTGCCGGGGATGAGCAGCGTGTTCGGCGCGATCGCGAGGATCCACGCGAGGGCGATCTGCGCGGGGGTGGCGTCGAGGCGCAGCGCCGCGGACTTCACCGCCGGGTGGCCGAGGACCCGCTCCCGGCCGAACGCGGCACCCAGCGGGAAGAACGGCACGAAGGCGATCCCGCGGTCCGTGCAGGCGCGCAGCACGTCCTCGCCGCCGCGGTCGACCAGGTTGTACGGGTTCTGCACGCACGCGACCGCGGTCCGGGTCAGCGCGTGCTCGAGCTGGGCGAGGGTGATGTTGCTGAGCCCGACGGCGCCGATCAGCCCCTCGTCGCGCATGGCGATCATCGCGTCGAGCTGGGCGTCGAAGTCGCCGTCCGGGCCCGTCACCCGCAGGTTCACCACGTCGAGCCGCTCCACGTCGAGGGAGCGCAGGTTGTCCAGGACCCCGGCGCGCAGCTGCTCGGGCTCCTGCGCCGGCAGCCAGCCGCCCTTGTCGTCCCGCGCCGCGCCGACCTTGCTCACCAGCACGAGCCGGGAGTCGTACGGGTGCAGCGCCGAGCGCAGCAGCTCGTTGGCCACGTCGGGGCCGTAGTACTGCGCGGTGTCGATGTGGTCGACGCCGAGCTCGACCGCGCGCCGCACCACGGCGAGGGCCTCGGCGCGGTCCCGGGGCGGCCCGAAGGCACCCCGGCCGGGCAGCTGCATCGCCCCGAAGCCGATGCGGTGGACGGTCCGGTCACCGAGCTGGAATGTCTTCACGCAGCCAGCCTACGACGGCGGCCGCGCACGACATCTGCACATCTCGCACACCTGCTCGCCCCCGGTTGATGCCTACCGTCGATGGCATGCGGGTGCTGATGATCCTTCCGGCCCTGACCGAGGCGACCAGCCCACTGTTCCGGCCGATCAAGTACAGCCTCTTCCCACCGCTCGGCCTCGCGACCCTCGCCGGGTACCTGCCCGGGGACGACGAGGTGCGCATCGTCGACGAGCACGTCGAGCGCTTCGACCCGGCCCTCGCCGACCTGCCCGACCTCGTCGTCATCCAGGTCTACATCACTTCCGCGCGGCGCTCCTACGAGCTGGCGGACTGGTACCGGGCCCGCGGCGTGTTCGTCGCGCTCGGCGGGCTGCACGTCACGTCGCTGCCCGACGAGGCCGCCGCGCACGCCGACAGCGTCTTCTGCGGGCCGGGCGAGGACACGTGGCCCGCCTTCCTGGCCGACCTGCGACAGGGGACCACGGCCAAGCGGTACACCTCGAAGCAGCGCACCCTCGCGGGACTGCCGCCGATCCGGCGGGACCTCATCAAACGCCACCGCTACCTGGTGCCCAACTCCATCGTCGTGTCGCGGGGCTGCCCGCACCACTGCGACTTCTGCTACAAGGACGCGTTCTTCGAGGGCGGGAAGTCGTTCTACACGCAGGCGGTCGACGACGCGCTCGCCGAGATCGACCGGCTGCCGGGGCGCCACCTGTACTTCCTCGACGACCACCTGTTCGGCAACGCGCGCTTCGCCACCGAACTGTTCGAGGGGATGCGCGGCGCGGGCCGGGTGTGGCAGGCGGCCGGCACCGTCGACTCGATCCTGCGGCCCGGCCTGCTGGAGCGGGCCGTCGACGCGGGCCTGCGCAGCCTCTTCGTCGGCTTCGAGACCATCAACGCCGGCAACCTCACCGAGCAGCGCAAGCGGCAGAACGTCGGGCGCGACTACGGCCAGGTCGTGCGCCGGCTGCGCGACGCGGGCGTGATGGTGAACGCCAGCTTCGTGTTCGGCATGGACTCCGACGGGCCAGACGTGTTCGACCGCACCGTGGACTGGGCGGTGCGGCAGGGGATCGAGACCGCCACGTTCCACATCATGACCCCCTACCCGGGCACCGGCCTCTTCCGCCGCATCGAGGCCGAGGGCCGGATCGTGCACCGTGACTGGGAGTTGTACGACACCCGGCACGTCGTCTACGAGCCGCGCGGCATGACCGCCAGGCAGCTGGAGGACGGCTACTGGCGGGCGTACAAGGACTTCTACCGCTGGTCCAACCTCTGGCGCGGCGCTTCGGCGAAGCCGCGGCCCGGCGACCGGCTGCGGCACCTGGCGTACGCGGGCGGGTGGAAGAAGTTCGAGCGGGTGTGGGACGTGCTCATCCGGTCGGGGCAGGTGCTGCACGCGCTGCCGCTGCTGGAGGCGGCGCTGTCCAGCTTCGGCACCCGCTCCTCGGGTGGGACAATGCGCGGGGAGCTCGTGGAAGGGGCAGTGGATGACCGTCGCGGTGCTGGGGACCGGGATCATGGGCGCGGCCGTCGCGCGGAACTGGCTGCGGGCCGGGGTCGCGGTGCGGGTGTGGAACCGCACGGCTGAGACCGCGGAGGCGCTGGCGCCGGACGGCGCGGTCGTCTGCGACACGCCCGCCGCGTGCGTCGACGGCGCCGACGTGGTCGTGACCGTCCTGTTCGACGCCGCGTCGGTGGCGGCGGTCATGACCGCGGCGGCGCCCGCGCCCGGCACCCTGTGGCTCCAGCTGAGCACCGTCGGCGTGCCCGGTGCCGACGACCTCGCCGCCCTGGCGGCCGAGCTCGGCCTGGTGTATGTCGACGCGCCGGTCCTCGGCACCCGGCAGCCCGCGGAGCAGGGCAAGCTCAACGTCCTCGCGTCCGGCCCGGCGGAGGTGCGGGAGCGGGTCGAGGAGCTGTGCGCGCCGATCGCGGCCAAGGTCACCTGGCTCGGCGACGCCGGCGCCGGCAGCCGGATCAAGCTCGTCGTCAACAGCTGGGTGCTGACCGCCGTCGCCGGGCTCGCGCAGAGCGTCGCGCTCGCCGACGGCCTGGGCCTCGACCCGAAGCTGTTCCTGTCCCTGGTCTCCGGCGGGGCCCTGGACATGCCGTACCTGCACGCGAAGGCGCCGTCCATGATGGAGCGTTCCTACCCGGTGGCGTTCCCGGTGAGCGGCGGGGTGAAGGACGCGGAGCTGGTCGGCGACCTCGCGTCGGCCGTCGGCGTCGACCGGTCCGTCGTGGACGCGGCGGCGGCGCTGCTGCGGACCGCCTCGGACCGGGGGTTCGCCGACGAGGACCTGGCCGCGCTGTACGAGGCCGTGCGGTCGCCGTCGTAGTGCGCCGCCGTGCCCTGCTCGGCCTTGGTCTGGGGGCACTGGCGGGCTGCACCGCCCGCCCGGCCCGCGGGACGCCTCGCGCCCCTGCCAGCCCGTCGCCGGTGTCGCCGTGGACGCTGCCGGTCGCCACGCCGTCGCCGTGGCGGACCGGGAGGTCGCGCGCCGACCGGCTGCGGGACGCCGTCACGCCGTTCCTGTCCTCGCTGATGTTCCCGGGCGGCGTGGTGTTCGCGGCCGTCGACGGGGCGGTGGTCGCGCACTTCGCGTTCGGCGACGCCGTCCGGTACGACGCCGCGAAGGCCGAGCTGCCCGCGGACCGGCGGGTCCCGGCGACCACGGAGACGCTGTACGACCTCGCCTCGCTGACGAAGACGTTCACCGCGGTGCTGGCGCTGCGGCTGGTCGAACAGGGCCTGCTCGCGCTGGACGCCCCGGTGGCCGGGTATCTGCCGTCCTTTGTGGACAAGCCGGCGATCACCGTACAGATGCTGCTGACGCACACGTCTGGGCTGTCGAAGGACGTCCCGCTGGCCGGCTCGACGCCCGCCGAACGGGTCGAGCACGTGCTGCGGGAGCCGCCGATCGGACCGGCCGGCGGCGGCTACCTGTACGCCGACCAGAACTTCATCGCCCTCGGCGCGATCGTCTCCCGGCTGACCGGCAAGCCGCTCGACCTGCTCGTCCGGGAGCAGATCGCCGGGCCGCTCGGCCTGGCCCGCACCGGCTGCAACCCACCCCCGTCGCTGCCCGCGGCCGCCACCGAGGGCGGGATCCGGGGGACGGTGCACGACCCGTCGGCGGCCGCGTTCGGCGGTGTGGCCGGGCACGCCGGGCTCTTCGCCACCGCCTCCGACGTCGCGCTGCTGGGCCGGGCGCTGCTGTCCGGCGGGGGCCCGCTGCTGAGACCGTCCACAGTGGACCTGATGCGGACCGACGCCAACCGGCGCTTCGGCCCGGCCGCCGCCCACGGGCTCGGCGTCGACGTCGACCAGGCCTGGTACATGGGGAAGCTCGCCGGCCGCGGGGCCTTCGGCCACACCGGCTTCACCGGCACGTCGCTGGTCTGCGACCCGGGGCGCCGCATCGTGCTCGTCCTGCTCACCAACCGCGTCCACCCCGACGCCAGCAGGGGCAGCAACAACCCCGCCCGCCGGGCTGTGGCCGACGCCATGCTGTCGTAGCGCCGCCGTATGGGGTATGTTGGAGGGGATGTGATCCACTGACACCTCCCCGACCCGCGCCCGAGGCCCTTTGCCCGGCGGGTTTCCGTTTACCCAAACGCCGGTGGTGTCCGCATGTCCTCTTTCGCCCTGCTCGCGTATGACCTCGTCCGCACGTTCGGCACCCGCCGCGTGCTCGACGGCGTCTCCCTGACCGCCTCGCCAGGCCACCGCATCGGCCTCATCGGCGAGAACGGCGCCGGCAAGTCCACCCTGCTGCGGCTGCTCGCCGGCGCCGACGAGCCCGAGACCGGCACCGTCGTGCGCCCGGAGGACCTGGGGTACCTGCACCAGGAGATGCCGTTCGACGCGGACGCCACCATCGCCGACGTCCTCGACGACGCGCTGCGCTCGTCCCACGCGGACGTCGCGGCGCTCGAGTCCCCGTCCTCGATGACGCTCGAGGAGTACGGCGTGGTGCTGGAGCGCGCCCAGCTGCACGACGCGTGGGACGCCGACCGGCGCGCCGAGCTCGTCCTCGACGGCCTCGGCCTGGGCGGGCTGGCGCACGACCGTCCGCTCGGCTCGCTCTCCGGCGGGCAGCGCGGCCGGCTGGCCCTCGCCGCCGTGCTCATCCGCCGCCCGGCGGCGCTGCTGCTGGACGAGCCCACCAACCACCTCGACGACGCCGCCGCCGCGTTCCTGGAGGCGCACCTGCGCGACCTGCCCGGCGCCGTCGTCCTCGCCAGCCACGACCGCGCCTTCCTCGACGCCGTCTGCACCGACCTGATCGACCTCGACCCCGCCGTCGACGGCCCCACCCGCTTCGGCGGCAACTACACCGACTACCAGGCTTTCCGTCTCGCGGAACGGGACCGCTGGCAGCGCCGCTTCGAGGAGGAGCAGGAACAGCTCGACGAGCTGCGCCGGGCCGTCGCCGTCACGGCGCACCAGGTCGCCCCCGGCCGCGAACGCCGCGACAGCGAGAAGATGGGCTACGGCCACACCGCCGGCCGCGTCCAGCAGCAGATCTCCCGCCGCGTCCGCAACGCCGGCCGCCGCCTCGACGACCTCTCCCGCACCCAGGTCCGCAAACCCCCGGCCCCGCTGCGCTTCAACGCCACAGCGCTCGCGTCGGCGTCGGCGGATGGTGTACTGGTGGCCGCTCGCTCCCTGACGGTGCCAGACCGCCTGTCCGTGGAGCGGCTGGACATCCTCGCCACCGACCGGATCCTGGTCACCGGCCCGAACGGCGCCGGCAAGTCCACGCTCCTGGCCGTGCTCGCGGGGCGGCTGCCGTCCACGGGCACCGTCGAGCGCCGCGGCGGCCTCACCGTCGGCCTCCTCACCCAGGACACCGTCTTCCCAGACCCCGACCGTACGGTGGCCGCCGTCTACGACCAGACCCTCGGCCCGGACCGCGCCGCGTCGGTGCCGCTGCGGTCGCTGGGCCTGATCGCCCCGCGCGACCTCGCCCGGCCGGTGGGGGACCTGTCGGTCGGCCAGCGCCGCCGGCTCGCCCTCGCCCTGCTCATTGCCGACCCGCCGGAGCTGCTGCTCCTCGACGAGCTGACGAACCACCTGTCCCCGACCCTCGCCGACGAGCTGGAGGACGCCCTGGGCCCCGGCCCCGGCGCGATCGTCGTCGCCAGCCACGACCGCTGGCTCCGCTCCCGCTGGCCCGGCCGCGAGCTGCGCCTGTGAGCCGGGCTGCGCCTGTGAGACGGGCTGCGCCTGTGAGACGGGCTGCGCCTGTGAGACGGGCTGCGCCTGTGAGACGGGCTGCGCCTTTGACCAGCGCTCGACCCGGCCGCCGCGCCGGCCGCGGGTCATGCCGGTGAACCGCGCTCGACCCAGATCTGGGTCCGGCCGCCGCGCACGGTGACGGCGCCGCCGGCGAAGAACTGCGCCAGGTCGTCCGCCGCGCCGAGCCGCTGCACCTCGCCGACCGGCGGGCCCAGGTCGGCGCTCACCGCCGCCCGGTACAGGTCCATCGGGACGGCGGTCGGCCCGCCGTCCGCACCGGCGACGATCACCCCGCCCTCGAACTGGAACGGGTCGTGCCGCTTGTCGATCACCCAGCGGGTGTAGCTGCGCCCGCGTGGGAACCCGAGCCAGCCCTCCGGGCCGCCGGCGCGCAGGTAGGCCTCCTGCATGGGCTGTCCAAGCTCGATGGGCCGCCAGCCGTCCGCGACGTAGACGGTGACGGGGTCGTCCGGCGGCCCGAAGTCCTGCCAGAAGCCGCGCCGGCCGTATGCCGAGCGGACCGGCGGCGCGGCCGGACCCACCGGCCGCCGGTGGGCCTCGCTGTGCCCCAGAAACGCGCGGACCGCCTCGTCGACGACGATGTGGCCGCCCGCGCCGTCCGAGTGGATGTCGGCGTACTCGAACCGCTGCAGCGTCCCGTCGCCACGCGCGACGATCTCGGCGACCGGCGCGCCCGACATTCCAGGCACCTCCAGGCGCGACACCGTGGTGGTGAACACGCCGGCACGGGACTCGACGACCACCCAGTCGTCGCCCTCCACCTCCAGGCCGTCGAACGTCACCAGGCTGCCGTCCGCCGCCGCTCCCACCGGCAGGCCGAGCCGGCCGCCGGGGCCGCCGGCCGCGAGGTAGTACCCGTCGGTCGGCTCCGGCACCGCCACCGGACGCGCCGACCGGTGCCAGTAGACGGCGCCGCGGGCGCACGGCAGCCGGAACGCACGCAGCGGCGGAGGAGCCGGGTGGGGCTCGACCGGCCCCGACTCGTCGCCGAGCAGCGCCCGCGCGGTCGCGTGCGCCGCCCTGATCTCCGTCACCGCGTCCGGCAGGTCGCCGATCCACTCGGTGTCCGCCCTGAGCCGGCGGATCAGCGCCGCCGCCTTCCCCCGGTGCATGCTGCACAGGACCGCGACCGTCCGCGCCTCGTCAGCGGCGAGCAGGCGCTGCAGCAGCGGCACGGCCTCGTCGGGCGCGATGCCGACCAGCAGGACCGCGGCCTCGTCGACGTCCTCGCGCAGCAGCCGGCGTGCGGCCGCCACCGGGTCGAGGTCGGTGAGGTGGGCCCTGGTCAGCGGCTGCCGGGGCACCACGTGGTGGTTGACCTGCGTGTTGTGGTCACCGACCTGCACGCCCGTGCGCGGCCGGCACCACCACGTCACCATCCGTCACCGCCCGATTATCCCGGACCGGCGCGATCCGTCGATGCCCCGTCCAGCGGCGGCTGGACCCACGCCTCGGCGACCCCGTCGCGGACCGTGACCAGCCTCTTGTCGAAGAACTGCGCCCGGTCCGCTCCGCCGCCGAGCCGCCGCACCGGCCCGGTGGGCGATCCCAGTCCTCGCTCCCGAGCCGCGACGTGGATCGCGAGCGGGACGGCGATGGCGCCACGGTCCGGCCGCCAGACGATCGTGCCGGCCTCGAACTGCTGGACGGCTTCGTGCTCGTCCCCAGCCTCGTGATTCACCGGAAAGCCGAGCCAGCCGGTGGGGCCGCCGAGCTTCTGAAACCGCGAGAGAACCGGTCCTGACACTGCGAAGGCACCGAAAGCGTCAGTCGCGTAGACGGAGACCCGGCCTGCGGCGAAGTCCTGTTTCGAACCGGTCGCCCCGCTGGGCGACGGTCCTTCCTGCTGCGCGTACGTCAGCGTGCTGCCGATCCGGCCGTCCTCGGCCGACCACAGATCGCGGACGGCGCCGGATACCGGAACGGGAAAGCCAAAGGGGCGCAGGTGTACATCCGCGTGCTCGAAGCGCTGTATGCCGGCGCGCTCCGACGTGAGGGGTTTGCCCCATGCGGCGACGTAGTTGGCGTGGATCACTCCGGTGACCACGGCGGCACCCGTTGTGCCGTGCCAATGGACGACGCCACGGGCGCAGTCCAGCCGGAACCCGGTGAGAGGCCGGTTGGGCACCCGGGCGATCGGGCCGGACTCGTCGCCGAGCGCGGCGCGGGCCTCGTCGTGGGCCGTGCGGATCTCGGCGGCCGCCCGTGGCAGGTCGGCGAGCCAGTCCGCGACGGCCGTCAGCCGCTCGATCAGCGCCTGCGCCCGGGCCGGGTACATGCTGGTCAAGACGGCGACCGTGGCCGGCTCGTCGTGCCGGAGCAGCTCTGCCAGGAGGTCCGCGGCGGGCTGGACCGCCAGCTGGGCGACCAGCGCGGCGCCGTCCTCGGCCGGCATGCCCCGGATCCGCCGGGCCGCCGCCCGGGGATGCAGCGCCTGCAGCTCCGCGGCGGCCGGCGACTGCCCCGCCATGGTGAAGTGGTTCGTCTGCGTGCCGTGGTCCCCGATCTGCACGCCCTGCGCGTCTACGAATTGCTGGTCCACGCCTGCACCTTCCCCGCGCGCACCGTGACGAGGCCCCGCTGGAAGAACTGCGCCTTGTCCTCACCGGTGCCGAGCGGCTCGGCCTCGCTCACGGGGTCGCCGAGTCCGGCGGCCTGGGAGGCCTGGTAGACGGCGTTCGGGACCGCGAGCCTGCCGATGATCACGCCTCCCTCGAAGCGGTTCGGTAAGGGTCTGAAGAAGCGGTTGGTGAGTGGAAAGCCCAGCCATCCTTCCGGACCGCCGTTGCGGCGGTAGGCGGCCTGGGTCGCGTGGCCGAGGATCGCCGTCCTGCCGTTACCAGTCACATACACGGTGATCAGTACATTGGACGAACCGAACTGCTGCCATGAGCCTCTTGTGCCGGAGATCGACGAACGGATGCTGACCCGGGACGTCAGGGCGAGCTGGTCGGTCCACGCCGTGGCGCGCAACGCCTCCCGAATGTCGTCGGCCACGACGAACGTGCTGCCGAGGGGGTCCGTGTCGACGTCGCCGTGCTCGAAGCGTTGTCGCCACCCGGTGCCGACCTCTGCCGTCTCTGCGAGCGGCGCGCCCAGGAACTTCTTGCGGTACAGGTCCAGCGTGGTGGTGAACGTGCCGTGCCCGGACGTGACGACGACGCGGGAGTCGGCGAACTGCTGGCTGTTGCCGCGGGCCGGGTGCAGCGGGAACCCGAGCGGGCCATCCGGCCCGCCGGTTGCCTCGTAGTAGGCGAGGAACGGTTCGTGGACCGGCACGGCGCCCGCGGCCGGGCTCCAGTAGACCGTGCCGTTCGTGCAGTTCAGGCGGAACCCCGGCGGTTCCAGCCGGACGATCGCGCCGGACTCGTCGCCCAGCGTCGTCCGTGCGTCGTCGTGGGCCCGCCGGATGGCGGCGGTCGCAGTGGGCAGGTCCGCCAGCCAGTGCGGGGCGCCGGTCAAGCGGCCGATCAGCTGCCTCGCCTTCGCCGGGTGCATGCAGGTGAGCACCGCGACGGTCCTGTCCTCGCCGGCGCGCAGCATCGCCTCCAGCACCCGGCGAAGGCGAGGCGGCGCTCGGGCTCGTGGCGAGCAGGACCGCGGCCTCGTCGGGGTCCTCGCGGAGCAGGCGGCGGGCGGCGCTCGCCGGGTCGAGGTCGGTCAGGTGCGCCGGGGTCAGCGGCTGGCGGGGCACCGTGAAGTGGTTCGCCTGCGTGTTGTGGTTGCCGATCTGCACGCCGTGGGCGCCGGCATCACCGTCCGTCACTCGATGATTGTGCCGGACGGTGACCGCGCATCGACACACCGTTCCGGTCCGTCGCCGGTCGGATCATCGGGTGCCGCCGGCCACCTGGGGAGATGGCCGGCGGCGGGGTGGCTCAGGCGGCGCGGCGGGCGCGGACGGCGGCGGCCAGGTCCGCGAGGAGGGTCTCCGTCGTGTCCCACGACATGCAGGCGTCGGTGACGCTCTTGCCGTAGACGAGCTCGCCGCCGAGATCCTGCCGGCCTTCGACCAGGAAGCTCTCCAGCATGACGCCGGCGATGCCGGCCTGGCCTGCGGCGACCTGCTCGGCGATCTCCCGTGCCACCGCCCCCTGGCGGATGTGGTCCTTGCCGCTGTTGCCGTGGCTGGCGTCGACCACGAGGCGCTGCGGCATGCCGGCCTTCTCCAGGCGCGCCAGGGCGTCGCTGACCTCCGCCGGGCCGTAGTTCGGGCCGGAGCGGGCGCCGCGGAGGATGATGTGGCAGTCGGGGTTGCCGGCGGTCTCCACGACGGCGGCGCGGCCGTCCTCGTCGACGCCGAAGAACACGTGGCGGCTCGCGGCGGTGTGGCAGCCGTCGATCGCGACCTGCACGTCGCCGTCCGTGGCGTTCTTGAAGCCGACCGGCATCGACAGGCCCGACGCCAGCTGGCGGTGGACCTGGCTCTCCGGGGTCCGCGCGCCGATCGCGCCCCAGGAGACGGCGTCGGCGATGTACTGCGGGCTCGTCGGCTCCAGGAACTCGCAGCCGACCGGCAGCCCGAGGCCGAGCACGTCCAGCAGAAGCCGGCGGGCCAGCCGCAGGCCCGTGGGCACGTCGAACGTCTCGTCGAGGCCGGGGTCGTTGATGAGCCCCTTCCAGCCGACGGTGGTGCGGGGCTTCTCGAAGTACACCCGCATCACGACGCACAGGTCGGCGCTGTGCTCGGCGGCGACGGCGGCGAGGCGGCGCGCGTAGTCGACGGCGGCGACCGGGTCGTGCACCGAGCACGGGCCGACGACGACGAGCAGCCGGTCGTCGGCGCCGGTCACGATCGCGTGGACCTCGTCCCGGGATCGTCGGACGACCTCGGCGCGGGCGTCGTCCATCGGCAGCTCGGCCTGCAGCTCGCGTGGCGTGACGAGCGGCCGGTACCCGGTGACGCGCAGGTTGCTGGTGTTCATGTCCCGTCCTCTTCCAGGTGTGAGGCGGGTCCGGTGCTCCAGCCCGCCGTGTGACACGACAAAGGGCAGAGACGCTGGTCTCTGCCCTTGCTGGCTCCGGGTGATGTCAGGTCAGCGCAAACGCCCGCCGGCTCCACCCGGAGCCACGGTAAAGCGCCAATACGCCGTCATCACGCGGCCATCGTACGCCAAGAACACCGCGATGCACCCTCAGGCGGACCGCAGTTCGATCAACGTCACATCTGGCGGCGCGCCGACCCGCACCGGCGGGCCCCAGAAGCCCGCCCCGTTGGTGACATAGACGGGCATACCGTCCACGGCGCCCAGGCCGCTGATCACCGGCTGGGACATCCGGGTCACATAGTGGAACGGCCACAGCTGCCCGCCGTGCGTGTGCCCGGACAGCTGCAGGTCGACGCCGCGGCGGGCCGCCTCGTGCGCCTGGACCGGCTGGTGGGCGAGCAGGACGACGGGCCGGGCCGGGTCGCGGCCGGCGAGCGCCAGGTCGTAGTCGGGCGGGTCGCCGACGGTGCCGCCGGTCGCGTCGTTGACCCCGGCGAGGTCGAGCCCGCCGAGCTCCACCCGCGCGTTGCGCAGCACCCGCAGCCCCAGCGTGCCGAGGTGCTCGACCCAGTCCTCGTGCCCGGAGAAGTACTCGTGGTTGCCCGTCACGAAGTACGCGTTGCGCAGCGCCCGCAGCGGGGCGACGGCGTCGGCGAGGTCACCGACAGTACCGTCGACGAGATCACCGACCATGGCGACGATGTCCGCGTCGAGGGCCCCGATGGTCGCGACCACCCGCTCCGTGTGCGCCCGGCCGAGCAGCGCGCCGAGGTGGACGTCGGACACGAGCGCGATCCGGGTGCCGTCCATGCCGCGCGGCAGCTTCGCGAGGGGGATCCGGACCCGGCGGGTCCGTGGCGGGCCGAGCGCGGTGACCATCCCGGCGGCGGTGACGCCGGTCGCGGCGAGCCCGGCGGCGATCGCGGCACCGCGCGCCACCAGCAGCCGCCGGCTCCGGTCCGCATCCTCACTCGTCGTTGCGTTTTCCGCCGATGTACGGCGTAAGCCGCGGACCCACGTCGCCAACCGGACCGGTAGCTCGAGGACGATGAGCGCGAGGGACAGGTAGGCCGCTGCTGCGATCCACACATAACCGGGCCAGCCGACGACGCGCTCGAACGTCATCTCGAACCGGCGCGGGAGCGCCCGGTTCCCGACGGCGGTGACGGCGAAGAGCAGCGCCAGCGCGCCCACCACCCAGGCGCCGATCCGCCGGGCCCGGGGGTGGCGGGTCGTGTCGCGCACCAGCCGTAGCCACAGGTACCCGTGCGATGCGGCGACGGCGACGAGGACCAGCCCGGCGAACAGCATCCGGCGATCATGCCAGCGGCCCGCAACCTCAGCCGGTGACCGCGGCCGCCGCCTCCGCGCTGGTGACCACCGGCACGACCTCGAAGTCGACCAGGTCGGACCACTGGGCGATCCACGTCATGAGCAGCGTGAGGTCGTCGCACTCCATGAGCTGGAAGCAGCGGGCGAAGCTCGCCTCGACCCAGCTGTCGACGTAGCGCAGGCCGTCGGGCATGAGGCGGCCGCGCTCGCGGGCCCGCTCGTACACGGGCCGGGGCTGACCGTCCTTGAACCGCTCGATCACCATGAACAGCACCGGGACGAGCGTAGTGGACGGGGCGGCCGGCCCCGACCGTCCGCCCCGTCCGCCAGGCCCGGACGACCACCCCACCGTCGCCGTCCTCGCCCGGACACCCCTGCCGGGGAGCTGTAACAAATGAAACATCGGCGTGTAACATCGCCTGGAACCAGGAAACAGCCCTGGTCGGCCTACTGTCAAGTGTCCTTCCCAAAGACGCCGGAAACGGGGACCGCAACGGATGCGCAAGGTCACGGTGAGAGAGATCGCGGCGGCGACCGGTATGTCGATCGCCACGGTGTCCCGAGCGCTCAACGACCACGGAACGGTCGCCCCGCACACCCGCGACCTGGTGCGCCAGGCGGCGGAGCGGCTCAGCGCGCAGGTGCCCGCCCGGGAGCCGCGCCCGGCCGGCGACCGGGTGTACCTGCGCTGCCCGTACGTGCTGACGGACTACTTCGGGCTGATCGTGTCGTCGATCGCCGAGACCGTCCAGCTGCACGGCCGCCAGCTGGTCCTCACCGCGGGGGAGGCGGCCCAGCGCACCCCGCTGCTGCGCGACCTGGAGCGGCACGACGGGATCGGCGGCATCATCGTGATCCTGCCGCCCGAGCCGGGCGCGGACCTGGTCGAGCTGCAGCGGCGGCGGATCCCGTTCGTCGTCGTCGACCCGCGCACCACGCTGCCGCCCGACATCGTGTCGGTGTCGGCGGCGCACTTCGCCGGCGCCCGCAAGGTCACCGCGCACCTCGTCGGCCTCGGCCACCGCCGCATCGGCGTCATCGGCGGCCCGACCGAGTGGCTGGCCAGCGATGCCCGCCTGGCCGGGCACAACGCCGCGCTCGCCGACGTCGGGGTCCTGCCGTCCGTCGAGCTGCTCCGGGCCATCGAGCCGACCACGGAGCAGGGCCGGCGGGCCGCTGGCGCGCTGCTGGACCTGCCGCAGCCGCCGACGGCGCTCGTCGCGTTCAACGACAAGGCCGCCGTCGGGGCGATGCAGGCGGCCGCCGAGCGGGGCCTGCGGGTGCCGGACGACCTGTCGGTGACCGGCTTCGACGACATCGACCTGGCCGAGGCCACCAGCCTGACCACGGTCCGCCAGCCGCTGCCGGAGATGGGGCGGATGGCGGTGTCGCTGCTCGTCCGCCTGCTGGAGCGCCACCAGCTGGACGCCCTGCACGTGGAGCTCGCCACGCACCTGGTGGTGCGGTCGTCGACGGCGCCGCCGCGGGCTTAGGATCGGCGTCGATGTCGTTGCCTGTACGCGGCCCCTGGGTCGTGACCCCCACCTCGTCGTCCGTCGACTGGGTGGTGGCCGCGGCCGCCCTCGCCGCGACCACCGGCGGGAGCGCCGCCGCGGTGGTGCTCGGCGGCCCTCCGCCCTCGTCGCAGGTCGCGGCGCCGTCTTCGCAGGCCGCTGGGCCGTCTTCGCAGGTCGCGGCCCCGTCTTCGCAGGCCGCTGGGCCGTCTTCGGAGGCCGCGGCGCCGGCTTCGCAGGTCGTGGGGGTGGATGCGCAGGCCGCCGGGCCGGCTTCACAGGCAGCCGGGCCGGCTTCGCAGTTCGCGGTGCTGGCTTCGCACGTGGCGGCGCTGGTCGAACTGCCGGCCGGGACCGGGCTCGACGCCGTCACCGCGGTCGTGAAGGACCTGGGTGCGAAGCACGACCGGGTCGTGATCCTCGTCGGCGACGGGGTCGTCACGCCGACCGGCGGCGACTGGACGGTGGCCGACCTCGCTTCCGCCGTCCGCGCTCCTGTCGTCGTGGTGACCGGCACCGGCGCGGACGCCGTCGGCCACACCCTCCTGGCGCTGGAGGCCCTCGACCGCCGGCGGGTCCCCGGGTCGGTGATCGTCGTCGGCGACGGCGGCGACTTCGACGCCCTGCCGGTCCGCCTGGCCGGACGCATCCCCGCCGACCACGCCGCCTTCACCGGCGACTTCGCGGCCGCGGCCGCCGGCTGGGTCGATCCCCTCGACGGCAGCGGCCCCGCTTCCGTGCAGCCGCCCGTCGTGACCCCCACCCGCCCACGCGACCTGCAGACGCGGGTGGCGATCCGCGCGGCATGGACCCTCGGGATCGCGTTCCTCCTCGCGATCGTGCTGCTGTGCCTCTGCGGTGGGCTGCGCTACCCCGGTTCGTACACCTAGGAAACCGGCCGCGACGTCTGCTGTGCCTCTGGGATGGGCTGCGCTACCTCGGTTCGTACACCTAGGAAGCCCGCCGCAGCGTCTGCTGCCGCCGCACCTTGCGCTCCAGCGGGGCCAGCCGCCGGTGCCGCGGCCACGTCAACGTCAGCTCGGCACCCACCTCGAGGCCCGCCCACGTCCGCTGCGCGGCCCGCAGCGCGGCGACCGCGCGCACCACGGCCGCCTTGTCGCCCGCGGTGAGCAGATCCGCGCCCTGCTGGGCGGCGAGCCGGTCGAGGTCCAGGTCCCCGTCCGGGACGGCGGCGGCCCGCTCGACGAACCCGCCGATCAGCTCGGCCCGCTGCAGCCGGTCCCGGTTGGCCCGGATCAGCTCCGCCGAACGCTCCGCCGCGTGCGGCGGCCGGCGCCCCGACACGTGCGTCATGCTGCGGAACACGACCCCGCCCGCGATCGCGCCCCAGATCCCGTCGGGCATGCCGAGGGCGTCCTCGACGGTGAAGTGCACCAGGTCGTGCGGCGCGTGCGCGGTCACCGGACCCGCGTGCATCCGGTAGACCACACCGTCGTCGCGCTCGATGAGCACATCGGCCCACTGGTGGTCGGCAAGCCGGTGGAAGGTGACCCGCATCGCTCCACCATCCCCGCCGGCGGCAAAGCGCTCAACCGATTTCACCGGCCCGAAACGCGCGTCCACCAGCATGGGCACATGGTGGACGAACGGGCCAGGCTCGAGGTCAGGACGCTCGGTGAGAGCCGCATCGACTCACCCCTCGCGGCGCTGCTGCGCACCGGGCGCACCACCCAGCACTACGTCGACGAGTCCGACCGGGTCCTGCTCGACGACACCGTGTCCCTCGTCGCGGCGCGCGGGGTGCCCGTCGACGAGCTGCCCGGCTTCGAGCCCGGCGGCCCCCGCCGCAAGATCTTCTTCGACCCGTCGAAGACCCGCGTCGGGATCGTCACCTGCGGCGGGCTGTGCCCCGGGCTCAACGACGTGATCCGCGCGCTGGTTCTGGAGCTCACCAACCACTACGGCGTGCGGCGCATCTTCGGCTTCCGCAACGGCTACCAGGGCATGACCGCCCGCTACGGCCGGTCCGTGGTCGACCTCGACGCCGACGCCGTCGCCGGCATCAACGAGTACGGCGGCACGATCCTCGGCACCTCCCGCGGCAACCAGGACCCGGACGAGATCGTCGACTGCCTCGAGCAGCTGTCCGTCAACGTCCTGTTCGTCATCGGCGGCGACGGCTCCATGCGCGGCGCGCTGAAGATCGCCGAGGTCGTCGCCGAGCGCGGGCGGCGCATCGCCGTGGTCGGCGTGCCGAAGACGATCGACAACGACATTCCGTACATCGAACGCTCCTTCGGCTTCCAGACGGCCTTCGCCAAGGCCACGGAGGCGATCCGGGCCGCACACGTGGAGGCGACCGCGTTCCCGAACGGGATCGGGCTCGTCCAGCTGATGGGGCGGCACTCCGGGTTCATCGCGTGCTACGCGGCGCTCGCCAACAACGACGCCGACTACGTCCTCATCCCGGAGGTGCCCTTCTCCCTCGACGGCCCCGGCGGCTTCCTCGCCCACCTCCGCGCCCGCGTGGTCGACCGCGGACATGCCATGATCGTCGTAGCCGAAGGTGCCGGCCAGGAACTGTTCGACGCGGCCTCCTCACTGGACGCGTCCGGCAACGTGCGCCTGCAGGACTTCGGCCGGTACCTGCGCCACCGCATCGCCGAGGACTTCGCCGCGGCGGGCGTCGAGGCCAACCTGAAGTACATCGACCCGAGCTACACGATCCGCAGCGTGCCCGCGAACCCGTACGACAGCGTGTACTGCATCCGCCTCGCGCACGCCGCCGTGCACGCCGCGATGGCGGGGCGGACGGAGATGGTGGTGGGCAGGTGGCGGGGACGGTTCGTGCACGTGCCGATCTCCCTCGCGATCAGCTCCCGCAACCTCGTCGATCCCGACGGTGACCTGTGGTTGTCGGTCCTGGAGGCGACGGGACAGCCGCCGGTGTTCGCCTGAGCCCACGTCCGGCGGCGGCCCGGAATTGTCGGTGGGTCTGGTTAGGGTGACGCCGTGACTGGAATTCCGGTGGTCGGGGCCGCGCTGCCTGCGGCGGTGGGTGGGCCTGTGCCGGCGTCGTGGCGGCGCAGCATTTACCCGCGCCGCGGCGGTGCCCGCGTCGCGTACGCGCCGGCGCCGGGCGAGGTGCCCGACTGGGCCGTCACGCGCGCCGTTCTGGAGGATCCGGACACCGACCCTAGGGCCGCCGCGGCTGGCCTCGCCATGCTCGACGGCACCGAGACCCCCTTCGGCGCCGCGGCGATCGGCGCGGCCCTGGACAGCGCCGTCATCGACGAGTGGATCGTCCGGTTCGGCCTCCCCTTCGCCGCGATCGCCACCGTGGAGTTCCTCTCGCTCCGCGGAGCCCGCCGGCAGTGCAGCATGGACCACCGGCACGTCCGGGAATGCGGCGACCGGCCCTGCGACGGGCACCGGTTCGTCGCGCGCGGCGGCCACGGTTCCTGGCCAGACGCGGCCCGCATCCTGAGCCCGGTCCGGGCGGCCGTCGCCGCGGCCACCGACGACGTCCACGCCGAGGTCGTGGAGGCGCTGCTGCCGTACCGGGAAGGGACATTGCGCCGACGGGTGGCCACCTCGTTCCTCGACCCGTCGCAGACCGCGTGGGTCGAGGCCGACAGCGTGGAGCTCGCCGGCCTGGGCCGCCCCGACGACCTCGCCTGCCTGCTGCTGGCCGCGGTCCACACGCACGAGCAGGCGCGCCGCGTCCACGGCTGCCTCACCGGCGATGCCTACTGGCGGCTGCGCTCACCCGTCCTGATGCACACGGTCGCGGAGGGCGTCGGCGACGGCATCCTCGACGCCTACGCCGGCTGGTGGCGCCTGCGCCAGGTCACCGCCGCCGACCGGCTCGCACTGCTGAAGACCCTCGCCGCCGTCCCGTCGGATCGCGCGTTCCAGGAGATGCTCGGCCAACTCGACGTCCGCGGCGCCCAGGCCGCCGTGGAGTCCGCCGCCGAGCGCTTCCCGGAGCGGGCGATGCGCCTGCTGACCGCCTCCGCCGACCGCCCACTCGTCGCCGAGCTGCTACGCCGCCACGCGCTGCGCCACCCAACCCTTGTCCCGTCCTCCCTGCCGGCCGATCCAGCCGCAACCGCGTCGGCTGACGCCAGCTCGTCACCCGGGTCTGTTGCTGCTCTGGCAGGTGCTGGTTCGCCGGCTGGGCCTGTCGCTGCTGTCGCTGATGCTGGCTCGCCGGCTGGGCCCGTTGTTGCTTTGGTCGGTATTGGTTCGTCAGCTACGTCTGCGGCTGGTGCTGGCTCGTCATCAGGGCCTGTTGCTGCCTTGGCCGGTGCTGGTTCGTCGGACGAGTCTGTCGCTGCGGCGGCTAGTGCTGGTTCGTCAACGCCGGTGGGTGTGGATCCGGGCATCGCTGTGGCCGGCGTTGCCGCTGCGGCGGGCGCGACTGAGGCGGCGCGGCTGGTGGTGCCGGCGTCCTGGCGGCGCAGCATCCACCCGCGACGCGGCGGAATCCGCGTGGCCTACGCCCCCGTGGCGGAGACGTTGCCGGCCTGGCCCGACACGTCCACAGCCCTGCGCCTTTCCCCCGCTGCGGCGCTGGCCGACGCGGCTCCCGACACCCCGCTCGGCGCGGCGGCGGCAGCCGCAATCCTGCTCTGGACGCCGCGGGTGCCGACGTTCGACCCGCGGGCGATCGCCGACCACTGGATCGCCGGCGCAGGCCTGAAGTTCGCCGCGGCCGCGGGCATCGAACTCGCCGGACTCCGGCCGCTCACCGTGCGCTGCGACGCCCCGACCTGCCCTGGACGGCACACGACGGTCACCCACCGCGCCGACGAGGCCGACGCACACAACGGCACCGGCGGCGTCGAGACGGTCCTCGCCCAGCTCCGTGTAGCACTCGCCGCCGCCTCCGACGACCTCCACGCAACGGTCGTCGAGTCCTTGTCGGACCTGCGGGCCGGGATGCCGTCCCGTCAGCTCGCCGAGTCGGGTGGCCGCGACGTGCCGGCGGTCGAGTCCTTGCGGGAGTCCCGGGCCGGGACGCTCGCCCGGCGGATCGCGGCGTCGTTCCTCGCCCCCGATCAGACCGCCTGGGTCGACGAGGACGCCAGGGAGCTGGCCGCCGACGGCCGGCGGCATCCGCACGCACCGCTGCTCATGGCGGCCGCGCACACCCCGGCGCAGGCGGCCCTGATCCGTCCCCAGATCCATTCCGTCGGCTGGCGGCTGCTGCGTGGCACCGCCATGATCCACACCGTTGGCGAAGGGCTCGGCGACGGCGTCCTCGACGTCTACGCCGGCTGGCACCGGTCGGACTGGGGCACCGCCGACGAGCAGCGCGTCCTGATGACGACCCTGGCCGCTGTTCCGACCGACCGTGCGTTCCAGGCACTGCTCGACGCGCTCGACATCCGCGGCGCCCAGTCGGCCGTCGAGACCGCCGCCGAGCGCTTCCCGGAGCGGGCGATGCGCCTCCTGTCGTCCGCGTCCCGTGCCGGCCAATTGGCGACGGCACCGGCGGCCTCGAGCCATCCGGCCGCGGAGGCGGTGGTTTCGGACAGTTCGGCTGCAACCACGGCGGTCTCGGGGAGTTCGGCCACCGTCGCGGCGGGTTCGGGGAGTTCGGCTGTGTCCGCGGCGGTTTCGGAGAGTCCGGGCACGATCGCGGCGGGTTCGGGGATTCCGGGCACGGTCGCGGTGGTTTCGGGGAGTTCGGCTGCGGCGGATCAACTGGCGGCAGCCGCGGCGCAGCGTGGGGCGAGGATCGCCGAGTTGCTGCGGCGGCATGCCGTGCGGCATCCGGGGCTGGTGCCGGCCGTGGCAGATGGTGCGCGGGCGGCGAACGGGGGCTTGACCGAGGCCGGGCGGGTGGCGTTGCCGGCGGTGCTGGTCACGCCGCCGTGGGAGGTGCGGCGGGCGGTGGTGAAGCCGGTCGTGGTGCCCGGTCTCCGGTGCGACGACGAGCCGGCCGTGGTGTGGCCGCCCGGTGAGCGGGAGCAGCTGGTCGCCCGGCTCAAGCGCAGCGTGTACCGCAACGACCCCGAGCAGCTCGCCTCGCAGCTGCGGGCCGGGTCGCTGGAGGACTGGCTCGCCGTCGACCTGTTCGAGGCGGGGCCCGAGGACCTCGTCAGGCCGCTGCTGGCGACGTGGGAGCCGAAGCGCCTGTGGGGTGCGCACTACTGGCTTCGGCTGATCGCCGCGCGGTTCGGGGTCGCGGCCCTGCCGCTGGTGTTGCGGGTCGCGCGGCGGAGCCCGGCGGACGGAGGGCCGGCGTTGCTGGCGTACGCGGGGCCGGAGGTCGCCGTGCTCGTCGCCGGGTGGCACGGGCGGCTGAAGGCGGCGCGGGCGGTCGCTCTGGAATGGCTGCGGCGGCATCCGCGGGCCGCGGCGCGGGCGCTGGTGCCGCCCGCCCTCGGCAAGCAGGGGGTGGGCCGGCGGCACGCGGAGCTGGCGCTGCTCGCCCTGGCGGCCGCGGGGCACCGGGACACGGTCCTGGACGTCGCCGGCGGATACGGGCCGCGGGCCGGCGACGCGATCCGCGACCTGCTCGACACCGACCCGCTCGACGTCCTGCCCGCGCGGATACCGTTCGCGCCGGCGTGGGCCGACCCGGCGACGCTGCCGCCGGTCAGGCCGCGGGGCGGCGCGCACGTCCTGCCGGCCGACGCCGCCGGCCACCTGGTGACGATGCTGATGGTGTCGAGGGGCGACGACCCGTACGCGGGAATCCCCATCGTCAGGGACGCCTGCGAGCCGGCCGATCTGGCCCGGTTCGCCTGGGCGCTGCTGGAGCGCTGGGAGCGGGCCGACGCGCCGACGGCGGATGGCTGGGTGCTGGACGCGCAGGCGCTGCTCGGCGACGACGAGACCGCGGTTCGGCTCGCCGCTGCCGTACGGGATTGGCCGTACCAGGGCGCCCACCAGCGGGCGGCGGCGGGCCTGGACATGCTCGCCCAGCTCGGCACCGACGCGGCGCTGACCCAGCTGCAGGACATCGCCGCGAAGGTGAAGGCCAAGGCGGTGAGGGCACGCGCCGAGCTGAAGCTCCGCGAGGTCGCCGAAGCCCTCGACCTGACCCCGGACCAGCTCGCCGACCGGCTCGTCCCGCACCTGGACCTGTCGCCCGACGCGACCCTCACCCTCGACTACGGCCCGCGCGGGTTCGTGGGCGGGTTCGACGAGCAGCTCCGGCCGTACGTGATCGACGAGGCCGGGACCAGGCGCAAGGACCTGCCCGCGCCCGCCGCGGGCGACGACCCGCGCCTCGCGCCGGTCGCCCAGCAACGCTTCGCCGCCGCGAAGAAGGCCGTCCGCAAGGTCGCCGGCGAGCAGGCGCACCGGCTGGAGCGGGCGATGGTGATGCGGCGGGAGTGGACGGGGGCCGAGTTCCGCCGGACGTTCCTGCAGCACCCGCTGCTGTGGCAGATCGCCCGGCGGCTGGTGTGGCTCGTCACGCACGGCGGCGTGGACGTCGCGGTGCGGCTGGCGGAGGACCGGACGCTCGCGGACGCCGGCGACGGGCCCGTCCTGCTCGCCGACGACGCCGTCGTGTCGGTGGCGCATCCGGTACACCTCGACGTGCCGAAATGGTCGGAGGTGTTCGCCGACTACGAGATCCTGCAGCCGTTCCGCCAACTGGCCCGCGACGTCCACGCGTTGACGGCCCAGGAGGGCTCGGCGACGAGGCTCGACCGGTTCGACGGCAGGAAGGCGCTGACGGTCAAGCTGCTCAGCCTGGAGCGGCGCGGCTGGCGCCGGACCGGGCAGGATGGCGGTCACCAGGGCCGGATCGAGCGTGACCTGCCCGCGGGCCCGGGATTGCCCGGCGGCGGCACCCTGATCGCCGACCTCGACCCCGGCATCATGATGGGCGTCCCGGGCGAGCACCCCGAGCAGTCCCTGGAGATCTGGATCCGCCCAGCCGGCGGCGCCCAGTGGTCGAGCGAGCGCACCGTCCCGTTCTCGGCCCTGGACCCGGTCTCAGCCTCGGAAATCCTCCGCGACCTCGGAGGATGCCACTGAACCGGCCTCAACCGAGCCGCCGACGTCGCGAGGCGGCACACACCGCAGGGGGCGTCGCGACGAGTCGTGCGGCGTCGCGCGTCTTGAGCCGAGAGCGTCGCGGCGAAGAGCGTCGCGGTGCGGAGCGCGGCGGTGCGGAGTGGGGCGGTGCGGAGTGGGCAGCGCGAGATGGGGCATCGCGGTGCCGTGAGGTGGGCGGTGCCGTGAGAGCGGGCGGTGCCGTGAGAGCGGGCGGTGCCGTGAGAGCGGGCGGTGCGGTGTGGGGCAGGGGCGTGCAAAGGGCGGGTGGCGCGTGCGGGGGCAGGACCCGGTGAAGGTGGGGCGGCAGGGGGCGGGCTGAGGGGTGGGCGGTATGTGAGGAGTGGGGCGTTGTGAGGGTTGAGACGGGGGCAGGAGCAGGCCGGGCGGGAATCGGGTTGCTGGGGCGGGGGCGGTGGGTCGATCGTCGGGGGCGGAGGTGGTGATGACCGGGCAGCGGCAGATCCGGGCCGACTTCGACGCGAGCACGATCGTGGTCTATCAGGCGTACCCGCGGGCGATCGCCGACACGGCGCTGGTGGCGGGGAGGTTCGTGGCGCCGTTCTCGTTCGGGAGGATGACGTGGATCAAGCCGTCGCTGTTGTGGTTGATGCACCGCAGCAACTGGGCGCGCAAAGCCGGGCAGGAGCGGATCCTCGCGGTGCGGATCAGCCGGGCGGGGTGGGAGCGGGCGCTCGGTGAGGCGGTGCTGACGAGTGACCCTGAGCTGGCGCGGGCGCGGGTCCACGTGCAGTGGGATCCGGAGCGGTCGCTGCGTGGTGCGGCGCTCAACCACTACAGCATCCAGGTGGGGGTCGGGCGGGAGCTGATCCGCACGTACGCGGAGGAGTGGGTCACCGGGCTCACCGACCTCACCCCGGCCGTGCACAAGATCGCCGCGCTGGTGCGTGGAGGTAGGACCGCCGAGGCGCAGCGGCTGCTGCCGGTGGAGCGCCCGTTCCCGCTGGAGCCGGCCCTTGCCCGCCGCATCGGGGCGGGCTGAAGAACGGGCGGCCCGGCATGCATTGCGGCAATGCGACACGGCCCCGATGTGTTTCGTGACCTCAGCGGTGGACGGTTGAGGTAGCGTACGGGTGGCGTGTTGTCGTGATCACCTCCGGTGAGGATGCGTTCATTGTCGCGCAGACCTGTGTCCGTTCCGCTCGCCGTCGCCGTGGCCGGGGTGTTCGGGGCCGTCGGTCTGGGTGGCTCGGGTCTACTGGGGCCGTGGTGGTCGCAGTTCGTCGACGACCTGGCTCAGTTCGGCGCCGGGCTGGCCGCGACCCTCACCTGCTGGCTCACCGCCCGGCGGCACACCGGCGCCCAGCGCAGCTGGCGGCTGTGGATGGGCGCGGGCGCCTGCGGCTGGTCGATCGGCCAGTTCATCTGGTCCTGGCACCAGCTGTTCGGTGACGACGCGCTGCCCTCGCCGTCGCTCGCCGACGCCGGCTACCTGACCCTGCCGGTCTTCGCGCTGCCGGCCCTGGTCGCGCTCGCCGTGGACCGGCCCGGCGGCGGCGGGCCCCGGCGGCTCGCCGCGCAGCTGGTCATGGTCCTGGACGGGCTCATCGTCGTCGGCGCGCTGTTCGTGCTGACCTGGGCCACGTCGCTCGGCGCGGTCGTGCGGGCCGGTGCCGCGACCCCGTTCGCCTACACGGTGGCGATCGCCTACCCGGTCACCGACCTGCTGCTCACCGTCATCGTGATCCTGCTACTGGCCAGGTCCGCGGCCGCCAACCGGCGGCAGCTGTCGTTCCTCGGCATCGGGCTGTTCTGCCTGTCGTTCTCCGACAGCGTGTTCGCCTATCTGGTCGCCGCCGGCGCCGAGCGCATGCCGCCGCTCGCGGACGCGGGGTTCATCGCCGGCCAGGCCTTCGTCGCCGTGGCCGCGCTGACCCCGACGAAGAGCGGAAGCCCGGACCAGGCACCGGCCGCAGGCAGGCCGCACCACCGCTGGGGGCACCTGCTGCTGCCGTACGTGCCGGTCGCCGGCACCGGTGTCCTCTTCATGATCCAGCTGGTGCAGGGCCGGCCGATGGACGCGTTCGAGATCGCCGTCGAGACGGCGGTCATCTCGCTGCTGATCATCCGGCAGGCGGTGACCTTGGTCGAGAACGCGGTGCTGCTCGACCGCCTCTCCGACAGCCAGGCCAGGCTCAGCCACCAGGCGTTCCACGACGGCCTCACCGGGCTGTCCAACCGGGTGCTGTTCCACGACCGGCTCGACCACGCCCTCGCCCTGCACCACCGCGACAACCGCCCCCTCGCCGTGCTCTTCCTGGACCTCGACGACTTCAAGGCCGTCAACGACCGCTACGGCCACCACGCCGGCGACCGGCTGCTGCGGCAGGTCGCCGAACGGCTCCGCGGCGCGGTGCGCGACGGCGACACCATCGCCCGCGTCGGCGGCGACGAGTTCGCGGTGCTCCTGGAGGGCGGCGGCGACCCGGGCGTCCCCGCGCAGCGGATCATGGCCGCGCTGCGGGAGCCGTTCGACCTCGACGGCGCCGTGGTCGGCGTCGCCGCGTCGGTCGGGCTCGTCGAGGCGGGCACCCACGGGCCGGTGCACAGCGCCGACATGCTGCTGCGCCGCGCCGACGCCGCCATGTACGCCGGCAAGCGCCAGGGCAAGGGCACCCTCGTGCGCTACCGCGTCGACCTCCCCGACGGCACCGGCAGCTCCGACCTCGCCGAGATGCTCGCCGACACGCTGCGCGACGGGCGCGGCCTCGACGTGCACTACCAGCCGATCGTGCGGCTCAACGACGGCACGGTCGTCGCCGTCGAGGCCCTCGCCCGCTGGACCCATCCGAGCCTCGGCCCGGTGAGCGCCGACATGTTCATCGCCACCGCCGAGGAGATCGGCCTGATCCGCCTCGTCGACGACTTCGTGCTCGACCGCGCCTGCCGCGACGCCGCCGCGTTCCGCGGGCCGTGGGCGAGCATCGCCGTGCACGTCAACACGTCCGCGGCCCGCCTCGGCCGGCCCGAGCACGAGGAGACCGTCCGCGCCGCCGTGCTGCGCCACGGGCTCGCCCCGCACCGGCTGCTGCTGGAGCTCACCGAGACCGCGCCGCTGCCCGACCTGTCCGCCGCCGCGGGCGCGGTGCGGCGGCTCGGCCGCTTCGGCGTGCGCTTCGCCCTCGACGACTTCGGCACCGGGTACAACGCCCTCGCCCAGCTGCACGCGATCCCCGTCGACGAGGTCAAGCTCGACCGCAGCTTCACCCTCGCCGACGGCGGCCGCAGCGAGGCGATCTGCCGGTCCATCGTGTCGATCTGCGCCGGCATGGGCGTGACCGTCGTCGCCGAAGGCATCGAGACCGACCGTCAGGCCGCGACGATGGCCGCGCTGGGCTGCCGGTACGGCCAAGGCCACCGCTACGGGCTCGCCGGCCCGCTGCACGAGGTGGCGCCCCCCGGTGCACAGGACCCCGAAAACAGCCTCGTGTGACGTAAGGTCCTCTACGTGTTGGGCCTGATTCTCGCCGCGCTGCGGGCCCGGCGCGCCACCGCGGTCGTCATGTTCGTCCTCGCCGCGGTCACCATGGGCGCGGCCGTGGGCGCCGACGCCGTGTCCGGGCGCCTGGAGCGCAGCGCCGCCACCGCCAGGGTCGAAGCCGCCACCCCCGTCGAGCGCACCCTGTCCGTCCATGCCTCCGTCGCCCTCGGCACCGCACCCGACGACATCGTCGGCCGGTTCCGGGCGACGATCACCCGGGTCCCCGCGGACCGGACCCTGATCGGCGTGCGGTACTCCGGCGTCCTGCGCACCGACACCTCGCGCCTGCCGCTGGAGCTGCGGGCCGTGGACGGGTTCTGCGACAACATCACCCTGGTGCAGGGGCGCTGCGTCGAGCAGGACGGCGAGATCGTCCTGGCCCCCGACGTCGCCCGGCAGCTCGACCTCGCCGTCGGCGGCACGCTCAAGCAGGACGGCGGCTCCGGCACCGCTGTGGTCCCGCTGACCCTCGTCGGGCTCTACGCGCCCAGCGACCCGCTCGGCTGGTACTGGTCCGGGCTCGACGGGATCGCCGCGTACACCACGCGCAACACCGTCGCGAAGCCCGGCGGCGCGGCGGTCGCCACCTACGACGCCCTGCTGCCTGCCGAGGCCTTCGACGACCCGGCCGGGATCGAGGCCATGGTCACCCGCCTGCGCAACGGGTCCGTGGACGTCTCCTCGGCCGCGGGCACGCTCGCCGCGACCGTCGCCGCCGACCGCCGCGGGGTCCGGCGCGGGCTGCTGCTCGTCGAGCTGCAGCTGCTGCTGTGCGGCGGCCTCGCGATCGCGGTCGCGGCGGGCTACGCGGCGCAGGAACGCCGCGCCGACGCCGCCCGCATGGCGATCCGGGGCATGCCGCCGTGGCGCATCCTCGCCGGCACCGCCGGGCAGAGCCTCGTGCCGCTGCTGGCCGGGGCCGCCTGGGCGGTCGCGCTGCGCCCCGCGCTGTGGCCGGCCCTGGCCGCCGGGGTCGTCATCGTCGTCGCCGCCGAGTGGCCGGCGACCCGGGCGAGCGTGCCGGCGCTGCTGCGGGTCGTGCAGCCCCGCCGCCCGCTGATCGCCGCGACCCTGGAGATCTGCGTCCTCGCGGTCGGCGCCGCCGCCGTCTTCCAGCTCGCCGCGGAGCCGGCCGCCAACGTGCGGCGCGACACCGGGTTCGGCCTCGGTCAGGCCGCGGTGCTCCTGATCGCGTTGGCGGCAGGTGTACTGGCGACGCGCGCGCTGCTGTCCCTCGCCGGGTTCGCCGGACGGACCGCCCTCGCCGGCGGGCACGTCGGCGGTGCCCTCGCTGGCCTGACCCTGGGCCGACGGCGGACCGCGTACCGGATCGTGCCCGTGCTCGCGGCCGCCACCTGCGTCCTCGCCGTCGCCGCCCAGGACTGGGCCGGGGCCGCGACCGCCCGCGCCGACCGGGCCGCCGTCGAGGTCGGCGCCGACCGCGTGCTGCGGATCGCGCCGATGGACCGGGAGCGGCTCCTCGCCACGGTCCGCGCCACCGACCCCGGCGGCCGGGACGCGATGGCGGTCGCGATCGGCACCGGCATCGGCGCCCCGGTCATCGCCGTCGACGGCACCCGCCTGCGCGCGGTCACCGGCGTCGACCTGCCGTCGCTGCGCGCCGCGGCGCCCGCGCCGCTGACGCTGACCGGCACCAGGCTCTCGCTGCGCTTCGTCTCGGCGGGCTCGCCGGTGACCATGCTGCTGGCCGGCGACGCGGAGCGCGTGACGGCGGTCTTCCGGCCGCCGGGTGGCGAGCTCCCCGCCGTGCCCGTCGACCCGGCCGCGCCGCCGCCGCCGGCGGTGGAGGCCACTGTGGAGGTCGCCGTGCCGCAGTGCGCGGCCGGCTGCCGGATCGTCTCCGTCGAGATCAAGCGCGGCCCCGTCGACCTGCTCGAGCTGCGCGCCGACGGCAAAGTGGCGGTCGACGGGGCCACGTTCGCCGACCCGACCCGCTGGCGGACGACGCTGGGCCGGGCCATCAGCACCGTGCAGGCCGCCCAGCGCGACGGCCGGCTCCGCCTGCTGGACACCGACCCGCCCAGCGAACGCCCCCGCGACAACCGCCTGTACGTCGTCGACACCCCGGTCCCGCTGCCCGCCCTCGTCGCGGGCGACCCGGACCTGTCCGACGACAACGACCTGGCCCGTCCAGCGTGCCCTTCGACATCGGCGTCAACGCGGCCTACGAGAAGCTGCGCGCCGACTCGCTGTCCTGGTACTACACCCAGCGCAGCGGCATCGAG
>NZ_JBFANF010000092.1:30782-38848 GCF_040674675.1 Dactylosporangium sp. NPDC049742 | reverse complement strand
GCTAGGTTTGCTTTGTTCGTCAGCGTTTCCGGGTGGTTTGCGCCCAGTGCGCGCACCTGGTCGGCGACGAGATCCTTGTACGCCGGCGCGGCGCCCCGAACCTCGCCGGCGCCGTCGCCGGCCTCGCCTTCGGCGGCGCCGCGCTCTGCGCCCGGGCCGTCAGCTTCTCCGGCGCGTTCCTGCTGGAGCCGCTCGTGTGGGCCCTGGCCGTCTTCGGCGTGACGGGCATGCTCCTGTACGCCCACGCCCTCGAGCACGGCCAGGTCGGGCCCGTCACCGCCCTGCTCTGGATCGTCGAGGTCATCGTCCCCTCCGCCGCCGGCGTCCTGCTCTTCGGCGACGACGTCCGCACCGGCTGGGCCCCGGTCGCCGTCACCGCCGTCATCGTCACCGTCGCGGCGGCCGCCGTCCTCGCGCACGCCCCGGCCACCGCCGCCGCCCAGTGACCGCTCAGCTTTCGAGGGCAGGCTTCAGGACCTCCTCGCACCACTGGCGGAAGGTGGTCGGGGTGGTGGTGGCCGGGGTACGGGGTTCGGCGTTGTCGAGGCCGGCGTCCTTGGCGAGGAACATGTCGACCATCGCCCGGGCCATCGGCTCCGACACGCCGTGGCCGAGGAGGCGGGCCTTGAAGGCGTCCGGCGGGGTGCGCTCGAAGCGGACGGGGCGGCCGAGGACGTCGGACAGGATGCCGGCCATGTCGGTGAACGACAGGTCCTCGGGGCCCAGGACGGCGACGCTGCCGGTGCCGGTCCAGGCGCGGTCGAGCAGCAGGCGGGCGGCGACGGCGGCGATGTCGCGGGTCGCGCAGGTCGGGGCGGCCAGGTCCGCGGCGAGCATGGAGCGCAGCACGCCCTGGTCGCGCAGCGACGCGGCCTGGTCGAGGAGGTTGTCCATGAAGGACGGCAGGGCCAGGGCGCGGTAGCCGACGCCGCCGGCGGCGATCAGGTCGTCCATGGCGAGCGACGCGGTGACGAGGCCGGCGTGGCGCTCCCGCGGCGTGCCGCGGCCGAGGGCGGAGACGCCGACGACCCGCTCGACGCCGTGGCGCTTGAACGCGTCGGCGGCGGGGCGGGTGAAGCCGGTGTAGGCGTCCTCGGCGCTCGCCGCGGCCAGGTCCGGCGGCACGAGCCAGAACACGGCCTCGGCGCCCTCGAACGCGGCGGCGACGACGTCCGGGTCGGCGTGCGAGCCGGTGACGACCTCGACGCGGTCGCGGACGTGCGCGGGGAGGCGGGCGGGGTCGCGGGCGACGACGCGGAGCGGGCCGGCCCCGGGCGCGGACAGGAGGTGGTCGAGGACCTGGCGGCCGATGCCGCCCGTCGGCGTGGTGACAACGATCATGCGGCTCAGTCAACGCGGCCCGGCGCCGGACCTGAAGGACCGATACGATCGGCATTGATACCCTGACGGTATGAGTGGCCTGGAGGTGCGGCAGCTCCGGTACTTCGTGGCCGTCGCCGAGGAGCTGCACTTCGGGCGGGCGGCGGAGCGGCTCGGCATGGCGCAGCCGCCGTTGTCGCGGGCGATCCGCGACCTGGAGCGGCGCCTCGGCGTGCGGCTGCTGGAGCGGACCACCCGGCAGGTGGCGCTGACCGCCCCCGGCGAGGTGTTCCTCCGCGACGCGCGGACGGCTCTCGACGCGGTCACTGCGGCGGAGCGGCGGGCCCGGCACGCGGGGCGGCCGGAGCCGGGGCTGCGGGTCGCGCTGAAGGCCGACTACGACGCAGGGCTGCTGCCGGGGATCCTCGCCGCGTTCCAGGCGTCGTTCCGGGACGGGGCGACGGCGCCGCCCGTCGAGCTGCTGATGGGCGGCAAGGGCGAGCAGGCACCGGCGCTGCGGGAGGGCAGCGCGGACGTGGCGCTGCTGCCGCTGCCGTTCGACGACCGGGGGCTGGACCGCGAGCCGCTGCTGACCGAGCCCCGGCTCGTCGCGTTGCCGGCCGACGATCCGCTGGCGGCCCGGTCGCGGCTGTGCCTGGCGGATCTCGCCGGCCGGGTCCTGCCCGACGGCGCGCCGGCCGACCTCGGCGGCGACCAGCCGGCCCGCTGCGCATCCGGCACGCTCTCTGCGCCCAGTTTGGATCTGGCGCAGATCTTCAACCTGGTCGCGCTGGGCGGCATGGTGTGGTTCCCGCCATCGTCGGTGGCCCGGCGGCATCCCCGGCCCGAGATCGCGTACCGGACCGTTGACGACCTCAAGCCCAACACCCTGGTGGTGGCGTGGCCGCGGGACTCCCGTTCACCGGCCGTGGCGGCGTTCGTCCGGTCGGCCGTGAGCGTGGCCGCCGGCGCTTCCTCGGACGGCCGGTGACTCACATGCTCTGGCGGAACAGGTACAGCTCCCGGTAGCGGTGCCCGAGCCACGGCGCCGACGCGTCGACGACGGTCGTGCCGCCCTGGTCGAGGCGGGCCACCTCGTGTGCCCGCCAGGCGCCGCCGAGCGCGGTGATCTCCGCCAGGTCCGGCAGGTCGCGGTGCCCGTGCGCGGCGCCGAAGTCCTCGACCATCACGTCGTGGAACGCGGCCGCGGTGAGGCCGTCGAGCCCCCACAGCGCCAGGAGCCGCAGGATGCCGCCCCAGCACGCCAGGTACGCGTCGTCGGGGGCGGCGAAGCACTCCGGCACCACCCGCAGCGCCTCGCGCACGGCCGGCGGGACCGCGTCGTCCGGCACCGCGTAGACCGTGCTCTCGTAGTTGTAGTCGCTGGTGTGCACGACGAGGAGGTACGGCGGGCCGTCGCCGGCCTGCGGCGGGTCTCCCTTGATCTCGGCGCCGAGCGCCTCCAGGAGCGCCCGGACGCGGGCGCGGGCCTTCGCCGCGTCGCCGTCGCCGAACACCGCAGGGACCAGGGCGGACGCCGCGTCGTGGCGGCTGAAGAGGTCGTCGTCGGTCACGGGCCGGATCGTTCCATGCCGGCGCAAGGGCCTTTGTGAGGGCCTTGTGAGGGCCTTGTGCAGGGACCGGCGCGGGTCGGCGGTGGTCGCGGCGGTACGGCATGATCGGCGGAATGAGCGCACGACGGCTGACGACGGTGGCGGTGACGGTGGCGGCGCTGGCCGGGTGCGGCACGACGCCGGCCCACCCGCCCGCGGCCCGGCCCGACGTGTCGATCCCGGCGATCGGGTCGGCGTCGCCCTCCCTGACGCCGACGCCGGTGCCGGCACCCGCGCCGACGTGTGACGCCGCCGGGGTGGCGCTGTCCGTCGGGGAGGTCGACGCGGCGATGGGGCTGCGCGCGGTCGGGGTGACGCTGCGCAACTGCGGCACGACCGTGTACACCCTGAACGGCTACCCCGACATCGCCGTCCTCGACGCCGAGCAGCGGCCGCTCGACGTCGCGGTGCTCGACGGCACCGGCAACGTCGCGACGATCGAGCGCTACGACGGCGTCCGCCCGAAGCGCCTCGACGTTCCGCCCGGCGGGACCGCCGTCGCGGTCCTGGTGTGGCGCAACCTCACCACCGACGCGGCGACCGTCGCCAAGGGCGAGTACATCTCCGTGGCGGCCGCCCCGGGTCAGGCGCGGCACACGCTGACGCTGTCGACCGACCCCGGCAACACGGGCAAGATGGGGGTCAGCCCTTGGGTCGCCGGCTGATCGTGCTGGCCGTCCTGTGTGCGGCCTGCGCGGTCCCCATCGGCACGCCCGGGGCCGGCTGCCGGACGGCGCCGCCGGAGCTGCTCGACCTGCTCGCCGGCGACCCGGTCCTGACCGCCGACGTGCCGGGCTCCGAGATCACCGCCCGGCACCGGAGCAACCCGTGCGACCCCGGCGAGGAGACGCGCGGGTCGGTGACGGTCGAGCGCACCCTCGCCGCCGGCACCGGCTGGGCCGACGTCCGCGCCCGGCACGCCGACCTGCTGGCCGCGAACGGCTGGACCGTCGCCACCGCCGAGCCGCTCTGCGCCACGCGACCGGTGTCCGGCCGGGTGGTCGCGTTCGAGCTGCACCCCACCAGCGCCACCTTGGTCGAGGCCGCGATCCGGTTCTGGCCGTTCCCGCGCGACACGGCCTGCTGACCGTCACCCGGCCGTGGTGCGGGCGTGACACGGCCGTCATCTTGACGTCGCACCGTCGCGGAATGGACGCCACCGCGCTGGCCAGGTCGCTGCTGGACCCCATCCCGGCGCACCGCACCGTGGGACTCGAGGTCGTGCGCGCCGTCAACGGCGTCGGCGTGGTCACGGTGACTGCGCCGCCGGCCCTCGCCAACGTCATCGGATCGCTGCACTCCAGCGGCCTCGTCACCCTCGCCGACGCGGCCGGCCTCGCCGCGATCATCTCCGCGTGCCCGACCCCCGACGCGGTCCAGGGCGTCGTCCCGCTCGGCGCCGCCGCGACCATGCGCTTCCTCGCGCCGGCCCGCGGGCACCTGACCGCCACCTGCCGGCTCGACCCCGACGCCCGGGAGACCCTCGCCGAGGTGTTCATCGGCGTCGCCAACCGGGTCCGGATCGCCACCACCGCCGACATCACCGACGAGACCGGCGTCGTGGTGTGCCAGGGCACCTTCGACTGGAGCGTCCGCCGCGCCCCTGGCGCCGCCTGATGCGGGTCCGGCTCGCCGCCGAGTTCGGGCTCGTGTTCTTCGTGCTCATCGCGGTGTACGCCGTGGCGGCACCGCCCGGCGGCCCGATCCCCGTCCTGCTGCTGCTCGCCGTCGTCGCCGTGCTCTACCTGCGGCGGCAGCCCGGCTTCGACCGCCGCGACCTGTGGCGCCCCGGCGCGCTGCGGGCCCGCGACGTCTGGGGCCCGATGCTGGCGCTCTGGTGCGCCACCGCCGTGGCGATGACCGGCCTGGTCGCGTGGCTCGCCCCGGACCGGCTGTTCGACCTGCCCCGCGAGCGGCCGCTGCTGTGGGCCGCGATCGTCGTGTTCTACCCGCTCGCCTCCGTCTACCCGCAGGAGCTGCTCTACCGGGCGTTCCTGCTGCACCGGTACGCGCCGCTGTTCCCCTCACCGGTTGCCGCCGCGCTCGCCGGCGCGCTCGCGTTCGGCTTCGCGCACATCATCTTCGGCAACGTCCTCGCGGTCGTGCTGACCCTGGCGGGCGGCTGGCTGTTCGCCCGCCGCTACCAGCGGACCCGCTCCCTGTTCGTGGTCTCCGTCGAGCACGCCGCCTACGGCCTGCTCATCTTCACCGTCGGCCTGGGCGGCTTCTTCTACCACGGCGCGTGACCGGTCCGCCCGGTCACGCGCCATGCCCTGTGGTCCGCTTGCGTCAGGCCTCCATGACAGGCCTTCGGGTCCGGCCTCCATGACAGGCCTTCGGGTCAGGCTTTCTGCAGGGTCGAGGTGCCGGCCTCGATGACGTACGACGCGCTGGTGCTCACCGGTGCCGTCCGGCTCGCGATCGTGTCCACGGTGCGGGCGTCGGTGCGCCAGCCGTACCGGCTGAGCTCACACCGCAGGTAGCCACGCTTCGAACCGTCGAAGTAGCGCACGTGCGGGTTGAGCGCCGGGTTGACCGCCTTGAGCGGCCCGTCGAACGCGATCGGGAAGTCCGAGCTGATCGACGTCGCGGTCAGCTCGACCGCCACCGACGGCTGCTCGGGCCGGTCGAAGTCCAGCTTGAGCTCGCTGAGCCAGGTCGAGTGGATGTCACCGGCGAGCACGACCGGGTTGGCGACCTTCGCGTCGACGAGGTGCCGCAGCAGCCGGTCGCGCTGCGGGGCGTACCCGTCCCACTGGTCGAGGTTCGCCACGATCGGCGGCACCCCGCCGGCCGGGTTCGGGAACTTGACGCGGCTCATCATGACCTGCTGGGCGATGACGTTCCACCGCGCCGGCGAGTGGTCCAGCCCCCTGGCCAGCCACCGCTCCTGGTCCTCACCCGTCAGCGTCCCGCCCGTGTTCGCGGTCCCCGCCCCCGGCAGCCCGAAGTCGCCCGGGAACCCGCCCGGCTGGTCCGTGCGGTACTGCCGCGTGTCGAGCACGTTGATCCGCGCCAGCCGCCCGAAGTCGAACCGCCGGAAGATCCGCAGGTCGGCGCTGCCGGGCTTCAGGTTCGCCCGGATCGGCATGTGCTCGTAGTACGCCTGGTACGCCGCCGCCCGCTGCCGCGCGAACACCTCCGGCGCCTGGTGCTGCCCGCCCGTGTCGTCGATCTCGTCCGTCAGCGACGCGTAGTTGTTCTCCGTCTCGTGGTCGTCCCACGTCACGATCCACGGGAACGCGGCATGCACCGCCTGCAGCAGCGGGTCACCCTTGTACTGCGCGTGCCGGGCCCGGTAGTCGTCGAGCGTCCGCAGCTGGTCGAGCCCGGCCGTGGCCGGCGTCGTGTGCTGCCGGTCCGCGTACGCGCTGTGCGGGTCGTACTCGTAGATGTAGTCCCCGAGGTGCAGCACCACGTCGAGGTCCTCGGCGGCCAGCCCCGCGTACGCCGGCCAGTAGCCGTTCTGGAAGTCCTGGCAGTTGACGATCCCGAACCGCAGCCCACCCCGGTCCGCCGACGGCGCCGGCGCGGTCTTCGTCCGCCCGACCGGGCTCAGCTCTCCCAGCGCCCGGAACCGGTAGAAGTACTCACGCCCCGGCCGCAACCCCCGGGCGTCCACGTGCACCGAGTGCCCCAGCTGCGGCACGGCGACCGTGTGCCCCGACCGCACCACATCACGGAACCGCTCGTCCGACGCCACCTGCCAGTCGACCCTGACCGGCCGCGCCGCCAGCGGCCCCGCCGCCCGCAGCAGCCGGGTCCACAGGATCACCCCGTCGGGCAGCGGGTCGCCGCTCGCCACCCCGAGCGCGAACACCCCCGCGTGCCCCGGCAACGACCCACCGTGCGCCACGGCCGGGTCCGCCACCGTCAACGGCAACACCACCGCCCCGGCCGAGACCGCCGTCGTGGTGAGCACCTGACGCCGAGTAACCATGAACCCTCCCAGAGTGATCCGCCCGTCGCCCCACTCTGCGCCACCCCGCCAACGCCCCCCGAAACACCGGACGAACGCCAGCCACACGTTCCCAGCCGCCTCGTCGCCTCAGCCTTCGTCGGCGGCCTCGTTCACCACGACGATGGGCAGCCGCATTACCCGCGCGACCTCATCCAGGAAGCGGAGGCTGGTGACGAACCATTCACGCCCGGCGGTCCGAGCCACGCTGCGATAGTGATCGGCCGCCTCCAGCAGCCTGTGAAAGTCCGACTCCACCGGCGGCGCATCACCGCTGTCCGTGCGGTAGATCCGTAGCAGGAGCGGCTCCTCGGGCAATGCCGTGATGCGGGTCTGGTTGCGGAATCGAACGATGACGTCGCTGTCGCTGCGGCCCACCTTCATCAGCGTGCGCCCGCTTTCCGGATCGAACGGGTATCGCAGATAGTGCGGCAGCGCATACACGTAGATGCCGACCAGGTTCTGCGACTCCGCCTGCTCGGTCTGCTCCTGCGCCTGCCGCGCCTCGACGACCCGGGCGCCCTCGTCGTTGGACCGCCGCTCAAGTTCGGTGAGGTTGACCTCGAGATACCTCCGTGTCGCCGACGACAGCCGCGAGGACCGCAGTATCGACCGGAACTTCCGCGAGACGGCGAGCGCCACCGTCGGCGCGGTCGGCAGATCCCCCTCAACCAGCGCCTTGATGGTGCGGTTGACGTTCCAGACAAAGCCCGACGTGGTCACCTGCAGCTCGGCGGCTATCTCGTCCGGCGTGAGCCCTCGCCGCGTTGCGCGGTACACCGCACCGAGCCGGGAGTCGTCCCGCTCAAGCAGTCCGGTGATCTCCTCCCGCACGGCATCCGTGGGCCGCACCGGGCCGACCACTGCCTCTGGGTCGGTCTGCGGCACGACCACGGCCGGCTCAGGCACTCCGAATACTTCGTCCACGCCGGCATCCTTCCATTCATGACCGACCCCGCGGGAGTTCGGCGCCGTCCCAGGCACCAGGCCGGTTCGATGTCGTGCGCAAGGCTCACGCCCAGCGCGGCGCCAGGGGCAGCACGCGACACGAGCCCATGCGCTCGCCGTTCCTGCCCACACACACCGCCCAGGCCGCACCGCTCAAGCCACGCCACCAAGCCGCACCGCCCAGACCGCACTGCTCAAGCCACGCCACCAAGCCGCACCGCCCAGAC
>NZ_JBFANF010000092.1:0-30684 GCF_040674675.1 Dactylosporangium sp. NPDC049742 | reverse complement strand
ACCGCGCCGCTCAAGCCGCGCCGCACCGCTCAAGCCACGCCACCAAGCCGCACCGCCCAGACCGCGCCGCTCAAGCCGCGCCGCACCGCTCAAGCCACGCCACCAAGCCGCACCGCCCAGACCGCGCCGCTCAAGCCGCGCCGCACCGCTCAAGCCGCGCTGCCCCAAGCCGCACCGCCCAAGCCGGACCGCGCCGCCAATGCCACGCCGCTCAGGCCGCACCGCCCAGACCGCACTGCTCAAGCCACGCCGCCAGACGACACCGCTCAGGACCGCGCCACTCAAGCCGCGCTGCCCCAAGCCACACCGCCCAAGCCGCACCGCTCAGGACCGCGCCGCCGGGACCACGCCGCCGAAGCCGCGCCGGACCACTCAACGCCGCGCGGCCCAGGCCGCGGGGGCCTAGGCCGCACACCGCACAGGCCGCGTCGCACAGGCCGCGTCGGTCGGGAGGTCCGGGGTCAGCTGACCTGGTGCTGGTCGGGGAGTTCGGTCAGGCGGATGGTGCACAGGCCGCCGCGGTCCGCGTGCACGTCGGTCACCTGCAGTTGGGTGCCCGGGGTCAGGATGAACTCCTCCTCGCCGGTGAAGGCGGAGAACCGGCGGATGCCGACGGCACGGGTGGGGTGGACCTCGAAGAGGGTGCGTTTGCCGCGGCGGCCCAGGAACGACTCGGCGATGCTGAGCTTCGAGGTACACGAGGAGACGCCCCACCAGGTGACGGTCTGACCGGCCGGGTACTGCGCGCGCAGGTCCATCGACACGCCGCGCCACAGGGGCTCGGTGCGGGCGGGCAGGCGGGAGACGGCGGAGAACAGCAGGCGCAGATACGGCAGGTAGGGCACGACACGGGAGCGGTCGGGGCTGCGCAGGCTCGCGTTGATCTGCCGGTAGAAGGCGGACTCGCAGGTGTACAGGTAGAGGGCGGCGACCTCGGCGGCGGACAGGCCGTCGGTGTCGGCGCGGGACGTGCCGAACTGGTGCGACTGCTCGACGTGCCAGTCGAGGCCGGCGAGGACCTTCGCGGCGGGGGCGATCGCCTCGCGGAAGTCCATGAGCGGCGTGTCGAAGACGCCGGTGATGGCGGGGAGGGCGAGGCCCTCGTCCTTGACGCTGGCGAGGCGCTCCAGGTAGAGCTGGTGCAGCTCCATTGTGGACGCGATGAAGGCGCCCATGCGGTCGGCGGCGGCGGCCGACGCATTCCACCCCTTGCTCGGCAGCCAGTCGATCTCGTCGGCGCCGAGGTCGTCGAGCGCCGCGTTGACGGTGCCGAAGTGCTCGCCGTCGCAGAAGATGTCGCCCTGGGCGGCCGGGTTGGCGTGGTCGATGTGGCGGACCCGCACGCCCGGGTAGCGCTTCTCGAGGCGCTGCACGACGCTCTTCAGGCTGCGGGCGTGCGCGCCCCACCAGGCGAAGACGACGCTGCGGTCGGGCTCGTCGGCGTCCTGCTTGGCCTTGAGGATCTCCTCGACGAGCCGCTCGACGACGGGCCGCCAGAACGCGGTGTGCTGGTCGGTGGCCATCGCGCCGTCGCTGCTCGCGGTCAGGGACGCGTTGAGCAGCAGGACGCCCTGGGTGAGCATCGCCTGGAACCACTCGGGCGGCTGCACGGTGTCGTGCTCGCGCAGCAGCTTGCGGATGTCGGCGATCGGGGTCTTCTTCGGGATGCCGTGCTTCCACATCGCCGCGGCCTTGATGATGCAGCGGATGGAGATGACCTTGCCGAACTGGCTGTCGTCCCAGTCGTGGAACGTGTTGTCGAACATGGCGATGCCGGTGGCGCTCTCCGGCCGTGGGTACGGGTTCTGCCCGAAGACGACGACCTTCCACTTGTGCGGAGGGTTGGGCTTCAACGCCTGGAACGTCAGCTCCCGCACGGGCACGACCTTCGGGCTGCGGCCCGGGCCGATGAACGAGGCCGCGGCCGGCTGCGCCTCGATGACGGGCTTCAGCAGCGGCAGCCACGGCTCGCCGCCGCCGCTGAACAGCTCGGCAAGGCCCAACTCGTCGTCGCTCATGATGCCCCCAGGTCGCCGTCGATGGGGCCAGGCCCCGAAAACGCCCGGAGACTAACACCGACCTCTGACATTTTTTCCGCCGAAGCGCACCCGGTACGGTCCGGCGGAACCGAAGCCACAGCCGAAGTCCGATCGGAGCGAGCCATGCCCGAAAGCACCACCAACACGCAGCTCAAGGTGGTCCTCTGCGACGTCAACGCCAAGGTCGTGCAGGCCTGGCGGTCGGCGTTCCAGGACAATCCCGAGGTCGAGATCGTCAAGGGCTCGATCCTCAACCAGCGGGTCGACGCCTGGGTCAGCCCGACCAACTCGCAGGGCCGGATGGACGGCGGCGTCGACGCAGTCGTCAAACGGCACCTCGGCGCCGGCATCCAGCTGCGGGTGCAGCGGGCCATCCACGACGGGTTCGCCGGCACGTTGCCGATCGGCAGCGCGGTGTGTGTCCCGTCCGGCGCCGCCACCCCCAGGTTCCTCATCTCCACCCCGACGATGACGCAGTCGGTGCAGAACGTCCGCGAGACGCTCAACGTGGCCCTCGCGTGCGCGGCGGCGTTCCAGGCGATCCACATGCAGAACGCGGCCGAGCCCGGCAGCATCACGTCGGTCGCGCTCGTCGGCATGGGCGCGGCCACGGGCAAGGTGCCGCCGCAGGTGTGCGCCAACCTGATGTGGGCCGGCTACACGCTGTTCGGCGACTACTCGTTCGACGACTACGACGAGCTGCGCACCACGGTCAGCGCCCAGCTGGACGACATCGAGCGCCGCCCGGAGCAGGAGCGGGTCCGGATCACCCCGCCGCAGCGCCGGTAGGCGCCTGCACGAGAACTGCACGCGGCCCGGGTCACGCTGCCATCGTCGAGCGTGGCCCGGGTCGAGGATGGTCGCACATGTTGATGGTGGGGTTCGTGGTGATGCTGCTCATCGGGGTGGTGCACCTCGTCAAGGGGGTCCGCTCCTCGGGCAGCGACCGGCGGTTCCTGGCCCGCGCGGTCCGCGTGCCCGGCGTCGTCGTCGACGTCAGCTGGGATTTCGTCCCCACCGCCGCCGGGGTCCAGCTGGGGATGCCCGTCTTCCAGTACCACACCCGCGAAGGCCGCCCGATGCGCGCGACGGACCCCGTCGGGGCGAACCCGCCCCGTTTCCGGCCCGGCACGCCGGTCGCCGTCCTCTACGACCCCAAGGCCCCGCACGTCGCGAAGCTCGAGGCGAACCTCGGCACTGGCAAGGGCCTGAACATGCTCAGCGCCATCGGCGGTACCGCCGCCGCCATCGCCGGCCTGATCGGCCTGGTCGTCATGCTCAGCGAGTAGCGGGCAGCATCGACGGGTACCAGCACCGGCATGCGCCTCGCGTCACTCGTCGCCGTCCGTCTCCTGTTGCCGGTGCTGCTCCTGTACGGGCTCCTCGTCGGCCTCGGACTCCTCGTGACGCGAGCGCTACCCGGCGTGTGGCCGCTGACCGTCGAGGACGGCGTCAACCGTGCCCTGGCGGCGGAGCGCACCGGCCCGCGCACGGACGTCTCCCTCGTGTTCAGCACCATCGCCAGTACACCGGCCATCATCGCTGCCACAGCGGTCGCCGCGACCGTCCTCGTCCTCCTCCTGCGCCGCTGGCGCGAGCCGCTGTTCCTGTGCGCGGCCGTGAGCGCCCAGGCGGCGGTGTTCCTGTTCACGACCCTCGCGATCCACCGGCAGCGGCCGGCGGTGGAGCGCATGGACGGCTCGCTGCCCACGTCGAGCTTCCCGTCGGGGCACACGTCCGCCGCCGTCGCGCTCTACTGTGGACTGGCGTTCCTGCTGGCCCGCGCCGCCACCCGCCCCGTCACCCGGGCCGCCGCGTGGGCGCTGGTCGCCATCCCGCTCGGTGTGGCGTTGACGCGGATGTACCGCGGGATGCACCACCCGAGTGACGTCGTCGCGTCGTTCGTCAACGGTGGGGCCTGCCTGTACATCATGGCCCGCGGCATCCTCGACAAGACCGTGCCCTGGAACCCGGGCGGCCGCTCCGCCGTGCCCCGCCAGCGCGAGTCCACCACCGGCCCGCTCACGACGGCGGCACCCCCGCGACCCCTCCGGCCGGGACCGGCGGACCCCGCCGCGACCTGACGCCCACCGGCGCCGCCGCGGACCGCACCCTTCAACCGACCGGCTCCCGGTGGCGTCCGCGGACCGCACCTTCAACCGACCCTGCTTTCCGCGGCGGCCGCGGACCGTGTCCGCCAACCGATCCGGCTCCCGGTGGCATCTGCGGACCGCGCCCTTCAGCCGACCCCTCTCCGTGGCGGCCGCGGACCGTGTCCGCCAACCGACCCGGCTCTCCGTGGCGGCCGCGGACCGGTGCGCGGGCCGCCACGGCGAAACGGTGCTGAGGGCGGGTCAGGCGAGCTTCACCACCTGGCGGTCGTCGGCCGAGCGGCGGGCGGCCTCCAGCACGGCGAGCGTCGCGATCGAGCCGGCGGGGTCGACCGGCGGCGGCGCACCCTCGCGAAGCGCAGCGACGAGGCCCTCGTAGAAGCGCTGGTACGCGCCCGGCTCGGTCGCCACCGGCCGGTCCTGCCCGTCGACGGTGAGCACGCCGTGGCGGGCGGGGTCGTCCTCGCCCCAGCCGGGTTCCGTCGGCAGGCGGCCCGCCCGCAACGCGTCCTCCTGCACGTCCATGCCGTGTTTCGTGTACGCCCCGCGGTCGCCCAGCACCCGCAGCCGCGGCCCCGGCGAAGCGGCGAGCGCGCTCATCCACAGGTGCGACCGGGCGTCGCCCTCGTGCCGCAGCGCCACGAACACGTCGTCGTCGACCTCGACGCCGGCGCGGCGGGTGTGGACCTCCGCGTACACCTCGGTCGCCGGGCCCAGCAGCTGCAGCGCCTGGTCGACGAGGTGGCTGCCGAGGTCGTACAGGAGCCCACCGGCCTCGGCGGGGTCGGCGCTCTCCCGCCAGCCGCCCTTCGGCACCGGCCGCCACCGCTCGAACCTCGACTCGAACCGCAGCACCCTGCCGAGCGCCCCCGACTCCACCAGCCGCCGGGCCGTGAGGAAGTCCCCGTCCCAGCGCCGGTTCTGGTACACGCTGAGCAGCAGCCCCCGCTCGGCCGCCAGCCGCACCAGCGCCTCGCCCTCCGCGGCGGTCGCGGTCAGCGGCTTGTCGACCACGACGGGCAGCCCCGCCTCCAGCGCCGCCCGGGCCAGCGGCGCGTGGGTCCGGTTCGGCGAGGCGACCACCACCACGTCGAGCTCGCCGGCCGCCGCCCACAGCTCCTCGGCCGCCGCCAGCAGCGTCGCTCCGGGGTACGCCTCGGCCGCGGCGCGGCGGCGCTCGGGGTTGGCGGTGACGATCGCGCTCAGGGCGAGCCCGGGCGTCGTGCTGATCAGTGGTGCGTGGAACGCCGCGCCGGCCGTGCCGTACCCGACCAGCACGACGCGCAAGGTGGTGTCGCTCATGCCCTGAAGTCTCCCCTACCCCGCCGCGGCCCATGCGGAGATCCCTGCCCGAGCCCTGAGCGGAGCGCGGCCCACCTGCACGACACCCGGCCGCGGCGGTCGCGGGTCTGCGGTCATGTCACGAGGTCCTGCAGGTCGCGGGCGATCTCCGAGTACGTGACGGCGTCAAGCCCCACAGGTGCCACGCACGCGGCGCAGGCCACGCCGGCAGCGGTCCCGGCGGGCGCGACGCCCCCGTCCTGCGGCCGCCGCCCTCCGGGATGGTCATGCTCGACACGGACCGTCACGGTCTGCTCGCCGCTGCCGTCGGACCGGCCGACGAACACGCCAGGTTCCAGATCGACCACTACCAACCAGCCGCCTGGCACCCGCCGCGTCATTGACCGGATGCGCCCGCCGTCACCCGCCTGCGCGCGGACCCAGCCACGCCGGTCGAGGACATACAGCCGCCGCGCATCGGTCGTCCGCCCGTCCACACCGAGCCGCGCGGCAAGGTCCTCCCCGGGACGGACCGCGCTGCCGGCGCTTGTTGCGGCGGCCGGCTGGTGTACGGCGCGGCCCAGCTGAACGAACGGCTGAACGATCTCGTAGTCGGCGAACAACCGCACCCAGGCACCGAGACCTTCCCCCAGGGTGACCGGGTGCACGATCCCCACCACGGCGTCAGCGGCAAGAGCGAAGGGCTCGTCGCCGACGTCGGCGAACGTGAGGTCCTCCGCGACACGGAACGCGGCAAGGAACGCCCCGCCCGGGCCGTCACCGGCGAACGTCGCCCAGACGAGGCGGCGGGCGAGCTCACGCAGCACCGGGTGGGCGACGATGCTGTCGCGGAAGCCCGCGGCAGACCAGCGCCGCTGATCGACCATGGCAACTTCGAGGCGGCGGGTCTGCTCGGCAGCGATGGTGCGGGCTTCCCTGCGCAACTCGGCGAACCGGGCGTACGCCTCCTGTGCCAGCACCGGGTCGTCCTTCGCCCCGGGCTTCGGCAGCTCCCGGCGGCGCGGCTCCACACGGCTCGGGTCGCCGCGGTGGTGGGCGGGATCTTCGAGGACGTACGGGCGGAGTTGTTCGTCGAGGCGGACGCTGAAGCGCCGGGGCCCGTAGTCGAGGATCAGGGCGCCGTCGGCGGGGAGGTCGAGGTCGGGCACGAGGCGGTCCGCGAGCTCCTCCGCACCGAGCCCGACGGTGGCCGCGGCCTCGGCGGCCCGGCGGACGGCGTGCTCCTTCAGCTTGCCGCGGGCGCTCCCCGCGATGCGAACCAGCTGCCGCAGCGCGCCGAGCGACCCGACTCCCGGCGGCGGACCGGCAAGGCTCGGCGGGTCAGCCGCCGGCAGGCCAGGCGTCGGAGAGTTGAGGTCGGGGGTTGAGGGAGCGACGGCAGCGGTGCTCAGGGTGGCGAGGATGTCGACGGCGACCCGGGCGTTGGCCAGCTCGCCCGCGGCGGGCCAGGCGAGCGCGAGCGGGGCCAGCCGCGCCGCCGTCGAGTCGTCGCCGATGAGCCCGAGCGCCGTGAACGCCCACCGCTGCGATGCGGGGCCACCCGCGGCGCGCCAGGCCTGATAGAGCGACCAGCCGAACTCGGCCAGGCTCCCCGGGTCGCAGACCTGCCGGACGACGGCAACCCCCGCGTACGGGTCGTCGAGGGTCGACATGGCCAGCATCGTCACGAAGTGCCGGGTCGCGTCGGCAGGCAGAACCGCGCCGACGGGCGGCGCCGGGCCGACTGGTGGGACCGAGCTGTCGGGCCGTGCCGGGTCGGCGGGCAGAACCGCGTCGACAGACCGTGCCGAGCTGGCAGGCAGGACCGCGACGGCAGGCAGCACCGCGTCGACAGGTCGTGCCGAGCTGGCAGGCAGCACCGCGCCGACAGACCGTGCCGAGCTGGCAGGCGGGACCGCGACGGCAGGCAGCACCGCGCCGACAGGTCGTGCCGAGCTGGCAGGCAAGACCGAGTCGGCGGGCCATGCCGGGCCGGCGGGCAGAACCGCGTCGGCTGGCAGGGCCGCATCAGCGGGCCGAGCCGAATCGACGGGCAGCGCCGCATCGGCGGGGTGGGGCGGGGCGGGGGGCTGGGTGGAGCGGACTCGGAGGGCGGGCAGGAGCAGTGCGTCGGCCCAGGCGGGGGTGGTGGGGATGCGGGCGGGGAGCAGGTGCAGCGGGTCGGTGGTGAGCAGGGCCTGGACGCCGGCGAGGGCGGCTGGGCCGTAGCGGTCGGCGGCGGCGAGGACGGTGGCGGTGTGTCCACTTCGGACGAGGAACCGCAGGGCGGCGGACGCGTCGCGGCGGGCCGTGCCGGGGCGGGCCAGCGCCGGTGGGATCAGCGCGGACGCGGCCTCGGCCGGGTGGCGGCGCAGCCACTGCTCGGCGACGGGCCGGGTCTGCGTCGAGCGGGCGAACCAGCCTGCCATCCATCCCGCGACGTCGGGCCCGGCCCGGTCCAGCAGCGCGTCGGCGCTCGCCGCGGCCCAGGGGCCGCCGCCGGGGACGGCCGGAGGGTCGGGGCAGACCAGGCCGGGGACGATGGGGGCGGCCGGCGCGGTGGTGGTCCAGGGTGGGGTGGCCAGGATCGGCGGGACGGCGGCCGGCGGCGCGGACTCGACGCGCAGCATCGCCCCCACGCGGGCGGCGGCGGGCGGGCTGAGGGCCGGCAGCAGGCGGGCGGCGCGGGCGGGGTCGGCGCGGACGTGCGCGGCGAGCAGCACGCCGATCGTCGGCGTGGCGGTGGCCTCGGCGAGGCGGCGCAGGGCCAGGTCGGGGAAGCGGTGGATCGCCTTGGCGAGGGCCGGACGCACCCGGCGCTCGGCGGAGCGCGAGACCAGGGCGTCGAACGCGGAGTCGGTCGGGAACGTGGCGAGAATCCCCGCCGTCCACGCGACGGCGTCGGCGGTCAGCGGCTCGGTGCGCAGCCAGTGCGTGAGGTGCGGCTCGATGGCGGGGCCGATCGCCGCGGCCAGGCCGGAGATCGTCGGCTCGTCCCAGAACAGCCAGTGCGGCGCGACGACCCGCAGGAGCACGTCGAGCTGGTCGAGGCTGCGGACCGACGGCAGCAGCAGCCGGCACATCGTCTCGTCGCCGGCGGCGGCGAAGGTCGCGCAGTCCTCGTCGACCCAGGCCGTCACCGCCGGCGCGAGCAGTGAGGCCGTCAACCGCCGCAGCGGCCGCGGATCGGACCGCAGCGCGGCGAGATCCTCCACCACCGCCGCAGCCACGGCCGCGCCCGGCCCGACGTCCGAAGACCCAGCCACGCCCGACCCGGCCACGCCCGACACCACCGCCGCAGACACAGCCACGCCCGACCCGGCCACGCCCGACACCACCGCCGCAGACACAGCCACGCCCGACCCTGCCACGCCCGACACCACCGCCGCAGACGCAGCCACGCCCGACCCTGCCGCGTCCGACACCACCGTTGCGGAGAGGGCTGCGCCCGACACCTCCGCCTCCGCCACGGCCGCGCCTGGCGCCACCGCCGAAGACCCAGCCGCGCCCGACACCATCGTCGCGGAGGTGGTCGTGAGTGGCTCGGGAAGGTGGGGCCGCAGTCGCAGGGCGAACCGTGCCCAGGCGTCGCGGAGGAACGCCTGGCGCGGGCCGGTGGGTGTGGACCAGGTGACGAACGCCGTCGCGCCCGTGCGGCCGGCGCCGGCGTAGAGGCCGGCGAGCTCGGCCACCGCCCGCGCCACGTGCCGGACCCCGTGGGCCGCCACCCAGGTATCTACGAGCGCGTCGAACTCGGACTCGGGAAACCGGTCGAGCCGCCGCGCCAGCACGGCGACGGCGACCGCGAGCCCGAGCGGCGAGGACGCGGGAGCGGCGGCGATCTCCGGAGGCGTCTCGACGTGCCCGAGCACCGCGGGCAACGCGTCATCAAGCAACCGGCGAACCATCATCAAGCACCCCCCGACGCCGTCACCATAACGCCACCCCCCGACATGAAATCCGGGGACGATAGCGTAGGGATCATGTTCAGCGTCGCCCTCACCGAAGCAGCGCAGCTACGGCCGCTGGAGCCGTGGCAGGCCGGGGAGTTCCTCGCCCATATGGACCGCGCCAGGCCGACCGTCGACCCGTGGATCCCGTGGGCCGGGGTCAGCACGGACCTGGAGACGGCGCGGGCGACATTGCAGCGGTACGCGGACCTCGCCGCCCGTGACGCCGGGCGGCTGTTCGGGATCTGGCTCGACGGGACGCTCGTCGGCGGGACGATGTTCGTCGCGTTCGACGCGCAGGCCGGCACCTGCGAGATCGGCTGCTGGCTGGAGCCGGCCGGGCAGAAGCGGGGGCTCATCACGATGGCGGTGCGGGTGCTCATCGACTGGGCGGTGCACACCCGCGGCATCCACCGCGTCGAGTGGCGCTGCCGGACGGACAACACGGCCAGCAGCGCCGTAGCACGCCGCCTCGGTATGCGCCGGGACGGCGTGCTGCGGGAGGTTCACCCGTACAAGGGGATCCGTCACGACCTCGAGATCTGGTCGCTCCTCGCGTCCGACGGCTTCTCCAGCGACGGCCTGTCCGGACCGCCCTCCAAAGAAGGCTCCGACGACGGCTCCACAGACGGCTCCGCAGACGGCTCCGGCGCGTGACGCAGGCTCAGCAGCACCGACCCCGCCAGCACGGTCACGACGACCGCCAGGCTCACCAGTGACGGGATCTCCGGCACCGAGGTGCTGATCGTCTTGTGCGCGGCCTGCAGGACCAGCTTCACGCCGATGAAGGCGAGGATGATCGCCAGCCCCTTCGACAGGTACCGGAAGCGGTCCAGCATCCCGGCGAGCAGGAAGTACAGCGCCCGCAGGCCGAGAATCGCGAAGGCGTTGGACGAGTAGACGATGAACGTGTCGTCGCTGACCGCGAGCACCGCCGGCACGCTGTCGACGGCGAAGACCAGGTCGGCGGCCTCGATCGCGACCACGACGACGAGCATCGGGGTGGCGACCCACTTCACGCCCTGCTTGACGAAGAACTTCGCGCCGGAGTACTCGTCCTGGACCGGCAGCACCTTGCGCACCAGGCGCACGGCGATGTTGGTGCTCGGGTCGTAGTCGTCCTCGTCGTCCTTCATCAGCTTGTACGCGCTCCACAGCAGGATCGCCGCGAAGACGAACAGCACGACCGTGAACTTGCTGATGATCGCGACACCGGCCGCGATGAAGATCGCCCGGAAGATGAGGGCGCCGATGACACCGTAGAAGAGGACGCGGTGCTGGTACTGCTTGGGCACCGCGAAGTAGCCGAAGATCAGCGCGAACACGAAGAGGTTGTCGACCGACAGGCTCTTCTCCAGCAGCCACGCGGTCGTGAACTCCACGCCCGCCTCGGCGCCGAGGGTGGCCCAGACGAGACCGGCGAACGCGAGCGACAGCGTCACCCACACCGCGCTCCACTTGGCGGCCTCGCGGAAGCCGATCACGTGTTCCTTGCGGTGGGCGAGCAGGTCGACCGCGAGCATGACGACGACACCGATGCCGAACGTCGCCCACAGCCAGATCGGTACGTCGAGCATGAACCATCCCTCCAGATAGCAAGCTGTCTGGGTTCAAGCGTCGCCCGCGACCCGGGCCTCCCGCTGCGTCGGCCGCAGGACATTCGGCCGGGTGTACGTTGCCGACGACCGGCAAGAAAGTGTGGTTTGAGAAACGCTAGTCGAGGGGTGTCGACGGCCAGTCGAGCAGTCTCGCGGCCGTGACCGCCGCGTGGAGGGTCAGCCGCTCGGCAGGATCGGCCGGGTCCCTCCCGATCAACTCTGCCACCCGCGCCAGCCGGTACGTGACGGCCCGCACCGACAGGTTCAGCCGGGCCGCCGTCTCGGTCGCGACGCAGCCGGTCGAGTAGTAGGCGTCGAGGGTCTCGACCAGGTGGCCGGCGCCGCCGCGGGCCCGGGTGAGCGGGGTGAGGGTGCTGCGGACCAGGTCGTGGACGGCCGGCAGGTCCTGCAGCAGCACCCGGTAGATGGTGAGGTCCCGCGCGTCGACGAGGGGCTGCTCCAGGCGGAGCCGGTCGGCGAGGTCCAGGGCGTACCGCGCCTCGTCGTGGCTGGTCCGCACCGCCGAGGCCCCGATCCGGGGGCTGCTGACCGCGCCCCGCCAGGCGCGCCCCGGCCCCCGGACGGCCCGGTCCAGCTCGCGGGTGACGACGTCACGGACCGTGGCGACCGCCGCGGCGTCGGGCGCGGCGAACACGCACACCACCTCGCCGGAGCGGATCAGCACGAGGGGCTGCGCGTCGCCGTGGCGGCCCTGCAGCGCCCGCTCGAGGCGGCCGGGGATGGCGGCCGTGTCCGGCCCGCCGAAGCCCGAGGGCCGGCGGACCACCAGCACCGCGACCGGCCCGGACAGCGTGAGCCCGATGTCGGCGGCGGGGCCGGTCGCCTCGATCGCCTGCTGGCCGCCGGCGAGGAGCGCCTCCATGACGTCGTGCTTGACGGCCTCCTGGAGCCGGATGACGTCGGCCCGGGCGAGCTGGAACCCCTCGACCAGCGCGGCCACGCCGTCGTCGGCGGCCCGCAGCACGGCGAGGGCGGAGCCCCGGACCCGGGCGGCGTCCCCGCCGGCCACGTCGGGCGCGTCGCGCCACAGCCGCCACGCCGCCGACAGGTACAGGTCCACCAGCGCGCGCAGCGCCACGCCCTGCACGGCCGCGCGGCGCCCGGACGCCGCGCACGCCTCCAGCTCGCGGCGGCGCAGCCGCCGGCCGTCGGCGGTCGCGGCGACGACCGCGGTCAGGAACCCGCCGAGCAGCGACGGGTCCAGCCCGCCCGCGTCGCCCGCCGCGGCGGCGGCGATCCGCTCGAGGTCGGACACCCTGCCACCACCCCAAACGTACGAAAGCCCGGACAACCAGGCTACAACCGCCGCGGCGTCATACCGGGCAGGTCGCCGCGCCGGGTCTCAGCCGCGGGCGGTGCCGAAGCCGAAGAGGACGGCGATGCCGAGGGCGCTGCGCGGCGCATACGGCTGCCGCCACAGCCCGCCGTGCGCCGCCGCGAACGCCTCGTCCTGCCACGGGTGCGTCCCCGGCGGCGGCGAGACGTGCAGGTCGTGGACGAGCAGCGCGGCCATGAGGGTGTTGCTCGTCGCCGGTTCGAAGATCTCGATGCCGAAGCGGTGCGCGCCCGCGTAGGCGGCGGCGAGCAGGCGGTTCTTCAGGACGCTGCGGGTCCGGGTCGCCGGCGCGACGGTCAGCGACACCGTGGCGCCGTCCGCCCGGGCGTGCGCGGCCCGCCACCGCTGGAGCCGCTTCGCCAGGGCGTAGTTGGGGCCCTGCTGCGGCACCAGGCTGTCGTTGATGCCCGGGAGGGTGCCCGGGTAGTTGGGCGCGAGCAGCCGCCCGCCGCTGAGGACCCGCAGCGGCCCGCGCAGCCGCCCGATGCCCTTGGCGGTCGCATACCGCCGGCCGGACTCGTCGACCGCGTCGTCCGGCACGGCGAACACGTCCGTCGGCGTGGCGAGGAACGCGAGCGCGAGGTCGGGCCGCGCCTGCCGCAGGCGGACGGTCAGCGCGTCCACGGCGACCGCGACCCGGACATTCAGCGGGCCGTCGGCGTAGACGTAGTTGCCGAGCACCGGCGCGCCGTCCACCTCGCCGAGCCAGTCCGCGACCCGGCGCAGGTCGTGCAGCAGGTCCGCGCCCGCGTGCTGGGCGAGGTCGGCGCCCTCCCGGGCGACGGGCACGTGCAGGCGCCCGCCGGAGCGGTGCGCGGTCTCCAGGAGCCGCTGCCAGATCGCGGGGCGGGGCAGGTCGACGGCGACGACGTCGGCGCCCCAGCGCAGCAGCGCCGTCAGCGGACCCATCTCCGCCCCGGCGCCCAGCACCACGACGGGTCGCCCTTCGAGGGTGAGCCAGGCCGGGTTGGCGGCGACGGTCCGCACCGCCTCCGCGCACGACGGCTCGATGACGCCGCCGGCCACCCATGCGTCGAGCTGCCGGAGCAGGCGGTCGCCCTCGAGCCGTTCGCCGCGATACGGCACGACGAGCGAACGCCGCGCCTCGCCCGTCCCGGCGACGGTGGCGGTCCGCAGGGGCTCGCCGGCCGGCGTGTCGAACGCGCTGTCCAGGGGCTGCTCGTCGGCGTCCGGGGCAGGCCGGTACCGCATCCGCGACCGCAACGACGAGAGCCCGTCGCCGGCGATGGCCAGCGCGGCCTCGCGGGACGGCAGCCCGGCCTCGACGAGCCGGTGGAAGTGGCGCAGGTATTCACCGCGCCAGTTCTTCGTCGTCTCCGCCTCGCGGGCCCATTCGGGCGAAACGGACCGCAGCGCGTCGGCGACGACGCCCCGCCCGAGTGCGGACGTGCTCGGCGCACCGTCGACGGTGGGGATGACGATCCCGCTGGGCATGTCGCTCATGGGGGCAGTCTGCCAAAACGACGGCCGCCCCGGACCGAAGGCCCGGGGCGGCTGTGGAAAACGTGGCGGTTGTGGACAACCTAGAGCTTGACGTCGAAGCGCGGGTCGGCGGCGACGCGCTTGAACGCGGTCAGCGCCTGCGGGGTGTCGTCGACGCGGATGTCGTGGCCGGACTGGTCGCGGGCGGTCTCGAAGTACACGAGACCCTTGATCGCCGGCATGGCCGCGAGGTTCTTCAGCACGGTGTCGAACGTCTTGGCCTTGTTGGCGCCGTTGACCTTCGCGGACGAGTCGTACACGCCCCACTCGGCGACCATGACGGGCTTGCCGGGGTGCTTCGTGGTGGCCCAGGTGTAGAAGCCGGGGTACTTCGACTTCTGGTTGCCGGTGGTGCGGTTCATCAGCGAGGTGAAGTCGCCGCTGTGGAAGCCGTTGGGCTGCGCGTTGAGGTACGAGTCGACGCCGATCCAGTCGATCACGTCGTCGCCCGGGTACAGGTCACCCCACCACGGGGAGTTGTTCCACTTCTCGTAGTTCATGTAGGCGATCGTCGAGACGGCGTTGGTGACGCCGGCGGCGCGCAGCCGCAGGATCGTGTGCCGGTACATGGCGGCGAAGTCCTTCGCGGTCATGCCCGAGCCGGCCTTCGGGTTGACGTCGTTCTCCGGCTCGTGGTGCAGCACCAGGAAGAACGGCTTGGTGAAGTTGGCCTTCAGGTAGGCGGCCTCGCGGTCGATCCGGGCGTCCTGCGCGCCGGCGGCGACCTTCGCCCACGTCGAGCCGTACGCGACCTTCCAGTTGAGCATGAGGGTGCGCGGCCGCGCCGGGTCGGCGGTCATCGCGACCTCGTCCTTGGTCGGGAAGAGCTCGTTGCCCTTGTGGTAGGTGTGGTAGATCGCGGCGGTCCGGCCGGTCTTCTGCTCGAAGGTCTTCAGCGCCTGGTCGCGGGGCACGTCGGAGAAGCCGCCGGCGGCCGCGCCCCACAGCACGCCGCAGGTCGGGACCAGCTTGGCGTCCACCGTGCACCCCGGGCCCGCGGCCGTGGCGTCGGCGGCGAACGCGGCGGTGCCGGTGCCGGCGCCCGCGAGGACACCCGCGGCGAGCACTCCGATCGGCAGCAGGCGGCGCACGACGCGACGGACACGGTCGGAGTTCAGCGTGGCGAACGTCAAAAGATCTCCCCAGGTACTTGCGCCGGGCCCCTGCGGCCTGACCAGAACAAGATTCCGGGGCGGGCGGAGCGCCCCCGGTTCGCCACCGGTTGCCGTTGAGGTGTCCGCCCCACGCTCGATGTCCGCGCCACCGGTGGACACCGGTGGACACCCGTGAACACCGAAGCCGGCACGCACGTTGCAGCGCGGTATCGTTCCGCGGGTGCACATCCGATTCGACGTCCCGGCAGACCCCGCGTACGCGGCCCGGGTCGCCACCGTGCTCAGCGACGTCTACCTGCGCAAGTACCGCTACATCGGCCTCGGGCTGATCGCCTTCGGGCTGGTCGGCCTGTGGGTGCCGATCGGCGGCCGGAACTTCGACGCGAGCCCGTTCTTCACCGTCATCCTGGTCGTCGGCGTGCTGTCGATGCTGTTCCCGTTCTGGGCGCGCCGCTCCGCCCGCCGGCGCCTCGACGGGCTCGCGGTCGACGGCGGCTACGACATCAACGACGACACCGTGACGATGCGCAGCGGCACCGAGCGCGGCAGCCTCGACTGGGACGACGTCACCAAGGTCACCGAGGACCGTGGCTTCTGGGTGCTGTTCACCGGACGGCTCCCCTACACGGTGATCCCCCAGCAGTTCATGACCGCCGAGCAGCAGCAGTCGCTGCGCGAATTCCTGGTGACGCGCGGCAGCCTGCCGCCGGCCGGACCCTGATATTCAGCGTCCGCTGACCGAACAGTCATTCCCGGTACGGACCGGTCTCCGGACATCGAGAGAGCGCTCCCTCGCCCTGAACAGCGCGTTCAACTACAGCGGGGGCTGGTTCCAGGTCGGCAGCGCGCCGACGAACAGCAGCGTCAACCGCTACACCGGGTCGGTGAAGAACGACTCGAACTGCACCATGATGCTGTACACCGCCAACGGCACCTACTTCGCGGTCGCCCACGGCGGCATCAGCGCGCTCGGCGTGTACGTCTATTCCATCTCCATCTGAACATTGGAATGACGTAGCAATTCCGTGAAATGCAAGGAATGGTCCGCCGTGCATCGCGGCGGGCCATTCCGGCGTGCCTTCAGAACGAATAATCAGGTGCGGTGCCGCACGGGCACCGATAGGTTCGGCCACAGGCACAGACACACGAAGAGGAGAACGGTCATGCAGGCATCCGGCGCTCACCCCGGCCTCCCGTCCGTCTCCCCCGCCCGAAAGGCGCTTCGTGTTCCGTCTGTTCGAGAACCCCGCGGACCCGTTCCCGCTTGACGACCGCGCCCCCGCCGCCGGGGTGCGGCGGTTCCTCCTCGAGGAGTTCCGGCCGCTGCGGCCGGTGGTGGCCGCGGCCGCCGCCACCACGCTGCTGTCCGCGGCGATCGAGGTGTGGCTCATCGGCTACGCCGGACGCCTGGTCGACCTGCTCGCCACCAGCAGCCCGGACACGTTCTGGGCCGCGCACGGCCGGGAGCTGCTCGCCGTCGCCGCGTTCGTGCTGGTCGTCTGGCCGCTGCTCACCGTCGCCAGCGAGGCCCTGGACGACATCGCGTTCCGGGCCAACGCGCGGCCGCTCGCCCGCTGGCGGGCACACCGGCACGTGTCGCGGCAGTCGGTCGGCTGGTTCCGCGACGACCTCGCCGGCCGGATCGCCACCTGGGTCCGCGACGGCGGCGACGCGGCGAGCACCGCCGCGTACTCGGTGATCCACACCCTCCTGCACGTCGTCGCGTACGTCGTGGGCTCGGTGTGGCTGATGGCCGGCACCGACGCCCGGCTGCTGCTGCCGCTGGCCGGCTGGATCGTCGCGTACGCGCTGCTCATGCGCTGGGCGGTGCCGCGGTTCCGGCGCGCGTCGGAGCGGCTCCAGGACGCCGAGTCGGAGCTGACCGGGCTGCTCGTCGACTCCTACGCCAACGTCGACACGCTCGCGCTGCTCGGCGGCCGGGGCGCCCGCACCGAGCACGACCGCCTGGTGTTCGCGCGGGCCCGCCGGGCGCACCTGGACCTGCAGCGGGTCGAGGTCACCATGAACTGCACCATGCTGGCGCTCGGCGGCGCGCTGCTGGTCGGCCTCACCGGCTACGGCATCGCGCTGTGGCGGACCGACGCCGCGCCCATCGGCCTGGTCGCGGCGGCGCTGGCGCTGAGCTTCCGGATCACCGCGATGGGCGAGTGGCTGCTGGACGCCGTGTCGGCGCTCTTCAGCGCGGTCGGCGTGCTGCGGCGGGCGCTGCGGACGGTGGCGCAGCCCCTGGCCGTCGCCGACCGGCCCGGCGCGACCCGGCTCGAGGTGCGCGGCGGCGCGATCGCCTTCACCGGCGTCAGCCACCACTACGGCCGGGGAGCGGGCGGGCTCGACCGGATCAGCCTCGACATCGCGGCCGGCGAGCGGGTCGGCGTCGTCGGCCGGTCCGGCGCCGGCAAGTCCACGCTCGTCGGGCTGCTGCTGCGCTTCCACGACGCGGAGGCCGGCACGATCACGATCGACGGCACCGACATCACCGCCGTCACCCAGGAGAGCCTGCGGGACCAGATCGCGATGGTGGCCCAGGAGGCGACGCTGCTGCACCGCTCGGTCCGGGAGAACATCGCCGGACCAGGCCCGTGCGACGAGGAGCGGATCGCGGCGGCGGTACGGCGCGCGGCCGCCACCGCGTTCGTCGCCGCGCTCCGCGACGCGGACGGCCGGACCGGCCTGGACGCGCACGTCGGCGAGCGGGGCGTGCGGCTGTCCGGCGGCCAGCGGCAGCGGATCGCGCTGGCCCGCGCGTTCTACCGGGACGCCCCGGTCCTGGTCCTGGACGAGGCGACGTCCGCCCTGGACTCCGAGGCCGAGGCCGCGATCCACGACACCCTCGCCGCCGTCATGGCCGGCCGCACCGTGATCGCGATCGCCCACCGGCTGTCGACGATCGCCCACCTGGACCGGATCGTGGTCCTCGACGAGGGCCGCATCGCCGAGCAGGGCACCCACGCGGACCTCCTGACCCACGGCGGCCTCTACGCCGACCTGTGGACCCGCCAGTCCGGCGGCTTCCTCGCGACCACCCCCGACACCACCACACCCGACAGAAGCGCACCCGACAGAAGCGCACCCGACGGCACCGCACCCGACGGCACCGCACCCGACGACGGCGCACTCAACAGCGGCGCCGGATCGCCGTCACGGGCCTGACAAGGGCACCGCCGCCCAGGAGTCGGCGCTGGTCTGCCGCCAGGTCAGGGTGTCCGGGCACGGCCAGCCGCGCGCGAGCTGGGCCCGCACGTCGCGCTGGGCGGCCTCGGCCGGAGCGTCCGGCGGGGTGTCCGGCAGGACGCCGCTGGCCACGTTCTCAGGGAACTCGCCCACCGAGAACCGCCACTCCGCCGCCGTCCGGTACAGCAGCACCCATCGGATGTCGGGGTCGGTCAACGCACCTCTCCTCGCCGGTCCTGGACGGGGTCGCCGTGCTCCGGCGCCGGGCCGGCAGTGGCACCTCTGCCGGCCCGGCGTTTCCGGGGGGTGAGCAACGTCAGGCGCCGTCGGCGGGAGCGACGGCGCACCGGAAGGGCGTGGAATCGAGCACGGGAGATCCTTCCGGAGCGAACGATCAATGCTCCGGAAGATGCGGATGAGGCTCCCGCCGCGTTACACACCGACTCCCCGCGACGGCACGGTCACCGCCCGGGGCGCGGTGGGGTCAGGACAGGCCGAGCTCGCCGCGGGCCGGGAACGCGCGGCCCGCCTCCGCCTCCCAGCGGGACACGGCGTCCTGCTTCTGCGCGGCCGAGGGGGCGAGGAAGTCCAGGTACTGCAGGATCACGGCGCGCGTCTCGGCGAACGTGTAGAGGGCCGAGTCGCCGTCTTCCTCGAGGTCGGAGACCCGCACGCCGTCGGGGGTGGCGAGGAAGATCGAGGAGTTGCCCTCGTACTCCTCGGCGGGCGACTCGCCGGCGCGGACCCGGTCGATCTTGTCCAGGAGCATCAGCAGGTCGGGCGCGTACCGGATGATGTCGCTGATCAGCTGGCCGGCGAGGAGGTTGAAGTGGCCGGTCTCGGTCTTCGCCGACGGGACCCCGTACTCGCCGGTGCTGAAGGTGACCCGGTCGCGCATCGCACAAACACCAGTCTTCGTCGATCGACCTGATTGAGCGGCCAGGCCGAGTTCCATGAGCTGGTCGTCGGGAAGTTATCGTAGCTGCCCTCGATCGTCAGGCCGTCGGACTGCCCCCGCCACCGGCGCGGGTTTGGTGGGGTGCGGCGTGCGGTTGGCGAAGGCGTCCTTGATCGCGTCCTCGACGCGCTTGGGGGTGCCAGTTGTCGGGGAAGAACGTGCTGGAGCCGTCCTTCGGGTGCCAGGTCCCGTCGGCCGCCTGGACGTCGACACGGGCGCGGTAGGTGCCGGACGGGTTGCGCTCCAGGACGATCTCCCTGCCCTCGGCGTCCCGGCGGACCCGGGCGCCGGGCGGGTTCCAGCCGTTGTGCCTGTGGTGGTAGCCGGAGCCGCGCAGTCTTGTGCTGTGCGGCGCGCAATGTACCGGTGAGCGAGGCGAGCAGCTGCTCCAGCCCCTGCCCGCCGGTGTCGCCGCCGAGTCCCGTCCGGTCGCCGACCCTGCCGATCGCCCGGTTGAGCGCGGCCTGGATCTCGTACATCGCGCGCTCACCCTGGTCGCGCACCTGCTCGACGCTCGTCTCCAGGGTGGCCAGGGGCGGCGGGGCGGCGTCACCGGCGGCCCCGAGCAGCCGCGCCCTCGACCGGCGCAGCGCCTGGTTGACCGCGTCGGTGAGCAGCTCGCCGAGCTCCTCGCCGGTGAGCCGCATGACCTGCGGGGCGAGGGTGACCGACCGCAGCCGGCCGCGGTCGGCGACCGCCTCGACGGCCCCGTCACCGGCGCGCCCGGTGCCTTCCGCCGCCTCGGGCCGGAGACCGGGGCCCTTGCCGGCGGTGGCCCGCAGCTCGGCGAGCTGCCGCTGCGCCTCGTCGATGCGCCGCGCATAGTCGTCCGTCAGGTCCACCTCCCCGTCGTACCCCCGCCGGACCCGCTGACAGCTACCCGAGGTGGTCGACGGCGTTGTACGTGAGCAATCCGTCACTGTCGAACCGGGTGACGGCGGCGTTGAGGACCGGACCCGCGGCCATGACGGCGGTGACCTCCGCGACGGTGAGCGGCTCCAGCAGATGGCGCAGGGTGAGGACGACCGCGTCGTGCGCGACGATCCAGACCCGCCGGCCGGGGTGGTCGCGCTCCAGGTCGTCGACGGCCGCCCGCACGCGGGCCGCGATGTCGTGGAACGACTCCCCGCCGGGCGGCCGGTAGCCGAACTCGCCGGCCGCGGCGCGGCGGGCCGCCTCCGCCGGGAACCGGGCCCGGACCGCGGCGGTGGTGAGCAGCTCGAGCTCGCCCATCCGCCGGTCGACGAGCCGGTCGTCGAGGGTGGCGTCCGGCAGCGGCACGCCGTGCGCGGCGGCCTCGGTCCGCGCCAGCCGCCACGTCTGTACGGCGCGCAGGAACGGCGAGCACACGACCGCCTCCGGCCGCCGGTCGGGCGGCTGCGCGGCAAGCCACCGCCCGAGCGCCGCCGCCTGCGCCCGCCCGAGTTCCGTCAGCGCGACGGCGGCGTCCGGCCCGGCGACGCCGCTGTCCAGGCGCCCCTCGGCCTCCGCCACCGCGAACGCCGCGTTCGCCGCGCTCTGCCCGTGCCGCACGACCGCCAGTTCGCCGAGCGTGGTCCCCATCGCCCGATGGTCGCACCCGCGCCCGCGCAGCGTCACCCGTCGATACCGGGGGTTTGCGGGCATCGATTAGCATCGCGGGCCGTGCCCCCTGGTGGAGCAGCGCTCGGGATCGACTTCGGCACCACGCACACGGTGGCGGTGGCGGCCGGGGCACCGCTGCTGTTCGACGCGTCGCCGCTGCTGGTGTCGGCGGTGGCGGCCGGCGCGGACGGCACGCTGCTGACCGGGCGGGACGCGCTGCGCGCCGCGCTGCAGGACCCGAGCCGGTTCGAGCCCAACCCGAAGCTGCGGGTCGACGACGGGCGGGTGCTGCTCGGCGGCGCCGAGTACGACGTCGAGGACATCGTGGCCGCGCCGCTGCGCCGGGTCGCGCTGGAGGCCGCGCGGGTGCTCGGCGGCCCCGCGGAGCGCACGGTGCTGACGTGCCCGGCGTCGTGGGCGGCGCGGCGGCGCGAGGTGCTGCTACAGGCGGCGGGGCGGGCCGGGCTCACCGGCGTGACACTCGTGCCGGAGCCGGTCGCGGCGGCCGTGCACCACACCCTCGGGCGCGACCATCCCGTCCCTCCCGGTGGGGTCGTCGCGGTGTACGACCTGGGCGGCGGCACCTTCGACGTCACCCTCCTGCGGGCCGGCGCGGACGGCTGGCGGGTCGTGGCGACCACCGGGCTCGAGGACGTCGGCGGCATCGACCTGGACGCGGCGCTCGTCGACCACCTCGGCAGGACCGTCGGCGCCCGCGAGCCGCGCCGCTGGCGGCGGCTGGTCGAGCCGGCGGACCCGGCGGGGCGGCGGGTGCTGCAGGCGTTCCGCGACGACGTCCGGGGCGCGAAGGAGCAGCTGTCGCGGGCCGCGTCGGCGGTGGTGCGGGTGCCCGGGTTCGAGATCGACGCGTACCTGTCGCGGGAGGAGTTCGAGGCCGTCGCCAGGCCGTGGCTGGTGCGGACGGTCGACGTGCTCGCCGCGCTCGCGGACCGGGCGGGGGTGCGCCGGCTCGACGGCCTGTACCTGGTCGGCGGGTCGAGCCGGATCCCGCTCGTGGCGACGCTGCTGCACCGGCGGTTCGAGGTGGCGCCGACGCTGGTCGAGCAGCCGGAGCTGGTGGTGGCGCTGGGCAGCGTGCGCGTGCCGGACGGGCAGGAGCCGGTCCCGGCCGGGGCGGTCCACCCGAGCGACCCGCCGCACCAGCCCACCGACCCGTCCCAGCCGCCCGCCACCGACCCGTCCCAGCCCACCGGCGATCCGTCGCAGCGGACCGCCGGTTGGTCGTCCCCGCAGCCCCCGAGCGCGACGCCCGGCGGGCCGCCGGTGTCGCCGGCGCACGCGATGCCCGGGCCGGCATCGGGGAGTGGGCGGATGCGTGCCGGTGGCGTGGCGGCGCTCGTCGTGGTCGTCCTCGCGGTGTTCCTGGCGCTGCAGTACAACTGGGGCGGCGGCCAGGGAAACCGTAGCCCCGGCGACACGACCGGCACCACCGGCGCCGGCACCGCCGCCGCGGGTGCCGCCGGCGGGAAGCAGACCGTCAAGGTGGGCAGGACCGCCTGGTACGCAGGCTTCCGCATCGACTTCGGCACGGCCACCTACGACCCCGGCGCCGAGCAGCCGGTGCGCGTCGAGCTGAAGGTCGGCAACCGCGGCCGGCAGGACGCCGACCTGCTCGGCGTCACCGTCCCGATGTCGATCCGGTTCGGCGACAGGACGACGCAGGGCAGCTACACGGGGTCGCGCCGGGTCGGCGCCCGCTCCGACGTCGAGGTGGGCGTCGCGTTCCCGGTCAAGGGGCCGGTGAACCTCGCCGACGGGGTGCTGACCGTCGGCGGCGACGACCGCCTCACCGCCCAGATCCCGTTCCGGGCGGGCGCCTCGGCGCCGCCGGTGGTCGGCCCCGTGCAGATCCTGGCGCCGGCGACGGCCGCCACCGACGGGTTGACGTTCAAGAACGTCACCTGCGAGCTGCGCACCGACTTCCTCGACGCGCACCAGCAGGTCAGCGCGAAGGACCGGGCGATCGGCTGCGCGTTCGACGTGTCGTTCAGCGGCAGCCGGTACGCCGGCGTCGGCCCGGACGGGCTGCGGCTGGTCATGCCGGACGGCTCGGTCCGCGCGCCGCAGCGGTACCCGGCGTTCCACCTGAACAACGGCGAAGAGCGGCGCGACGAGCTGGTCGAGTTCGTGTTCGGCTGGCCGGTGACCGGATCGGGCGGGTTCGCGCTGCGCGGGTTCGACACCGACCTGCGCAACCCCGACCGCAAGGACCTCCCGCTCACATTGCCGTGACGCGGGCGCGCAGGCAGAATCCGGCCGTGAACTCTCCAGCACGGCCGCCGCGGGGCAAGCGCGGGATCATCGTCGGCGCCGCCGCCGTCACCGTCGCGGCGGCCGTCGTCGCCGGGCTGGTGATCGCCGGGCGCGACGGCGGCAGCGGTCCGGCAGCGGGCCCCGCGACGTCAGGTCCGGCGACGACCGCCAGTACACCGGCGGCGAACGCGAACCAGGGCTCCCCCACGGCGGGCACGAGCGGCGCCACCACCGCCCCCGCACCGAGCAGCCCCGGCGCACCGGGCACACCGGCCACGACGGCGGCGGCGACGGTCGCGATGCCGAACCTGATCGGCAAGAACGCGGCGGCCGCCCGGATCGAGCTGGAGCGGCTCGGCTTCGGCGACGTGCGGTTCGGCTCGCAGGACGCCGCCGAGACGAGCGTCGTGCTGCCGCAGAACTGGACGGTGACCCGGCAGTCGGCCGCCGCCGGCGCGCGCGTGCCGACGACGACCGCGATCGTGCTGACCTGCACCCGCCGGGTCTGACCAGGCCCGGGCCTTCACGTGGTCTGGTCGACCTTCGGCGTGACCAGGTGCGCGTAGCGGCGGGTGGCCACGAGCAGGAACCTGCCGTCGCCCTGCCGCGAGAACTGGCTGCCGACCAGGTCGACCACCGCGGCCTGCTGCGGCAGCGACTCGACGAGCCGGCCGACCGTGGCCCACATCTGCTTCTCGGTCGCCCCCTTGTGGAACAGGTAGGTCTCGAAGTACGTGATGTCCTGCGTCTTCGTGGTCTTGAGGTGCTGGCGCAGCGACCGGCGGATCGCGGTGTTGTCGGCCGCGAGCTCGGCCCGCGTGGCCGTGCCGGGCGACGGCCGGGCGCCGAGCAGCGACTGGAGCGTGGTGGCGTAGGCCGCCAGTGAGCCGCGGAGGGCGGCCGCGTAGTCCTCGCCCTTCGCGACGCTCTTCTCGTCGGCCAGGAGCTGGTCGGCGATCTCGCCGATGTGGCCCAGCCGGGCCCGCATGGTCCGCTCGAACTCGAGGTCCAGGTCGGCCGTGCTGATGACGGGCAGCGACGACAGCGGCCCGTCGGGGAACACCCGCACGGTCAGCGCCTGGTCCTTGGCCGCGCCGCCGCCCCCGCCGACGCCCGTGTACGGGTCGCCGTCGATGATCATCCAGCTGACGGCGCCGACCTCGCCCAGGTCCGGGCGCAGCGCCGGCTCGGCGCGCTTGAGGTTGCCCAGGATCTCGCCCAGCACGTCGCCGGTGACCGCCATCTTCCCCGTGACCGACGCGTGCCGGTCGGCCCCGTCCTTGTCCGTCTGGGCGAGCGCGGCGCGGTCGCGCCCCCTCAGGTACTGGGTGACCCGCGGGTCGCCGAGCAGCGCGCGGGGATCCTTGCCGGACAGGCCGTCGCCGGACTCGCCCCGCAGCCCCCGCTGGTGGACGAGGGCGGCGTCGATCTCGGTGAACTGGCCGGGCGTGAGCCCGACGGCGGCGCTGGTCAGCACGCGGACCTTGTACCTCGCGCCGCCGTCGAGGACCACGTGCACCTCGCCGGTGCCGATCCGCTTGTCGTCCAGGCCCGTGTGGGTGGCGTCGGCGTACAGGTCGACGAGGTTGCCCGGGGCCAGCCGGTGTTCGGGTTGCATCGCTGCTCCTTCGCGCTCGGTGGGTTCGCGGCGATGGAGACGCGCCGGGTAGCGGTTCCGATACGGAGTGTCGCCATCCTGACATCGCTGCGTGCCGGGGCGATCACCCTGAGCCAATGATGATTGCCGATGTTGACCCGACCGCATGGACGGTCGTAGTTTTCATCGACATCAATGGTCGATGAGAAGAATTTCCGTCGGCCGGACGTTCAGGAGGCACCGCCATGCCATCGAAACGTGCCCTGCGCCGCCCGCTGCTCGCGGGCGCCGCGCTGGCCCTCGCGAGCGCGCTCGGCGCCGTCGCGGTCACCGCGGCCACCGCCGGCCCGGCCGCCGCGGCCCCGAACAGCTGCGGCTTCGTGTTCGACGACTTCAACTACAGCTCGTCCGCCGACGGGAACTTCACCGGCCACGGGTGGACCCCGCGGGGCAACGCCGGCGGTCCCGGCGTCCCGGGCGCCACGTGGGCGCCCGGCAACGTCACGTTCCCGACGTCCGGCGGCCAGAAGGTCATGCAGCTGACCGCGTCGACGAACGGCACCGGCGCCGGGACGCGGCACGCCGAGGTGTACTCGAACCAGAAGCGGTACTTCGAGGGCACCTACGCCAGCCGGATCCGCTTCGCCGACGCGCCGGCGAGCGGCAACGACGGCGACCACATCAACGAGACGTTCTTCGCGATCAGCCCGCTCAACGGCGACCTCGACCCGACCTACAGCGAGCTCGACTTCTCCGAGTACCTGCCGAACGGCGGCTGGGGCGAGGCCGGGCCGATCAACTACCAGACGAGCTGGTACACGTACCGCAACGAGCCGTGGCTGGCCGACAACACCCACTCCGAGCAGCGGCGCAGCATCGACGGCTGGCACGACCTGGTGGTCCAGGTGTCCGGCGGGCACGTCAAGTACCACATCGACGGCGTCCTCGTCGGCGACCACTCCGGCAAGTTCTACCCGCGGCAGACGATGACGGTGAACTGGAACCTGTGGTTCATCGACCTCGCCACCCACACCGGCGGCACCTCGACGTACGTGCAACAGGTCGACTGGTTCCTCTTCGCCCGCAACCAGGTGCTGTCGCCCGCCGCGGCGACGGCCCAGGTCAACACCTACCGGGCGGCCGGCAGCACCTTCACCGACACGTTCGACACCGCCCCGGCGTGCGGCGGCCAGTCCGGTACCTCGGCGATCATCGGCAACGGCAGCAACCGCTGCATCGACGTGCCGAGCTCCAACGCCACCGACGGCAACCGCCTGCAGATCTGGGACTGCAACGGCACCGGCGCCCAGCAGTGGACCTTCGCCGCCGACGGCTCGCTGCGCGCGCTCGGCAAGTGCATGGACGTCTCCGGCGGCGGCACCGCCGACGGCACGGTCGTGCAGCTGTGGACCTGCAACGGCACCGGCGCGCAGAAGTTCACGCTGACCGCCGCCGGCGACCTCGTGAACCCGCAGTCCAACAAGTGCGTCGACGTGCAGAACGTGGCCACCGCCAACGGCTCCAAACTGCACATCTGGACCTGCAACGGCGCCAGCAACCAGAAGTGGCACCGGTAGCACCGGCTGCTCGCCTTCGCCGGGGCGGCCGCTGTACGGGTAGCGGCCGCCCCGGCGTCTCTCAGCCTTCCTCTCGGCCCGGCGTCACAGGCCGGGCAGCACGGCGATCGCCGGCGTGCGTGGCCTCGCGCCGCCGGCGCGCTCGCCGCGCGGGCGGTGCCGCTCGTCGAGCAGGCGGTTGGCGTTGCGGGTGGTGAGGGCGCGCCAGGCGGGGTCGACGGTGCGGGCCTGGGCGAGGGCGCCGGCGGCCGGGGTCCAGCAGTAGTCGCTGCCGTACAGGACCCGGTCGTCGCCGAACGCGCGGGCCAGCGCCGGCGCGGCGTGCGGGAACGGGGTGCCGGCGATGTCGTACCAGAAGCCGGCGAGCTGCTCGTCGACGGCCGGGCCCGGCACCTGCTCCGGCAGCAGGCCACGGAACAGCTCGAGACGCTCGGCGAGCACCGGCAGCGCGCCGCCGCTGTGCGAGAAGACCCAGCGGATGTTGCGGTGCCGGTGCACGGTCCCGCTCAGGACGAGGTCGGCGGCCGCCCGGGCCGAGTCGAAGATGAACTCCAGCATCGGCCGGGGGCGGCCGCCCGAGACCCGCTCCCAGTTCGGCGGCGACACCGGGTGCACGAACACGATCGCGCCGCGGCGGTCGAGCTCCGCGTACAGCTCGGCGTAGCGCGGGTCGCCGGGGTACACGCCGTGCGCGTTGCTCAGCACGGCCACGCCGGCGGCGCCGAGCTCGTCGAGCGCGTACGTCGCCTCGGCGAGCGCACCCGCCACGTCGGGCATCGGCAGCGCGGCGAAGTGGCCGAAGCGGTCCGGGAACCGCTCCACGACCCCGGCGGAGAACCGGTTCAGGGACCGGGCAAGGGCGCGGGCGGCCGCGTCGTTGCCGAAGTGGGTGCCGGGCGAGGAGACCGACAGCACCGCGCGGGCGATGCCGGCCTCGTCCATCATCGCGAGGTGCTCCGGCACGCTCCAGGTGGCCCAGCGGGGCATGCCTTCGGGGTGGACGTGGCCCGCGCGGGTGGCCGCTTCAACGTACTCGGGCGTGACGAAGTGCGAGTGCACGTCGACGAGCTGGCGCTCCGGACCGCTCATGCCGCCACCTCCGCCACGAGCAGGCCGGTGGAGGCGGCGACCGCCCTGCTCTCCCGCAGCCGCAGGCCGGCGTCGGCGAACAGCGCGGCGAACTCGGCCTCGGTGCGCTCCCGCCCCGGGTGCAGGGTCAGCATGATGAGGTCGCGGAGCTTGCCGTCGTGCGGGGTGTCGCCGGCCGGCAGGATCGCGTCGACGACGAGCAGGACGTCGCCCGGGCCCATGGCGCGCCGGACGTTGCGCAGGATCGTCGCGGACTGGGCGTCGTCCCAGTCGTGCAGGATCATCGACATCAGGTACACCTGGCCGCGCGCGGGGACCTCGGCGAAGAAGTCCCCGGCGGCGAGCCTGGCCCGGTCCGCGACCCCGGCGGCGCTGAGCACCTCGGCGGCGTGCACGACGACGTCCGGCCGGTCGAAGACGGTCACCTCGAGGTCCGGGTAGCGGCGCAGCAGCGCGGCGGCCAGGTGCCCGCGGCCGCCGCCGACGTCGACGAGCGAGCGGACGCCGCTGAGGTCGTGCGCCTCGACGGTCGCCGCGTGCAGCTCCCGCGACAGGTCGCCCATCGCGCCGGCGAACACCGCGGCGCGGCCCGGGTCGTCGGCCAGCCGGCTCCACCAGTCCGCGCCGCCGTGCAGGTGCGGGAACGCGGGCGCGCCGGTCTGGACGCTGTACAGGAGCCCGCCGAGCGCGGCGTGCCGCTGGGTGTCGCCCCACAGCCGGGCCCAGTTGCGCAGCGACCCCTCCACGCCGTCGCGGAGCGCGTCGGAGAGCGCCGTGCCCGCGTACGTGCGGGGCGCCACCTCGGTGAACACCCCCTGCGACGCGAGGGCCCGCAGCAGCCTGTGCAGAGCGTCCGGGTCGGTGCCGGTGTGCCCGGCGAGCTCCTCGACCCGGCGCGGCCCGTCGGCGGTCAAGTCCGCGAGCCCGAGCTCCGCGGCGACCGCCACCGCCTGCGTGACCAGGGACGCGTGCAGCATCCGCATCATCCGCGCCCGCACCGCCGCCTCGGGCGCGACTTCCGCCTCGGGTGCGGCGGCCGGTGGCGCGGTCGTGGAGAGAACGGTCATCGCACACCCCCGGCGACTCGGTGATCGGCGACGTCATCCGTGATGACATCGGTGACGTCGGTGATGACGTCGGTGGCGGCCCGGTCGGCGGTGACCCGCTCGGCGAGGTAGGCGGTGATCGCCGCGACGCTCGGGCGGTCCCACAGCAGCGAGCTGGGCAGCGCGAACCGCGCCCGCCGGTGCAGCCGCTGCCGGATCGACTCGGACAGCAGCGAGTCGACGCCGAGCTCCGACAGCGGGCGGTGGGCGTCGATCGCGGCGGGGTCGAGGCGCAGCTCGTGGGCGACGACCTCGCGTACCGCGGCCTCCACCTGCTCGGCGAGGTCGTCGCCGGTCAGCTCGGGCCAGCCGGCCACCTCCGGCGCGCCGGCGTCCCCCGCCGGCACCTCGGCGTGCGACACCACGCCGAACCGGACCCCGAGCAGCTCGGCGAGGACCACCCCGTCGAGCCCCGCGACGCGGACGTCGACCACGGTGTCGCCGGACGGCTCGACGGCGACGAGGTCGACCCCGACGAGCGCATCGTCCGGTGGCGGCCCGGCGACCGCGACGTGCCGCAGCCGCCCCGGCATCCGCAGCCGGGCCGGCGCCGGGAAGGTGACCGGCGCCGCCGACAGCCCCGCGTCGAACAGCGACGCCCACGTGCGCACCGGCATGAGCCCGTCGGGGTCGGCGGCGATGCGGGCCACCACCCGCCCGCCGGTCCGCCGGACCTCGCGGACCACCCACGGGAACCCGATCCCGACCACGCCGATCTCGCGCAGCAGGTCCATCACCCGCTCGGCCGGCACCACCACCGCCCCGGCCGGCGGCAGCTCCAACCGCCCGGTCCCCACCACCCCACCGCCGGCGGTGGCGGTGGCGTGGGTGGCCCAGGCGGAGTCGGAGCCGCCGGCCAGCCGGGAGCTGAGGCGGACCGCGCCGTCCTGGCGGACGACCTGCACGTCGCGCGGGGCGCCCAGAGTGAGCGGCACGCGCAGCGTGACGTCGGTCAGGTCCGGCGTCTCGGCGGCCGCGAGCAGGGTCGTGAGGACCACGGCGGCGGGCAGGACCTCGGTGCCGAGGACCCGGTGGCCGCCCGGGTACGGCCGGCTCCCCTCATCCAGCCGCGTCTGCCACAGCCACACGGGCTCGGTGCCCTGCACGACGGTCCGCCGGCCGAGCACGGTGTGGGCGGTGACGTCGTGCTGCTGCACGGGCTCGGCGGCGGGCTCCGGCTCGGCCCAGAAGCGGCGGTGCTGCCACGCCATCGGCGGCAGCTCCGCGCGGCCGCCGCCGGGGAAGACGAGCGACCAGTCGACCGGCACGCCGGCGCAGTACAGCGCGCCCAGGGTCCCCAGCATCGTGGGCCGCTCCGGCTGGTCGCGGCGCAGGGTCGGCAGGACGGTCGCGCCGTCGGCGGTCTGCAGGATCGAGTGCGCGACGACCGGGTGCGTCGACACCTCCAGGAACACCCGGTGCCCGTCGTCGGTCGCGGCCCGCACGGCCTCGGCGAAGCGCACCGGGTTGCGCAGGTTCGCGGCCCAGTAGGCGGCGTCGCGCGGCGGGTCGGCCCGCGGGTCGGCCAGCGTCGTGCCGTAGGCGGGGACCGTGCCGGCCCGCGGGGCGACCTCGACCGCGAGCAGGCCCGGCACGAGCGGGTCCATGTGCGGGCTGTGGAACGCGACGTCGGTGTTGACCCGCCGCGCGGTGAGCCCCGAAGCGGCGAGGAAACGGTCGAGGGCTGCCGCGTCGCCGCTCAGTACCGTCGAGGAGGGCGAGGCGGAGATCGCGGCCACGACGTCCGGTGCGCCGGCCAGGCGCGCCGACGCCTCGGCGAACGGCAGCCCGACCAGCGCCATCGCGCCCTTGCCGGCGGCGTCGCGCAGCAGCCGGGAGCGGCGGCAGATGAGCCGGGCGGCGTCGGTCAGGTCGAGCCGGCCGGAGACGACCGCGGCGGCGATCTCGCCCACGGAGTGGCCGATGACGGCGGCCGGTCGCAGCCCGTACGACATCCAGACGCGCGCGAGGCCGACCTGCATCAGGAACGTCAGCGCCTGCACCCGGCCCACCTCCTCCAGGTCGCCGTCGGCGATCACCTGGCGGGGCGACACCCCGAGCTCCTCGCGGTAGACGGCGTCGACCTCGGCGAACGTGCGCGCCAGCTCCGGCTCGGTCGCCAGCAGCTCGCGGCCCATGCCGATCCACTGCGCGCCGTGGCCGGAGAACACCCAGACGACCGGGGTGTCACCGCCGCGCGGCGCGCGGCCCTGGACGACACCGTCCGCGGGGCGATCGGCGGCCACGGCGGCCAGGCGCTCGATGAGCTCGTCGCGGTCGGCGGCGACGACGGCCGCGCGGACCGGCAGCCCGGCGCGGACCCGGCCGAGGCTCGCGCCGACGGCGTCGAGCG
>NZ_JBFANF010000091.1:0-40475 GCF_040674675.1 Dactylosporangium sp. NPDC049742 | reverse complement strand
CGGGCTCGCCGGTGCTGTCCATCGCCACCGCGGGCTGCGACCTCGGCTGCCGCTTCTGCCAGAACTGGGACATCTCCAAGAGCCGCGAGATCGACCCGGCGGCGGGGAGGGGGTCGCGGTGATCGGGCTCGTGCTGGCGATGCTGTGGTCGCGGCGGGGGCGGGCCGCGACCGTCATGCTGCTGACCGCGCTCGCCACCGCCGGGGCGCTCGCCGCGCCCGCGTACCTCACCGCCGCCGACGACCGGATCGTCCGCTCCGAGGTGGCCGCCGCCGCGCCCAGCGAGCGGACCGTGCTCATCACCGGCGAGGTGCTGTCCTCCGGCGGCGGCAGCATGGCCAAGACGTTCCAGAGCCTCGCCGGCGGCTGGCTCGACGCCCCCGGCTACGCGACCGTGTTCTCCGCCCAGTTCCCCGCGCAGCCCGAGGACCTGGCGATGGCGACCGCGTCGCAGCTCACCACCGTCGTGTTCCGCGAGAACATCTGCGCGCACGTCCGCGTCGTCGCCGGCCGCTGCCTGATGGGCACCGGCGACACGATCCTCTCCGGGCGCACCGCCGACCGGCTCGGCCTGCACCCCGGCGACACCATGTCGCTGACCGGCTCCAGGTACGACCAGCTGTCCAGCCGGTACGTGCCCGCCGGGCCGGCGACCGCGCTCACGATCGTCGGTGTCGTCGAGCCCCGCGACGCCGGGGAACCCTACTGGGGCCGCGCCGGCGGCATGCGCGACGCGTTCCAGGTCGACCGGCGCACCCTGGACACGTTCTCGCGGCCGGCGGAGCTGGAGTCCTACGACGCGTACCCGCTGCCCGGCGCCATCACCGTCGACACCCTCCCCGCGCTGCGCGAGTGGGCCGAGAAGGCGCAGCAGCGCAGCACCGAGGAGGCGCGGCTCAACACCGACCTCGACGTGCTGCTCGACCGCATCGCCGAGCGCCGCACCGAGGTCCGCGCCGCCGTCCCGTTCGCGGTCGCGCCCGTGCTGCTGCTCGCCTGGGCCGTCATCACGCTCGCCGTGTCCACCGTCATCCGGGCCCGCCGCTTCGAGCACGGCGTCATCGCGCTGCGCGGCGTGGCCCGCCCCGGCCGGTGGTGGCTGGCGACGGGGGAGACGCTGCTGTCGGTGCTCACCGGGGCGGCGCTCGGGTTCACCGCCGCCGGCGGCTGGCAGATCCGCGGCGCCTGGCCGTACGCGGCCGTCGCCGTCCTCGGCGCGCTCGCCGTCGCCCTCACGGTCGCGCTGCGCACCGTGTCCGCGCCCGTGTCCGCGCTGCTGCGGCAGGTCGACCGGCACACCGCCCGCTGGCGCGGCCTCGCCCTGGAAGGCGTCCTCGTCGTGGCCGCCGTCGTCGCCGTCGCGCAGGTCCGCGGCCGGCCCGGCGGCGTCGCCCTGCTCGCGCCGGCCCTCGTCCTGCTCGCGGTCGCGGTCCTCGCCGGCCGGGTCGGACCGATCCTGAGCGGGCTGGCCGCCGCCAGGGTGCTGCGCCGCCCCTCCGCCGGCCGGTTCCGGCTCGCCGGGGCCCTCGCCGGGTTCCGGCTGGCGCGGCGGCCCGTCGGCGCGCGGCTCCTCGCGCTGCTCACCCTGGCCGTCGGGTCGCTCGCGTTCGCCGCGGGCACGACGTCCGCCGTCGACCAGCGGCAGCGCGACCAGGCCGCCCTCGCCACCGGCGCGCCCGTCGTCCTCAACGTCGACGCGACCAGCCGCACCCAGCTGCTGCGGGCCGTCCGCGCCGCCGACCCCGAGGGGCGGTCCGCGATGGCGGTGGTGCCGATCCGCGACTCCGACGACAACCCCGGTGCCGTCGCCGTCGACGCGGCCCGCCTGCCGGCCGTCGCGCTGTGGCCCGCCGGCGCGCCACCCGTCGCCGACGTGGCCGCGCGGCTGCACCCGTCGGCGCCCGCCGAGGCGGTCACGCACACCGGCGCCAAGATCGCCCTGGACGTCACCGTCTCCGTGCTCGACCGCCCCGACGTCGTCCTCACCGCCACCCTCGCCCCGCTCGACGGCCAGCCCACCGCCAGCGCCGACCTGGGCAAGCTGGTGCTGGGGCGGAAGACGTACACCGGCGAAACCCCCATGTGCGTGCGCGGCTGCCGCCTCGTGGAGATCGCCGCGAAGCTGCCGCCGTACGTCGGGCCGACCATCGTGGTGACCCTGCACTCGCCGCCGCAGACCGAGTGGCGCACCGCACCGGGCGCGACCGCCGTGCGCGGCGCCGACGGGATCACCTTCAGCCTGCCGATGACCTCCCAGTCGGGCGCCGGCGTGCTGCGCCCCGCCTTCGGCCCGGCCGAGCTGCCGGTCGCGACCACCGCCCCGCTGCCCGACGCCGAGTTCAAGACCTTCGGCAGCAAGGCCGTCCCGGTCGCCGAGTTCAGCGCCACCCGCCTGCCCCGCGTCGGCACCGCCGGCGCCCTCGTCGACCTGGAGTACGCCGACCTCACCGCCGAGGACGACGGCCGCGCCACCGGCGCCGAGGTGTGGCTGTCGGCGACCGCGCCGCCGGGCATCGTCGACGCCCTGCGCGCGCAGGGCCTCACGGTCACCGGCCGCCGCACCGTCGCCGACACCCGCGCCGCGATCGCCGCCGGCGGCACCGCGCTCGGCCTGCGCTTCTACCTCATGGCCGGCTGGCTGTCGGCGGTCCTCGGCGCGGCCGGCCTCGCGGTGGCCGCGATCGGCACCAGCACCCACGACCTGCGCGCCCTGCGCGTCCAGGGCCTGCGCCGCTCGACCGGCACGCTGGTCGAGCCGTTCGTGGTGCTGGTCCTCGTCGCGGCGGCCGGTGTCGCGGGGGTGCTGGGGGCGGGGCTCGCGTGGTTCGCCGTCGGCGGCACGCTGCCCGGGCTCAAGGGCACCGGCCTGCCGCCGCTCGGCGGGCCCGCGGCGATGGTCGGGGTGACGCTGGCGGCGCTGGCCGTGGCTGGCCTCACCGCCCAGGCCGCGGCTTCCCGCACCCGTACGCCGCGCCGCTCACCCCGCTCCGGCAGGTCCCGGCGCTTTCCGTGATCCGGTAGACCTTGTGCACCCGGGAGTGCACGAAGTCTTCCGGATCACGAGGAACTGGCGTGGAGGCTGAGCCGCGGCGGCGGTTGCGGTCCGGCCAGCGCTTTCCGTGATCCGGTAGACCTTGTGCACCCAGGAGTGCACGAAGTCTTCCGGATCATGTGAGCGGGGCGGGGGACAGGGCGGACAGGCGGGTGGTCAGGCCGGTGGCGGTGATGAGGTCCTCGTGGGTGCCCGGGGCGCCGCAGGCGTACGCGCCCGAGACCGCGCCGGCCAGGGCGCACTCGGCGACGGGCCGGCCGGCGAACCAGCGGCTCATGAAGGCGGTGCTGAAGGCGTCGCCCGCGCCGTTGCTGTCGACGACCGGGCGGTCCGGGGTGACGGCCGGGTAGCGGACGATACGGCGGTCGGCGCGGTCGAGCACCTGGCAGCCGGCGGCGCCGCGGGTCGCCACGACGAGCGTCGCCCGGCCCGCGTCGAGGACGGTGTGCATGAGGTCGTCGATCCGGTCCGGGGCGGCCTCGGCGCTGAGGAACACCAGGTCGGCCTCGCGGGACAGGGTCAGGCCCCACTCCGACGTGCCGTCCCACGCGTGGATGTCGGTCGACGTCGTGATGCCCAGCCGGCGCGCCTCGCCGAACGCGGCGGCGGCCCGGCCCGCGGCGATGTGCACGTGCCGCGACTGCGCCAGGGCCGGCAGGTACGCGTCCGGCGGCAGGACGAGGTCGGCCGGGTGGCGCGGGTCGAAGAACGAGAACCGGCGGCCGGCGGCGTCGACCAGGTTGACGCTGCGGGGCGTGCCGTTCGGGGCCGGCAGATGCGCGAAGTCGAGGCCGGCGGCCGCGTAGCGGGCCAGGATCTGCGCGCCCTGCGGGTCGTCGCCCAGGAAGTCGATGAACTTGGTCCGCAGCCCGAGCGCGTGGAACCCGAGCGCCACACCGTTGCCGGAGTGGGCGACGTAGTCCCGGACGGGGTCGACGTGCAGGTTGTCGCCGGGCGGGATGGCCAGGTCGGGGACGCGGACGATGGTGTCCACCCCCACGCCGCAGAGCACCAGGACGTCATAGGTCACGTGTCATTCAATCATGTCCACAGTGGACAGAAGCACCGCACGAACGGAGAAACACGGACGCCGGAGAAAGTGGCATCGTGACAGCCAATACCGGAAGGGGAGCGACATGGCACACATCGATCTCGGGGTCGACGAGAAGCAGTTCCCGGGCATCACCGGACCGATGCGGTTCCGCCCGGAGACGGCGAAGCCGCTCAACGAGCTGGCCGAGGTGCTGCTGCGCGCACCGCACTCGCTGCCGGCGGGGGAGCGGGAGCTGATCGCCGCGTACGTGTCCGGCCGCAACGACTGCAACTTCTGCTGCGCGTCGCACTCGGCGTTCGCCGCGGTGCAGCTGGACGAGGGCTACACGCTCGTCGACCAGGTGCGCGCGGACCTCGACACCGCCCCGGTCTCGGCCAAGCTGCGGGCGCTGCTGCGCATCGCCGGCGCGGTCCAGGTCAGCGGCCGCCAGGTGACCACGGAGCTGGTCGAGGCCGCCCGCGCGGAGGGCGCGACCGACGTGGAGATCCACGACACGGTGCTCATCGCCGCCGCGTTCTGCATGTTCAACCGGTACGTGGACGGGCTCGGCACGTTCGCGCCCGAGGGCCGCGACGCCTACGCCGAGTCGGCCCGCCGCGTCGTCGAGGTCGGCTACGGCAACGCCATTCCGATGGACTGAGCAAACACAAGGGTGACCGGGCCCGATCCAACTGCGATCGTCGATGAATGGATCGTGAACGCCGCCTGCTCCAATCCGCGCAGCAACTCCTGGCAGACATGGTCGACCGGCTGGCCACGCTCGTCGCGTGCGAGTCGCCGCCGGGCTCGCTGCCCCATCTCGAATCCTGTGCCGATCTGCTCGCCCGCTGGGGCTCGCAGGTGCTCGGCCGGCCCGCCCGGCGGGTCGTGATCGACGGCCTGCCGCACCTGCTGTGGCCGGCCGCCGATCAGCGGGTGCTGCTCCTCGGCCACTTCGACACGGTCTTCCCGGTCGGCACGACCAGGTCCAGGCCCTTCACCGTACAAGGGGACATCGCGACGGGTCCCGGCGTGCTCGACATGAAGGGCGGCATCGTGCAGATGCTCGCGGCGCTGCGCCTGGTCGAGGACACCTCGGCGGTCGGCGTGCTGCTCACCTGCGACGAGGAGACCGGGTCGGTCACGTCGCGGCCGCTGATCGAGGCCGAGGCGCGGCGCTCCGCCGCGGTGCTCGTCTGCGAGGCGGCCACGCCGGAGGGGCACGTGAAGGTGGCTCGGAAGGGCGGCTCGGTGTACAGCCTCACCATCCAGGGCCGCGCCGCGCACGCCGGCGTCGAGCCGCAGCGCGGGATCAACGCGACGGTCGAGGTGGCCCACCAGGTGCTCGCGCTGGGCCGGCTCGGCGTGGCCGACAGCGGCGGCACGTCCGTCACGCCCACCCTGCTGTCGGCCGGCACGACGACGAACACCGTGCCCGAGAGCGCCAGCCTGGCCGTCGACGTGCGGGCCTGGACGAGGGACGAGCTCGAGCGCGTCGACCACGCCATCCGCGGGCTGGTCCCGGTCCTGTCGGACGCGACCCTGGCGGTGGGCGGCGGGATCAACCGGTACCCGATGCCGGCGGAGCTCGCCCGCCCGCTGCTGGCCCTGGCCCGGACGACCGCACGCCGGCTCGGCATCGCCGACCTCGACGGGGCGTACGCGGCCGGCGCGTCCGACGGCAACTTCACCGCCGCGCTCGGCGTGCCGACCCTCGACGGCCTCGGCGCGGTCGGCGGTGGCGCGCACGCCGCCGACGAGTACATCCGCCTGGACCGCATGCCGGAGCGGGCCGCGCTGCTCGCCGGTCTCGTCGAAACGCTCGCCGCGGCAAGGCGTGCCGAGGCCGCGAAGGCGGGCGGGATCCCGTAACGTGCGTCGGCATGACCTCGGCGCAGCGCCCGGCATCGGCAGTCCCTCTGGTCGGCGTCGAGGAGGAGTTCCTCGTCGTCGACGCGGCCAGGGGCGAGGTGGTCCCGGAGGCCGCGACGGTCGTCGACGCGGCCCGCCCCGCCCTCGGCGCCAGGGTCGGCGGGGAGATCACCAAGCTGCAGGTCGAGACCCGCACCGACCCGTGTCGTAGCGTCGACGACCTCGCCGCGCAGCTCGCCGGTGGGCGCGCCGCCGTGCAGGCCGCGGCCGCGCCGGCGGGGCTGCGGGTGATCGCGAGCGGCTCGCCCGTGCTCGGCCGGGCCGTGCCGCCGCCCATCACCGAGGGGCCCCGCCAGGACCTCGGCAACGCCACCTTCCGCGGGCTGCACGACGAGCTCGCGATCTGCGCCGTCCACGTCCACGTGGAGGAACCCGACCGGGACCGCGCCGTGCTGATCGGCAACCACCTGCGCCCGCACCTGCCGGTGCTGATCGCGCTCACGGCCAACTCGCCGTACTGGGCCGAGCGGGACACCGGCTACGCGAGCTGGCGCAGCGTGACGTGGGGGCGCTGGCCCGTGGCCGGTCCGCCGCCGTTCCTGACCTCCGCGCGCCAGTACGACGACCACGTCGACATGCTGCTCGACGCGGGCGCGCTGGTCGACCGGGGCACGATCTTCTGGGACCTGCGGCTGTCGGCGAACCACCCGACCCTCGAGGTCCGGGTGGCCGATGTGCCCGTCACCGCCGACGAGTCCGCAGCGCTCGCGGCGCTGGTGCGGGCGCTCGTCGTCGTCGCCGGCGACGCCGTGGACAAGGGCGACGAGGGGCCGAGGCCGCTCGCCGAGCTGATGCGGCTGTCGTACTGGCGGGCCGCCCGCGACGGGATGGGCGGCCACGGCGTCGACGTCGCCACCGGGCGGCTGCTGCCCGCGGCGGCGCTGGCCGAGCGCCTCGTTGCGCTCGCCCGGCCGGCGCTGGACGAGGCGGGCGACCGCGCGCGGGTCGAGGGCTGGCTGGCACGGCTCGCCACCGGCGGTGACGGCGCCACCCGCCAGCGCGCCGCCGCGGCGCGGCGCGACCGGCTCACCGACGTGGTCGACGAGCTCGCCGCCCACACCGCCCCCGGCGTGCCCGCAGGTCAAGTAATGGCATCGATGACAGTCGAAGAGAGCACGTCCGCATAGCGACGAACCGCACCGGTCTCCGCGACGCTGGAGGGGCCGGGCGCCGCCTGGGCGACCGGCCGACCCTCGCAGGGAGGCCACAAGGTGTCCGACGCAGAGCTGCTCGCCACCGTCCCGATCCGGCACGACCGCAGGCCGCCGGCGGACATGGTCCGCGCGGCGGAGGTGTTCGCGGAGCGGATGGCGCAGCGCCGTTCCGTGCGGGACTTCGCCGCCGACCCGGTGCCGGACGGGGTGATCGAGGCCGCGATCCGCGCCGCCTCGACCGCGCCCAGCGGCGCGAACGTGCAGCCGTGGCGGTTCGTCGTGCTGACCGACCCGGCCCGCAAGCGCCGGCTGCGCGAGGCGGCGGAGGCGGAGGAGCGCGACTTCTACGAGCGGCGCGCCCCGCAGGAGTGGCTGGGTGCGCTCTCCGCGCTCGGCACCGACTGGCACAAGCCGTTCCTGGAGACCGCACCCGCCGTCATCGTCGTGTTCGAGGTGCACCGGGGGCCGCACAGCCCGAAGCCGTACTACGTCAAGGAGTCCGTCGGCATCGCGGTCGGCCTGCTGATCACCGCGCTGCACCACGCCGGCCTGGTCACCCTGACGCACACGCCCAGCCCGATGCGGTTCCTCAACGAGGTGTGCGAGCGCCCGCCGGAGGAGCGCCCGTACGTGGTGATGCCCGTCGGCTACCCCGCGCCGGACGCCCGCGTCCCGGACCTGACCCGCAAGCCCCTCGAGGAGGTCATGGTTCGCTGGTGAAGTCCTTGGCCAGGAAGTCCACGAGCGGCTCGACGTGCCGGTCCGGGCGCCGCCACTCCGCGAGGAGGTCCTCCAGCAGGTGCTGCTCGGCGACCAGCTCCGTGCCGCGGTACCGGCGGATCACCGGGTGGATGAAGGCGCTCTCCCTGGCGCGGTCGGGGGTGGGGTGGCGCTCGATGGCGAAGACGTCGCCGTAGTCGTCCCGCCCCCAGCGCAGCGCGAGCGTGTACCAGTGCCGGGCGTCCGCGAACCGGTCCACGGCGTAGTCCTCGGGCAGGTCCTCGTAGTGGTGGAAGTCGCCGGTGTCCTCGTCGCGGACGAAGACGTCGCACAGGTACTCGAACTGGGTCCACAGCGCCGAGCTCCAGTTGACCCGGTCGAGCATCAGCTCCGCCAGCGACCCGGGGTCGGCCGGCGTCGCCGTGCGCGGCAGCGGCACGCCCTCGTAGCGCTCCCGCAGGATCCGGGTGAAGGTCCGCAGGTTGTACCGGAAGCCGTCGATGAACGGCGACGACGCGTGCTTCACGTCCCGTGCCTGCGCGATGGTGCCGGCGAAGTACAGGCCGTTGACGTTGCTGGACTGCCAGTCAGGGCGCAGCCCGGGCATCCGCCCGTCGCGGATCATCTGCGGGCTCGTGGTCTCGTCGAAGATGCCGGTGTCCATCTGGAAGCCGGTGCAGCGCAGCACCGTGTGGTAGTCGAGGACGGCGGTCTCGCCCTGGGCGTGCGTGTACGTGATCGACACCTGGAAGCGCCCGTCGACGGGACGGATCTCGTCGATCGTGCAGTCCAGCACCGAGTGCAGCGTCTTGAACTGGTAGCTGTCGAGGATCGCGCCGTACTGCCCGCGGACGTCCCCGGGATGCTTGGTGTTCCACGCGAGCCGCAGCGGCTGCCGGCTGGCGAGGTGCACCATCGACGCCCGCCCGAGGATCGCCGACGCGGTCTCGAACGCCGAGTTGCCCTTGCCGATGATCAGCACCCGCTGGTTGTCGTATGCCTTCGGGTCGATGTCCATGTCCTCGTACCCGACGGCGTGCTCGATGCCCTTGATGGCGGGCACGAACGGCGCTCCCCAGCCGGCCGCGACGATCACGCACGCCGCGCGCACGTCACCCTGCGCCGTGCGCACCGTGAACCCGTCACCCGTCCTGGTGATCCGCTCGACCGTCGTGCCGAACCGGATGTTGAGCCGGTGCACCCGCTGGAACTCCGCGAGGTAGCCGACCAGGTCGTCGGCCGCCGGCAGGTACTCCTCGCTGAACTTCGGGAACAGCAGCTCCGGGTCGTCGTTGAGCAGGGAGTTCCAGTCCCACCGCAGCCGGATCTCCGGGTCGGTGCTGTCGGTGTGCACCTTGTTCAGCGAGATGAGCCGCCGGTGCCGGGGGAATTTCGTGAAGAACCCGCCCGGTGCGTCCCCGCTCTCGAGTGTCAGGTAGTCGGCACCGTGCTGCTGCAGGTAGTAGCTCAGTTGAACTCCGGCGGGTCCCGCCCCGACGATGACGTACCTGTGCTCGCTGCTGGCCATCCGTAGCCCTTCCGCAGATCGACGGCGATGCGTTGCACCGACCTTGGCGGCGGAGGGCGACACGTGTCAAGGCTCATGCGGCCATGCTCGACCAGCTGTCGTAGTCATGGATCGCGATGCCGTTGAAGGAGGTGTACCGCGCCGCCTCTGTGTCCACTGTGGACAATGCGGTGGACAGGGCGGACCGGGTGCCCGCGGCGAACGTGCAGTAGGCGCAGCCGGCCAGCGGCTGGGTCTCCGCGGCGAGGCGCACCGGGCGGCTGGCGCTCTGCCCGCGGGCGAGCAGGTCCGCGCCGACGCCGACGACGCCCGCCGCGCTGTCGCGGTACGACATGACCGTGATCGCGTGCACCCTCGCGATGACGGCGTCGGCGAGGTTGCCCTTGCCCGCGGGCACGGTCGCGAGCCAGAAGGGCACGTCCGCGTCGAGCGGCTCCGGGCCGGCGGTGCGGACCGCGTCGAGCATCGCCAGGTAACCGGCGACGATCCGCGGCTGGTCGGTGGTCCAGCCCGGCAGCAGGTACGGCTCGACGTCCAGGTGGATCCCGTCGAAGAGGCCGGTCGCCGTGGCCCGCTTGCGCCAGGCGACGGCCGACGCGGCGTCGAGGGCCCAGGACGGGTCGCCGCCGAGGGCGGAGAGCCGGATGCCGGCGGCGCGCGTGCGGGTCCGCAGGTCCTTCAGCCGGGCGAGCTGCGCGGCGGTCGGCTGCCACGGCACCGCCACGAAGATCTCCGTGATGCGCTGGCCGGTGGCCCACGGCACGACGGCCGCCGGATCGGCCTGCGACCACAACCACATCGCCCGGGAGCCGGCCATGGTCTTCGCCTTCGAGTCGGTCGGGGTCTTCGTGGCCGGCGTCGCGGCCGGCTTCGTCGCGGCCGGCTTCGTCGCGGCCGGCTTCGCGGCGGCGGGTTTCGTAGCGGCGGGCTTGTTCGTGGCGGCGGACGCCGCGGTCGGGGCGAGGGTCAGCCCGACCGTCAGCGCCGCGGCCACCGCCCACGACTTCCGTGCCATGCCCGACCTCCGTGCCCGCCGTTGTGCGTGAGGGGCAAGCGTCACGGCCGGTCGTGGCGGGCACGGTCCCGGACCGGTTCGATCCGGTTGCCGTGCCACGGGTCGGGCACATCCTGTGATACTGCGCCGTCCGCGACGTGCGGCCGGCCGGATTCCGGTGGCCGGCCGGCCGACACGCGCGGGGTGTTGTTACGGGGTGCAGCAGGTCATGGCGTACACCTGGAACTCGAACAACGAGTAGCCGTAGTTCGTGGCGCGCTGGGTGCCGAGGACCCGGACGTAGCGGCCCGACCCGCTCGCGTTGAGCGTCTGCACGCCGCCAGTGCCCGTCGTCGTGGAGTAGATCGTCGTCCAGGTGGTGCCGTCGGTGGACGTCTGCACCTGGAACGCCTTCGCGTAGGCGGCCTCCCAGTTCAGCACGACCTTGTTGACGTTCATGACGGCGCCGAGGTCGACCCGCAGCCACTGCGGGTCGCTGAAGGCGCTCGACCAGCGGGTGCTGCCGCTGCCGTCGGTGGCGTTCGCCGCGGCGGTGCCGGCGTTCTCCGTCGACGAGGCGGTCGTCGGCCTGCCCTGCGAGACCAGGGTCCCGCCGGTGTTGGTGCCCGGCGTGCCGTTGACCGACATCTCCCACAGCGAGTAGCCGTACGCGGTGCCGCGCTGTGTGCCGTACATGCGCACGTACCGGCCGGAGCCGCTCACGTTCCAGACGTCGGTGCCGCCGTCGCCCGTCGTGGTCGCGGCGACGTCGACCCACGTCAGCTGGTCGTTGGAGGTCTGGATCTTGTACGCCTTGCCGTACGCCGCCTCCCAGTTGAGCGCGACGTTGGTGATGTTGTACGTCTGGCCCAGGTCCACCTGCAGCCACTGCGGGTCGCTGAACGCGCTCGACCAGCGGGTGTTCAGGTTGCCGTCGGTGGCGCAGGCCGGGCAGCCCGCCCCGCCCTCGTTCGAGGACGCCGTGGTCGGCTTGCCCAGCGCGACGTTGTTCGTCGGCGGCACGGTGCCGGGGCCCTTGTTGTAGACCGCGACCCAGTCGATGTTCAGCTGCCCGCCGGAGACCGTGGCGGCGTTGGGCCCGCCGCCGAACGCGTCGGGGAAGCCGCCGCCGATCGCCAGGTCGTAGATGATGAAGAACGGGTGGTGCACCGCGTTGGCCCAGGTCGTGGCGTCGACCCGGGTCGCCGGCAGGGTGAAGTACAGCGCGCCGTCCAGGTACCAGCGGATCTCCTCCGGCGACTTCGACCGGTCGATCTCCACCGCGTACGTGTGGTAGCCGGTCTGGCAGCCGGCGCACGGCCGCTCGCCGCTGCCGAGGCCGGTCGACTCGTTGCACGGCCCGCCCGGGTTGACCCCGCAGTGCAGCGTGCCGAACGTCGAGCTGCGCCCGTTGATGTCCTCCATGATGTCGATCTCGCCGCTGGTCGGCCAGCTGGTCCCGGTCCGCAGCGTGGAGCCGAGCATCCAGAACGCGGGCCAGTACCCGGCGCCGTTCGCGGTCGTCACGTCCGGCTGCTGGAGCGAGGACTCCATCCGCACGACGCCGCCGGGCTCGGCGCCGAACGTCGCGGCCTGCGTCTCGATCCGGCCCGACGTCCAGCCGGCCCGCGGGTCGGTCCCCGAGTGCAGCGCCCGCAGCGCCAGGTGACCGTTGCCGTCGTGGAACACGTTGGCGGTGCTGCTGGTCATCGTCTCGATCTCGCCGGTGCCGAAGCTGCTGCCCGGCCCGGTGTCGTACTTCCAGTTGGCGGTGTTGACGCCGGTACCGGCGGCGGCGCCGAAGTCGTCGCTCCAGGTCAGCGTGAAGCCTGCCGGTGGCGCGGGCACGGCCGCCGCCGCGGCCTGCGCCGTGCCGGCGGTGGTCGCGGCGTTCGCGACGGCGGTGACCGCCACCAGGGCGACGGTGGCGGCGGCGGTACCGGCGGCGACCCACCCGCGGAAGCGGCGCTTCGGGGCGGGCGCGGGCGGTGGTGTGTGCACTTCGTGCGGGTCGTTCATGCGGGAATCTCCTCAGGCGGGGGTGTCCACCAGCGGCGGAGTCCTGCCGATGGGCGCGACGATGCGGCCGATGGCGGGTCGGCGGGCGGTGCCGGGGACGTCCGGGCGGGTGGACGCGGACCGTGTGATTGGTCACGGTCGATGCGGTGGAGCTGGGAGAGCGCTCTCTCGGCACCGTACAACGCGCGGCGCCGGGTGGAAACCCTCGTTCTGCGCGCGGCGGGGCACAATCGGGGACGTGCGGATCGGGGTGCTGGGGCCGCTCGAGGTGCGGGCCACGTCCGGCGCGCCCGTCGAGATCGGCGGTGCGCGGCTGCGGGTGCTGGTCACGCTGCTCGCGCTGGACGCCGGGCGGCCGGTCACCGGCGCCCGCCTCGCCGACGGCATCTGGGGCGGCACCCCGCCGGGCGACGCCACCAACGCCCTGCAGTCCCTCGTGTCCCGGCTGCGCCGGATCCTGCCTGACGGGATGCTGCTCGCCCGCCCGTCCGGCTACCAGCTCGACGTCGACCCCCGCGACGTCGACCACCTCCTGTTCGCCGACCTGGTCGAGCACGCCAGGACGCTGCTGGCCGAGGACCCGGCCGCCGCGGTGCGCCTGTTCCGCGACGCGGAGGCGCTGTGGCGGGGCCCGGCGCTCGAGGACGCGGGGGAGGCGCCGCTCGTGCTCGCCCGGCGGGCCACGCTCGACGAGCTGCGCCTGGCCGCGACGGAGGACCGGACCGCCGCCGAGCTGTCCCTCGGCCGCCGCGTCGTGGCCGACCTGGAGGCCGCCGTCGCCGCCCACCCGCTCCGGGAGCGCCTCGTCGACCTGCTGATGCGCGCCCTGCACGCCGAGGGCCGCACCGCCGACGCGCTGCGCGCCTACACCCGCTGCCGCGAGACCCTCGCCGAGGAGCTGGGCGCCGACCCGTCCGCCGCGCTGACCTCCACCTACCTGGCGATCCTCCGCAGCGCCCCACCCGGCCACCACGCGGCGGGGCCGCCGTCGACGCCTGGGGAGGCCGCGCCGGAGGAGTCCGCGGCGAACGGGGCGGGGAACCTGCGGGCGCCGCTGACCAGCTTCGTCGGGCGGGCGGAGGAGCTGCGGGCGCTGCGGGACACGCTCGCCACGGCGCGGCTGGTGACGCTGGTCGGGCCCGGGGGAGCGGGCAAGACGCGGCTGGCGACCGAGGCCGGGCGGGCCGCCGCGCCGCGGGACGGGGTGTGGATCGTCGAGCTGGCCAACGTCACGGACCCCGCGGACGTCGTGCAGGCGGTGTGGACCGGGCTGGGCATGCGGGACCCGTCGGCGGCGGCCGGGCCCGTCCGGCGGGCGACGGTGGCGTTGCCAAGGATCGCGGAGGCTCTGTCGTACCGGCGGATCCTCCTCATCCTCGACAACTGTGAGCACGTCGTCGAGGCCGCCGCGGCGCTCGCGGACCGGCTCCTCGGCGACTGCCCGGACCTGCGCGTGCTCGCCACCAGCAGGGAGCCGCTCGGCATCACCGGCGAGGTGCTGCTGCCGGTCGGGCCGCTGCCCGCGGACGCGCTGGACTCGGCGGCGGTGCGGCTGCTGTCGGACCGGGCGGCCGCGGTACGGCCGGGCTTCCGGCTGGACGGATCCGCCCTCCGGATCTGCCGGGCCCTGGACGGGATGCCCCTCGCGATCGAGCTGGCGGCGGCGCGCTGCCGGTCGATGACCGCGGCGCAGGTCGCGGACCGGCTCGACGACCGGTTCCGGCTGCTGACCCGGGGGAGCCGCACGGCGCTGCCGCGCCACCAGACGCTGCGGGCCGTCGTCGACTGGAGCTGGGACCTGCTCACCGAGCCCGAGCGGGCGATGCTGCGCCGGCTCGCCGTCTTCCCCGGCGGGGCGACCCTGGAGGCGGCCGCGGCCGTCTGCGACCCGGACGGCGCGCTCGGCGACCCGGTCGAGCTGATCGCCGCGCTGGTCGACAAGTCGCTGCTGGTGGAGGCCGGCGGGCGGTACGGGATGCTGGAGACCATCCGCGCCTACGGCCTGCAGCGCCTCGACGAGCAGGGCGAGACCGTGCGGCTGCGGCACCGGCACGCGACCTGGTTCCTGACGCTCGCCGACCGGCTCGAGCCGTCGCTGCGCACCGCCGGGCAGCTCGAGTCCCTCGCCGTGCTGTCCGCCGAGCACGACAACCTGCACGGCGCGCTGCGCCGCGCGATCGCCGACGGCGACGCCGACCTCGCCGTCCGGTTCGTGCTGGTCCTCAGCTGGTACTGGTGGATGCGCGGGCACCGGGTCGAGGGCGGCGCCCTGGCCGTCGCGGCCCTCGCGCTCGACGGGCCGTGCGACCCCGGGGCGCGCGCGATGGCGTGCGGGGTCGCCGCCGTCAACGGGTTCGACGGCGTCGGCGAGGCCTCGCAGGTGAACGAGTGGTTCGACGAGGCGTTCGCCCACCAGGGCGACCACCCGATGTTCCGGCTGTTCCAGGCCGTCGCGATGCTGTTCCGCCAGGGGTCGAGCGAGGCCACCCTCGACCGCATCGGCGCGCTCCTGGACGACCCCGACCCGTGGCTGTCGAGCCTCGGGCAGCTGCTGCTGTGCCACGCCGAGATGAACGTCGGCATCCCGTACGACGCCGCGGTCGCGCGCTTCGACCTCGCGCTCGCCGGGTTCCGGGCCATCGGGGAGCGGTGGGGGATGGCGGCGTCGCTGCAGTCCCTCGGCGAGATCCACGCCCGGCGCGGCGACTACGCGACCGCCGCCGGGCACATCGAGGAAGGGCTGCGCCTGTTCGACGTGCTCGGCGCCACCGAGGACCGGCCGCCCGCCGAGGTGCGGCTCGCCCAGCTGTACGAGCTGCTCGGCCGCACGGAGGAGGCGGAGGCGATGCTGGACCAGGCGCGGCACACGGCGCTCAAGGTCGGGCTGCCCGACGGGATCGCCTACGTCGAATACGTGCAAGCCGACCGGGCGCTGCGGGCCGGCCGGCTCGCCGACGCCCGGCAGCGGTTCGGCCGCGCGGCCGAGGTGCTCGGCGCCGACCGCGCCTCGCCGCAGCTGCTCGCGGCAGTCCACGGCGGACTGGCGGTGGTGCGCGCCCGGGAAGGTGCGACGGCGGCCGCCCGTACCATGGCCGCGGTGGCTCTTGAACACGCCCGCGACGCGTTCGACGGGCCCGTCGCCGGAGCCGTGCTCGAGGATGCGGCGGAGGTCCTGCTGCTCGGCGGTGACCCGGCCACGGCAGTGACGCTGCTCACGGCGGCCCGGAAGACCCGGGGCGGCCCCGACCGCACCCGCCCACACGTCGCCACGCTCACGGCGGACGCCGAGGCCGCCCTGCCGGTCGCGGAGCGTGCCGCGGCGGTCGCCAGAGGTCACGCCCTGTCGATCGAGACGGCGGTTGATCTCCTGTAAATGGTTTGAAAATGCCCCGCGTCGCGGCGCAGGCTGAGAGGCCGCCACAACGATCCGGGGGGATCCACCATGCGCCTGCTCCGTGACCTCTGGGCCACGTCGCCGCGCCGCACCGGTTTCGTGGTGTTCCTGGTCGTCCTCGGCGCCGCCGGTCAGGCCCTTGCCGCCGGCGTCGCCGGCTCGGTCCTGATCCATCGATCATGGACCATGTTCGTGGTCCTCGCGGTGGCGCTCTTCGCCGCCGTGGCCACCGATCTCCTCGTCGGGCTCATCATGGCTCGGGTCACCGCCGACTGGTCCGCCGACGTGCGCCGGCGGCTGTGCCGGGTCGCGTTCGGCCAGGACCTGCCGACCCTGGAGACCACGCCGGTCGGCGAGCTGCTCGACCGCATCGACGGCGACGTCTACCAGGTCGGCTCCGAGCTGCGCGGCAGCGGCGTGCGGATCGCCCAGTCGATCGCGTTCGGCGTGCTGTCGATCGGCACCACCTTGTACGTCTGGTGGCCCGCCGGCGTCGGCATGGTCGTGCTCGTCGCCGGCCTCACCGCCGTGCTGCGCAAGCCGACGTCGAAGATCGGCACCGCCCGCATGGGCGAGGAGGAGGCCTGGTCCGACCTCGCCGCCGTGATGGAGGAGTCCATCCACGGCCAGGACGACGTGCGCACCAGCCTCGCCCGTCCCTACGTCCTGCGCCTGTACGCCCGGCGCGCCAGCGTCGTGCTCGAGCGCGGCCGCCAGGTCTGGAACCGCTCCGGCGCGGTCACGGCCGTCGCCGCCGGGACCGTCCGGGCCGGCATCGCGGTCATCGTCGTCGCCGGGCTGTGGGCCCTGACCGCCGGCCACATCGACGGCGCGCGCCTCACCGCCGTGTGGCTGCTCGCCCTCGGCTTCGGCGCGACCGTCGAGCACACCAGCCGGATGGTGCCGGAGCTGCAGTACGCGCTGGGCGCCTGGGGCCGGGTGCAGCTGCTGCGCGACTCGCCGCAGGAGCCGCTCGGGGGCGCCGCGCCCGCGGCCGGCGACCTCGTCGTGCGGGACCTGACCTTCCGGTACGCGGCGGACTCCACGGCGCGGGCCGCGCTGCGCGACGTCAGCCTCACGTTCGCGCGGGGCCGTTCGTACGCCCTCATCGGCCGGACCGGATCGGGCAAGTCGACCCTGGCGAAGGTGCTGACCCGCGCCGTCGAACTGCCCCGCGGCACCGTCTTCCTCGGCGGCACCGACCTGCTCGACCTCGACATCGAGGCGCTGCGCCGGTGGATCGCCGTCGTGCCGCAGCGCACCGAGATCCTCGCCGGCACCCTCGCGGAGAACATCGCCCTCTTCGACCCCGCGCTGCTGCCCCGGGCCGCCGACGCGCTGGAGGAGCTCGGCCTCACCTCCTGGGTCGCCGAGCTGCCGGACGGGATCGACACCAAGCTCGGCGAGGGCGGCCACGCGCTGTCCGCCGGGCAGGAGCAGCTCGTCGCGTTCGCCCGCATCGTCGTGCGCGACCCGCAGGTCGTCATCCTCGACGAGGCCACCGCGCGGCTCGACCCGGTCACCGAGGCACAGGTCCAGCGGGCCACCGACCGGCTGCTCGTCGGGCGCATCGGCATCATCGTCGCGCACCGGCTGTCCTCCGTGCGCCGCTGCGACGAGGTCGTGGTCCTCGCCGACGGTGCCGTCGTGGAGGCCGGCCCCATGTCGTCCTCGACCCGGTTCGCCTCGCTGCTGGCGTCTTCTGAGGTCCGTGTCACCGTGCCCGCGTCTTCCTCGTCCGTCGCGGTGCTCGATGCGCCGCCGCCGTTGGAAGGCTCGCTGGTCTTCGCCGTCACGGACAAAACGGACCCGCCGCCGCTGCCGAAGCTGCCGCGCGCCCGCACGCTGTGGAACATCTACAGGCTCGCCACCAACGACGCCCGGTTCGGCCTGGTCTCCGTCGCCATGTTCTCCATCATGGTGTTCCTCGGCCTCGACGGCTCGGTGCTGCCGTGGCTGTGGGCCGACCTCGTCGACGGCACCGGCGACCTGCTGTGGCCGGCCGTCGGGATCGTCGCCGGCCTCCTGCTGCCGTTGCCGCTGCCGTACTACACCGGCAAGTGGTTCCCCGAGTGGTGGGTCAGGCAGCTGCTGCGGATCAGCCTGCGCCTCGTGCACGGCCAGACCGGCCCGCGCCGCGTCAGCAGCCACACGCCCGCCGAGGTCGTCGCGCAGGGCGGCGACACCGAACGCGTCGTCGTGCTCGCCGACAACCTCATCGACCAGTGGATCTGCGCCTTCGTCCTGGTCTCGATGACCCTGGTCTCGGGCTCCCTGGTGCCGGCCGCGTTCATGGCCGCCACGATCGTCGTCTCGGGCCTCACCGCCACCCTCTTCGGCCCCGTGCTGAAACGCTCGGCGACCTTCACGGTGGCAGCGCGCGCCGCGTTCGCCACCGCGCTCGTCTCGTCGCTGTCCGCCGCCCGCACGGTGAAGCTCGCCGGCGCCACCAGCCCCGTCCTGGACCACCTCGCCAAGCTCGACGAGATCCGCAGCGCCCGGCAGCGCTGGGAGATCTCGATGCAGGTCTGGGCCCGCTCCACCCCGGCCATCGCCAGCGGCCTGCTGCCGATCGGGGCCTGGGCGCTGCTGCTCACCGGCCACCTCACGCCGGGCGCCACCCTCGTCGCCGTGTCCACCCTGGGCTCGGCCCGCTGGTTCGCGTGGACGACCGCGTCGCTGGTCTCGCAACTGCCCTCCGCCCGCGTCTGGACCCGCCGCACCGTCGCGATGACCGGCGAGGCGGAGTACGCGGCGCAGGTACCCGGCGTCGACCTCTCGCTGGGCACCGCACCTGCCCCGGTCGCGCCGCCGCGCCGCCCGCTGCGCCGCCTCGACCTCGACGGCTTCACCGCCGTCCACGAGGACGGCACCGTCGCCGTGCGCGACCTCGACCTCACCGTCTCCCGCGGCGAGCTCGTCCTCGTCGTCGGCCCCGTCGGCTCCGGCAAGTCCTCGCTCCTGCGCGCCCTGGCCGGCATCGTCCACCACACCGGCGCCCTGCGCTGGAACGGTGAGCCCGTCACCGAACCCGAGATGTTCCTGCGCCCCAACCAGATCGGCTACGTCGCCCAGCTCCCGCGCGTGCTGTCCGGCACCGTCGCCGACAACATCAGCCTCGGCCACGAGGTCGACCCCGACGACGCGGTCTCCACCGCGCAGCTCACCCACGACCTCGCCGCGGCCGGCGCCGGCCTGGGCCTGCTCATCGGCCACAAGGGCACCCGCCTGTCCGGCGGCCAGCTCCAGCGCCTCGCCCTCGCCCGCGCCCTGGCCCCCCGCACCGAGCTCCTCATCGCCGACGACGTGTCCTCCGCCCTCGACGTCACGACGGAGCTCGCCCTCTGGCGCGCCCTCCGCGCCCACGGCGTCACCGTGATCGGCTCCACCTCCAAGCGCGCCGCCCTCACCCAGGCCGACCGCGTCGTCGTCCTCCTCGACGGCACCGCCGCCGCCCAGGGCACCTGGCACGACCTGGAACCCCACTGGGGCCACCTGGCCGGCTGAGGCTGTGCTGCGGGGGATTGGATCATGGGTGGACGCTCGTGGTCGTTCTCCCGCGTATCCACAGCTCTGGTCAGCCCCTTGCCGCTCCGCGCGGCGTTGCGGCACCGTCGGGCCTCATGGGGGACACTCAGCACGGCCTCATCGCCCGTTCACAACTCACCGCCGCCGGCGTGACCAGGTCACAGCTGCGCTGGCGCCTGCACACCGGCCGATGGACGGCCCGGCTACCCGGCGTCTACGCGACGTTCAGCGGCGAGCTCAGCCCTCACCAGCAGGCGATCGCCGCCCTGCTCTACGGCGGCCCCTCCGCCTGCCTGACCGTCGCCTCGGCGCTCGTCGTGCACGGCTTCCACACCGCACCCCGCGAGCGCTGTGTCCGAATCGTCGTCCCCTGCAACAGCCGGGTCCCGTCGACCGGTTTCGTCCGCGTCCACCGTACGACCCGCCCGGATCCCTTCAGCCGGCGCTACGGGCCGCTGCGGGTCATCTCCCCTGAGCGCTGCGTGGTCGAGGCGTCCAGGCTGTGCACCGACCCGGGCCGGGTGCGGGCGATGGTCGCCGAGGCGGTGCAGTCCGCCCACTGCACCGTCGAGGACCTGGCCCGGGAACTGGCAGCCGCACCCAAGGCCGGCACCGCCTTCTTGCGTCGAGCCGTGGCCGAGGTGCTCACCGGCGTCAGGTCGGTCGCCGAGGGCGACGCCCGGGCACTCCTCGCCAGGTCCACGATGCTGCCGGCCATGCTGTGGAACCCCGTTCTGAAGACCCTCGACGGCACGGCACTTCCCTCACCGGACGGCTGGATCCCCGACGTCGGTCTCGCCCTGGAGGTCGACTCCCGCTCATACCACCTGTCCCCGGAGGGCTGGGAACGCACCCTCCGCCGCCATGCCCGGCTCACCGAGGCGGGAGCCGTGGTCCTGCACTTCTCGCCCCAGCAGATCCACCGCGACCCTGCGTGGTTCGTCGCCTCGGTCGAACGCAGCTACCTCGCCCGCCTCACCGCCAGCCCCAGACCCCTGATCCGCACCTTCCCCCGTTGAGACCCAAGCCCGCCCGCTGACCCCGCTCGTGATCCAAGGACAGTCGTGGCCATCCGGACGACCACCACGCGACTTCGATCACGGACGGCGCCGCCGAACGACGAACACGACCGACGCTGTGCCCGGTGGCGTTGCCGTGGCCTCCCATGCCGAGATGCGGACCTGCATCCACGCCTCGGGGAACCTTCCGTTCCCGGCTGACGCCGCTCGTGATCCAAGGACGGTTGTGGTCGTCCGGACGGCCGCCGCGCGACTTCGATCACGGGCGGCGCCGCTGGGCGGCGAGCACGACCGACGCTATGTCCGGTGCCGTTGCCGTGGCCTCCCGCGCCGAGATGCGGACCTGCACCCACGCCTCGGGGCCCTTCCGTCCCCCGGCCGACGCTGCTCGTGATCCAAGGACGGTTGTGGCTGTCCGGACGGCCACCGCGCGACTTCGATCACGGGCGGGTGCGCCGGGCGGCGAGCACGACCGACGTTATGTCCGGTGGCGTTACCACGGCTTCCGCGCCGAGATGCGGACCTGCACCCACGCCCTGGGAGACCTTCCGTCCTCGGCTGACGCGGCTCGTGATCCAAGGACGGTTGTGGTCGTCCGGACGGCCACCACGGGACTTCGATCACGGGCGGGGGCGCCGAACGACGAACACGACCGACGCCTTGTCAGGTGGCACCGTGGCTTCCCGCGCCGAGATGCGGACCTGCACTTACGTCTCGGGAGCCCTTCCGTCCCCGGCTCACGCGGCTCGTGATCCAAGGACGGTTGTGGTCGTCCGGACGGCCACCGCGCGACTTCGATCACCGGGCATGGCGTCGGTGGTGAGCGGCGGGTGGGGCGATGGCCGGCCACCGGATGCTGCGCACGCGCAGTCCCAGGCAGCGCGGCACGCGCGCCTGTGCGTCGCGGAGCGGCGCATTGGGGTGCGGGTGAGAATCCCCGCAGGGACCCGCCGCGACAGCGGTGGGGGGAATTACAGGCTGGCGTTGACGCTGGTGGCAAGGTTTACGGTTGGCGGCATGCGGATCGGTGAGCTGGCGGAGCAGGCCGGGACGAGTGCGCGGGCGCTGCGGTACTACGAGCAGCAGGGGTTGCTCAGCGCCAAGCGGACGTCGAACGGGTACCGGGAGTACGACGAGGAGGACCTGCGGCTGGTGCGGGAGATCCGCGCCCTGCTGGAGATCGGGTTCAACCTGGAGGACACCCGGCCGTTCGTGGAGTGCATCCGCGAGGGGCACAGCTCGGGTGCGGAGTGCCCCGGGTCGGTCGAGGTGCTCACCCGCCGGCTCGCCGAGATCGACGACTACATCGTGCGGCTGCGGCGGATCCGGGCCACGATCGTGAAGGAGCTGGGCTGAGTCATGCAGGATGTCACGGACGCCACGTTCGCCGCGGAGGTGCTCGGCAGCGAGCTGCCGGTGCTGGTGGACTTCTGGGCGGAATGGTGCCCGCCGTGCCACCGGTTGTCGCCGGTGCTGGAGGAGCTGGCCAAGGAGTACGAGGGCCGGGCGAGGATCGTGAAGATCGATTCGGATGCGAACCCTGAGACGGTGCGGGCGTACGGGGTGCTGTCGATGCCGACGCTCAGCCTGTTCCGCGGCGGGGAGCTGGTGTCGCAGGTGGTCGGGGCGCGGCCCAAGTCACAGCTGCGGGCGCAGCTCGACACCGTGAGCTGAAGCACCCTCAACCAGGCGGCAACCCCGCCGAAATAGCACAGGTGCGGGGGAAGCTGTGGATGTGGTGGACGGTCGCCGGCGTGCTGGCGACCGTCGGCTACTTCCTGCTCCCCATCGGGTCGCTCGCCGCCGGTCTGGTCTACGACGGGCTCGGCGCCTCCGCCGCGACGGTACTGCTCGCCGTGGCCCCGAGGCAGGCCGCGAAGGAACGGCCCGCGTGGTGGCTGTTCGCGGCCGGCATGCTGCTGTGGTCGAGCGGCGACGCCGTCTACACGTACTACGCGCACGTGCTGCACCAGGACCCGTTCCCGTCGGTGGCGGACGCGCTCTACCTGGCCGCGTACCCGCTGCTCGCCTCCGGCGTGTTCGTGCTGGTCCGGCAGCGGGCCGGCCGGAGCCGCGCGGCGGTCCTGGACGCCTCGATCGTGGCGACCGGCGCCGGGCTGGTGCTGTGGACGTTCCTCATGCAGCCGATCGCGCACGACGGCTCCGCGATCGGCACGCGGGTGGTGGCGCTCGCGTACCCGGCGTTCGACGCGCTGCTGCTGGCCATGCTCGCCAGGCTGTTCGTCTCCGGCGCCGTGCGCGACGCCGGGATCGGCCTGCTCGCCACCTCGCTCGCCCTGCTGAACTGCGCCGACGTCATGTACTCGATCGTCACGTCGTACACCTCCTATGGCGGCGGGCTGTTCGACGCCGGCTGGATGCTGTCCTACGTGCTGTGGGCGGCCGCGGGGCTGCACCCGTCGTCGAGAGCGCCCCGGGCGAAGGCACGGGAGGCGCGGGCGACGGTCGGGTGGGTGCGCCTGCTGACCCTGGCCAGCTCGTCGCTGCTGGCCCCGGGCGTGCTCCTGGTGCAGGGCGTCACCCGGCCGCACGACATCGACTGGCTGCCGGTCGGTGCCTGCGCCGTCGTGTTGTTCCTGCTGGTGGGCGTACGCATGGCGGGGCTGGTCCGGCAGGTGCACCGGCTCGCCATGCTCGACGACCTGACCGGCCTGGCCAACCGGCGGGAGCTGGAGGCGCGCATCCGGGCGGCGCTCGACACCCCCGCGACGGTCGCGCTGATCGACCTCGACGACTTCAAGGGCATCAACGACCGGCTCGGCCACGGCGTCGGCGACCGGCTCCTCATCGCCGTCGCCGAGCGGCTGCGGTCGGTGGCCCGCCCGGGCGACACCGTGGCCAGGCTCGGCGGCGACGAGTTCGCGCTGCTGCTGCCCGGCGGCGACGTGGCCGCCTACGCCGAGGCCCTGGAGCGGCCGTTCCAGGTGGGTTCGCACCGGCTGCTGGTGCGCGCCAGCGTCGGCGTCGCGGACTGCCTGGGCACCGGCGAGGAGTTCGAGCCGCTGCGCCGCGCCGACGTCGCCATGTACGCGGCGAAGAAGACCGGCGGGCGGGTGCTGCGCTACGACACCGCCCTCGACCGGCAGGCGTCCGAGCACGCCGAGCTCGGCGCCGAGCTGCGCACCGCCCTCGACGAGTCGCAGTTCTTCATGGCGTACCAGCCGATCGTCGCCCTCCCGTCCGGGGAGACCGTCGCGGTGGAGGCGCTGGTGCGCTGGCGGCACCCGCTGCGCGGGCTCGTCAGCCCGGCGGACTTCGTGCCGGTCGCCGAGCACAACGGCCTGATCGTCGAGCTCGGCGCCTGGATCCTGCGCGAGTCGTGCGCCCGGATGGCGCACTGGCGGGCCACCCTCGGCGCCGACGCGCCGCAGCGGGTGAGCGTCAACGTCTCGGCGCGGCAGCTGTCGGAGCCCGGCTTCGCCGAGTCGGTCGCCGCCGTGCTCGCCGACACCGGCCTGCCGCCGCGGCACCTGGTCGTCGAGGTGACCGAGACCGCGGTCTTCGACAGCGACACCGCCCTGGACACGCTGCGTGCGGTGCGCGCGCTCGGCGTGCGGATCGCCCTCGACGACTTCGGCACCGGGCACTCGTCGCTCGGCCTGCTGCAGACGGCGCCGGTCGACATCCTGAAGGTGGACAAGTCGTTCGTGGATCACGTCGGTACGCCGGGGCGGCAGGCCGTGATCGCGCGGGCCCTCATCGACGTGAGCAACCATCTCCAGCTGACCGCGATCGCCGAGGGGGTCGAGACCGCGGCGCAGGCCGAGGAGCTGTACCGGCTGGGCTACCGCTTCGTCCAGGGGTACCTCTACGGCCGGCCCGCGCCGGACCTCGTCAGGTCGAGCGGCCAGCACCAGCTGACCGCCTGGACCGCCGCCGCCAGGAGGCGGCCAGCACCGGCTGACCGCCTGGACCGCCGCCGTCAGGAGGCGGCCAGCACCGGCTGACCGCCTGGACCACCGCCGTCAGGAGGTGGTCAGCACCAACTTGCCGCGCAGGCCGCCGGCCTCCAGCCGCCGGTGCGCCTCCGCCGCCTCGCCGAGGGGCAGGGTGCCGGCGACCCGGGTGACCAGGCCCGCGCCGAGCAGCTCGGCGAGCAGCGCCCGGTCCGGGGTCACGTGCACCGTGCCGACCCGCACGCCGCGCTCGGCAGCCGGGGCGGACGGATCGGTGACGGCCACGTGCACGCCCCCGTCGCGGACCGCGCCGATCGCCCCCGGCACCGACGCCGCGTCCAGCACCGCGTCGAACGCCTTCGGCGGCAGAGGATCCGTGCGCGACAGCACCGTCTTCGCGCCGAGCCCCGCGACGAACGGCTCGTCGCCCGTGGACGCGACCGCCGTCACCGCGACGCCCGCGGCCGCCGCCAGCTGCACCGCGAACCCGCCGACGCCGCCGCTCGCCCCCGTGACGAGCAGTGACTGGCCGGCACCGAGCCCGGCGATGCGCAGCGCCTGCGCCGCCGTGACCGCGTTCAGCGGCAGCGTCGCCGCCGTGACGAGATCCGTGCCGGCGGGCACCGGTGCGAACCACGCCGGGTCCGCGAACAGCACCGAGGCCTGGGCGCCGACGGTGCCGCCCTGCTCGAACCACGGCACGAACCCGGCGACCCGCTGCCCGTCGTCGGTGACCCCGGCGAAGTCCCAGCCCAGGACGAACGGCCCGGTCAGGTCCGGCAGCAGCGCCGCCAGCCAGCCGGCCCGCGTCGCCACGTCGACCGGGTTGACCGCGGCCGCCTCGACCCGCACCCGCACCCGCCCGGCGGCGGCGTCAGGGGCCGGCGAAGTCCGCTCCACGACCCGCAGCGCGTCGATCCCGCCGTACCGCTGCACCTCAACAACTCGCATGACGATCCCCCTCTGGTGTCGCTCTGACAGGGACCAGCCTGAATCGAGGCAGGTACTGTTGGAAACCAGGCACCTGAAAGTGCCCTAGGGACGCGAAGGGACCGTCATGACGAAGACCGCGGAGCAGCAGCGCCTCGAGGCGAAGGTTCTCTACGACGCCTACATGGCCGCCTGCCCGACCCGCGAGGTGTTCGAGACGATCGCCGACAAGTGGGCCGGCCTGCTGGTCAACGCGCTCGCCGACGGCCCGCGCCGACACAGCGAGCTGCGGCGCCGCATCGCCGGCGCCAGCCAGAAGATGCTGACCCAGACGCTGCGCACCCTGGAGCGCGACGGCCTCGTCAAGCGCACCGTCACCGCCGCGGTCCCGGTCCGCGTCGACTACGAGCTGACCCCGCTCGGCCAGTCCCTGGCCCCGGTCCTCGGCGCCCTGAAAGCCTGGGCCGAGACCAACATCGAGCACATCATGGCCGCCCGGGACGCCTACGAGAGCGTTTGAGCATCGGCGGCGTCACAAGCCCTTCAGCGGGTGACCGCCCGGCCGATGACGCGGGCATGCCGGGACCGACGATGGACGCCGCCGCCCGCGACGCGGTGTTCGCCACTGTACTGGCGGAGCACCCCGACGCGTTCGTCAGCGCCGTCACGGTCCAGGGGCTGTTCGCGCCGCTGCCGGACGAGCTGCGCCGCAGCGGCCTGCGCCCGCTCGAGGGTCCGTCGTCCGCGCTCGGCCTCATCGTCGGCGAAGACCACCCGGCGGTCGTCGACGCGTGGCACCGGGCGGTGACGGAGGGCGCCGCCGAGTGCCTGGTCCGCCCGAGGGCCGCGCCCGGCGTCGTCGCCCGCATGCTCCTGGTCGACACGACGCACCGCTTCGGCCTGTACACCTGCTGCATCACGGGACTGGAAGGGCCGCTCGGCGCGCTCGGCGCCGACCCGGTGCGGCCGCGGATGGTCACCGTGCGCAAGGATCAGACGGCGGTCATCACCGCCGCCGACCCGGGCATCGCGCGGCTGCTCGGCTGGACCGCGGAGGAGCTCGCCGGCCGCCGCGCCATCGACCTCGTCCACCCCGACGACCACCAGCGGGCCATCGCCAGCTGGATGGACCTGCTCACCGTCCCGGACGGCGGCGCCCGCCGGGTCCGGCTGCGGCACCTGCACCGCGACGGCCGCGCCGTCTGGTTCGAGATCACCAACCACAGCTTCCTCGGCACGCCCGGGGACCCGCACGTGGTCGGCGAGATGCTCGACATCAGCGACGAGATGGCCGCCGAGGAGGCGCTGCGGGCCAGCGAGCTGCGGCTGCGCCGGCTCACCGAGGCGCTGCCGATGAGCATCCTGCAGATCGACGCCGACCGGGTCATCGTGTATCAGAACGCGCGGGTCGCCCGCACCGTCGGCACCGCGGAAGGCGACGTGCTCGACGGCGCCCGCCTCGCCGCCGGCGTCGCCCCCGGCGACCTGCCCAAGGTCTCCGCCGCCCTCGACGCGGTCCTGCGCGACGGCACCGACGCCGACCTCGAGTACGGCTTCCGCCACCCGGACACCGGCCTGCGCCGCGTCGACGCGAAGGTCCGCGCCCTCGCCGGCGACGACGGCCGGGTGACCGGCGCCATCATCTGCCTCACCGACGTCACCGACGCGGTCCGGATGCGCGAGGAACTGCACCGGCAGGCGACGTACGACGCCCTCACCGGCTGCCGCAGCCGCGCCGCGACCCTCACCGCCCTCGAGGAGGCCCTGGCCCTGCCGACCGGCGGCCGCGGTGTCGCCGTCGTCTTCGTCGACCTCAACGAGTTCAAGCAGGTCAACGACCGGCACGGGCACGCCGCCGGCGACCGCCTCCTCACCCACGTCGGCGACCTGCTGCGCGGCGCGGTCCGCGACGGCGACGTGGTCGGCCGCTTCGGCGGCGACGAGTTCGTGGTCGTCTGCCGCGACGTCGCCGGCCGGCCGCAGGCCCGCCGGATCGCCGAGGCCCTCGCCACCGCCGTCGCCGCCGACAGCGCCGCGCTCCGGTTCGACGGCGTGCGGATCCTGCCGCGGGCCAGCATCGGTGTCAGCTGGGCCCGCCCCGGCACGGCCGACGCCGACGCCCTCGTCGCCCGCGCCGACGCCGCCATGTACCGCGCGAAGAAGACCCGCGCCGGCCGCGTCGCCCTGCAGGAAGCCGCCTAAGGTCTGTTCGACAAGTCCGGCTTGGTGCCGGGTTTGTCAAGCAGTCCGGGGTGTGCGGCTCGTCGTTCCGGCGTGGTCCGGTCCGCTGGTGCGGGGTGGGTCTCATCCGGGGTTGTCGAGGGCGCCGGCCACTGGTTGGTGCTGTGGCTCGTACCGGTAGTTCGCCGAGCACGCCGGCATCCTCCCGTCTGGCCGGTACGGCCGGACTGGTGGGTGCTGCGCTGCGGCCGCCGGGACCGGGCACTGGTGTGGTGCTGGTCGGGGCGGTGGGTTCCGGTTGACTCGGTCAGGGCTCCTTGCAGCCCTTGGTTGATCGCCTCGACGCCGTACCGGTCGAGGGTGCTTCGGGTGGCGGTCCAGTCGATGCGGGCGGTGCCGGGCTGGTTCGGGTCGGTGAGGGTGATGTGGGCGCCGACGAGCGCGGCGACGAGGTCCCCGGTCACCGTGCAGCCCGCACGTGTGGCAGGTGTGGCGGCGGTCGCGGAGCTGTTTCGGGACGCGGTTGCCGCACAGGCAGTGCTGCGTCCAGGCGGTGTGCCGGGTGCCCGCCCGCAGCAGTCCCGCGGTGCCTGCCATCGTCTCGGTGTCGTGGCCGCGTGGTACCGCGGCGTGGCCACCTTCGCCGCCGCGGTCGCACCCGCCTGGATCGGTCTCGCCGTCGGCGTCTCGGCCGACCTCCTGGACGGCGTCGCCCAGCGCCTCGACGCCGAGGGCTACACCGTCGCGGTCGCCCGCGGGGGCAGCGGCGGCATGTTCCTGTACGTCGTCACGCCGGCGCTCGTCGTCCCGATCGTGGCGCTGCGGGCCTGGTCCGTCTCCCGCCGCCGCACGGCACCGCCCGCGGCCGCCCCGGTCGCGCCAGCCGCCCCGGTGGGACGGGCCGGCTAGCGGCGGCCGCCGCTGCCCCAGTAGAACGGGCCGGCCTCCTGGACCGTGACGGCCCAGCCGAGCTCCCCGAGCCGCCGCTCGAGGTCGGCGGGCCGGTGCGGGATCTTGAGGATCCGGTAGGGCGTCCCGTCGGTGAGCCGGCGCTGGATCACCGGGGAGTCCGCGCCCTCGATGAGCTCCTCCTCCGTGCGGTAGGCGTCGTCGACGAAGAGCACCCGCCCGTCCGGTTCGAGGCACTCGGCCACCATGGACCAGAACGACGCGAAGCGCTCCGCCGGGACGTGGGACAGCCAGAAGCCGAAGAACACCACGTCGTAGCGGCGGTCCGGCCGCCAGCTGAACAGGTCGGCCCGCTCGAAGCGCACGGGCGCCGCGCCCACGCGCGCCGCGGCGATGCGGAGCATCTCGGCGGACGCGTCGACGGCGGTGAGGTCGGTGGCGTGCCGCAGCAGCTGCCGGGTCCAGGTGGCCGGGCCGCAGGCGAGCTCCAGGACCCGGCCGGTCGGCCGGAAGTCGTCGATGGCCCTCTCAAGGCGCTCTGCCAGCTCGTCGCCGCCGGCGAAGTGCAGCGCGTGGTCGTCGTACTCCGACGCGACCGCCTGGTAGAAGGCGGCCTGTTCGTCGAGCAGCGTCGTCAGGCGGTCCCCGTCACCCATCCGCCGACTATCCCGGAACCCTGCGCCGGGGCGCAACGCCGGCGGTCAGCGGATGGCGAAGACCGCCAGGCCCTCCGGAGACTCCGCGTGGACCTCGACGCGGGAGACGGACGCCTCCGCGGGACCCTGACGGGTCCACGCGACCAGCCGCTCGACCGCCTCCAGGGGGCCCTCGAAGACCGCCTCGACGCGGCCGTCGTCGAGGTTGCGGACCCAGCCGCCGACGCCGGCGCCGACGGCGACCCGCCGGCACGTGTCGCGGTAGCAGACGCCCTGGACCCGTCCCGACACCAGCACCCGCCTGCGCTCCATGCTGCGACGCTACGTCATCGGGACGGCCGTTCGGGCAGGAGCCGCTCCTCGTGGTCGAGCTCCCGCTCCAGGACCCGCAGGCCCTCGTCGGGCAGGGTGCCGGCGTCCCGCCAGCGCAGCAGCTCCTCCCGCTGGGCGTCCATCGCGGCGCGCCGGACCCGCAGCGCCGCCTCGTACCGTGGCGACACCGGCATCTCGGGCGACTCGGCGTTCTGCAGCAGGTCGATGCGGCCCTGGTAGCGGGCGAGGCGCTGGTTGAGCAGGCCGCGCATGACCTGGATCGCCTCCATCTCGGCGGCGGCGTCCTCCGCGGATCGCCGGCCGGGCTTCTCGCCGATGACGACGGCGAGGTCGTCGAGGCGTTCGAGGGCGGCGCGGACCGACGCGGAGCGCGCCTCGTTGCGCAGGCGGGCCTCGTCGACGGCGTCGGCGCGCAGGCCGAGGCGGCGCACGAGGGGGCCGAACGTGAGGCCCTGCCCGACGAGCGTCACGAGGACGACGGTGAGGGTGCAGAACAGCAGCAGGTCGCGGTCGGGGGTGACGATGGGCAGGGTGAACACGGCCGCGAGGCTGATGACGCCGCGGGTGCCGGCCCAGCTCAGCGCGGTGACCTCCCGGCCGGTGAGCTTGCCGGCGTGCTGCCCGGTGCCGAGGCGGGAGTGCAGCGACCTGGGCAGCGACTGGGTGAGCAGGAGCCACACGGGCCGGATGAGCAGCACCGACCCGACCGACACGAGGACCGCCGTGACGATGGTGGAGGTCTCGTACCGGCGCAGCCCCTGGAGCACGTCCGGCAGTTGCTGGCCGATGTACAGGAACACGAAGCCCTCGAGCAGGAAGTCGACGAGCCGCCAGACGGCGCTGGTCTGCAGGCGGCTGGCGCCCGACGCGGCGCGGGGCGCGTGGTGGCCGACGACGAGACCGGCGACGACGACGGCGAGGACGCCGGAGACGTGCAGGTGCTCGCCGAGCAGGTACGCGGCGAACGGGGTGGCGAGGGAGATCGCGTTGGCCGTGAGCGGGTCCCGGTTGAGGGGTCGCAGCATCCCGACGCCCACGGCGACGACCGCGCCGACGGCGGCACCGCCGACGGCCGCGACGACGAACCGGACGACGGCCGCGGTCGCGGAGAACTTGTCGCCGAGGATCGCCGCGGACGCGAAGCTCAGGATCGTCAGGGCGGTGGCGTCGTTGAGCAGGCCCTCGCCCTGGATGATCGTGACGAGCCGCTGCGGCAGGCCGACCCTGCGCCCGACGGCGAGGGCGGCGACCGGGTCGGGCGGGGCGACGGCGGCGCCGACCGCGATCCCCGCGGCGAGCGACGCGCCCGCGACGAGGTGGTGGAAGCCGGCGCCGATGACGAGCGCGGTGATGAGCACCAGGATGACCGACAGGCTGACGACGATCCGCACGTTGCGCCGGATCGCCATCAGCGACGCGTCGAGCGCCGTGCTGTACAGCAGCGGCGGCAGCACGAACGTCAGCAGGATCTCCGGCTCGAGGGTGATGTCCGGGGCGGGCAGCAACCCGTACACGATGCCGAGGACCGGCAGGATCGCGGCGGCGGGCAGCCCGGTGCGCCCCGCGAACCAGCGCACCGCGACGACGACGGCTACCGCGGCGAGGGCGAACAGCAGCAGCGTCTCGGCACCCACCACCCCATTGTCGGTGCCTAACGGGTGGAAGGCTTCCCAGACGGCGACTTCGACGGCGTCGCGCCGGGTGTCACGGCCGGCTGGTCGGCGTTGTTGTTGATCATTTCGGGGTGGCCGGCGAGGAACGGGCCGACCTCGTCCCGGACGATCGCGGCGAGGAGCGCCTTCGCGGTGTCGTCGAGGATCTCGTACGACTGCCCGCCGATCGTCTCGGAGTGGTAGTCGCCGTTGTTGACCCTCAACGTCACCATCTGGTCGGGTTTGATGCCCTTGAGGGTGAAGATCCAGTCGGTGAGCTCGATCTTGTTGTTGTAGAACGAGACCGCGTCGCCCATCCGGTTCAGCATCTCGGCGGCCCTGATCGGGTTGAGGATCACGCCGGAGCTGGTGGCCTTCTTCAGCATCGCCTTGATGAACTGCTGCTGGTGGCGCTGCCGGCCGTAGTCGCCGTCGTTGTTGGCGAGCTTGTCGCGCTGCCGGACGTAGTCCAGGGCCTCCCAGGCCGCCATGTCATAGCAGCCGACCTCGTAGATCTGGGGGCGCATGTTGGGCTTGAGGGTGGTGGGGAGGTCGTTGACGAAGTTGTAGGGCACGCCCTCCTTGCCGGTCTTGGTGTTCCAGCCGGTGTGGATGGAGGTGACCCGCTCGTCGACGCACATGTGCACGCCGCCCATCGCGTCGACCAGGCCCTTGAACCCGTCGAAGTTGACGATCGCGGCGCCGTTGAACCGCAGGCCGCCGGTCAGCTCCTTGACGGTCTCGGCGAGCAGCTCCAGACCGCCGTCGCGGCCGCCGCCGTTCTCCGAGCCGGCCTGGAACGCGGCGTTGATCTTGCCGGTGCCGCCGGTGTACTTCGTCTTCGGAAACGCCGGGATCCTGACCCGGGTGTCCCGGGGGATCGAGGTCAGGTAGACGGCGTCGTGGCTGGCCGGGATGTGCGCGATGATGATCGAGTCGGCGCGGGCGCCCATCTCGGCGTTGCCGGCGCGCTCGTCGACGCCGACGAGCAGCAGGTTGATCGGGCCGTCGATGGTGTTGCCCGCGGCGGCCGCCTGGCCGAGACCGCCCTCATGGGTGATCTGGTCGCTGTAGTGGTCCAGCAGCAGCTTGCCGCCGATCAGCCCGCCGCCGCTGGCGACGAGCAGCAATGCGCCCAGCACGAGGAGCAGCTTCGCCCACAGCGGGTCCTTGCGTTTCTTCTTCGCCACCGCACGCCCTTCCAACCGTCGATCTCATGCTGAAGACGGAACCGGGGCGTGCAACGTTGCGTCTCGCTACTCGGGTCGGCCGTCCTTGACGATAGCGCCGACGAGTTTCCACTGGTCGTCCCGTGTTCACCCGATGTACGGGTGGCAAGTGTGGCGATGCTCACCCGGCCAGGTCGACCGCCGTGCCCGACGGGCGGCGCGGGGCCGCGGGGGCGGGCTGGATCCTGCCGGGCACGCCGATGCGCACCGCCATCGCCGGGTGGCCGACGTCACCGAGCATCCGGCGCAGCATCGTGCGGGCCGGCAGGACCTCGACGACGTCGCTCATCGGCGAGGCGGCCAGGCCGTCGGCGGCGGCGGTGAGCAGCACCGCCGACAGCGCCTCGCCCGCCGCGATCCAGTCGCGGGCCAGGTCGCCGCCGGTGACCAGCACCGCGTAGCGGGCGTGCCGGTCGGCGACGTCGCCGCCGTCGTACACGCTGGGAAGGGCACCCGGTGTGCCGGTGAAGTCGCGGACCGGCACCGGCCGCGGCCCGCCCTCCGCGGCGGTCGCCGGCGGCACCCCGTCCTCGGCGTCGTCGCGCACCCAGTCCGCGAGCTCCGCGCGGTACGCCGGGTCGGCCCGCTCCACGTCGGCCGCGTGGCCGGCGGCCACCACGACGTCGACCAGGTCCCGCGGGCGGACCACGTGCAGGTCGGCGCCGGCGGTCGCGGCCGCCCGGCGGAGCCCGTCGAGGGCGGCCTCGGGCACGTCCCGGTCGGCGAACGGCCGCCGGTCGGTGCGCCGGATGCCGATCGCCCGGCGCAGCCGCTGCGCCGCCGCGGTGCGCTCCCCGGCGCCGGCGACCCGCACGGTGGCGAGCAGGTCCGGGTCGCCGGCGTCCGGCAGGTACGTCACCTCCACGGCGAACCCGTCCGCGGCGAGCGCGACCCGGGCGTGGTGCAGGGCGGCGCCGCAGCTGAGCGTCAGCAGCCGGCCGTCGGGGTCGATCACGGGCAGCTGCCGCGACCGGTCGGCGCGCAGCTGCGCGGTGTCGCCGTCGATGCGCCAGTGCCACGGCTGCGTGTTCAGGATCGACGGGGCGCCGAGGGCGGCGAGGACGGCGTCGGTCAGCGCCCGGCCGGCCGGGCTGACCCGCACGGCGGCGCCGCGATCGGTGTACAGGATGGCGGCCATGACGGGGCTCCTTCGAATGCTCGGAGAGTGACGCTTCCAGCCTCGCCGCCGCGGCGGGCGGCGGGCAGGGCGCAGATGCCCGCACCCCCGGGACCTTGGTCCCGGCCTGCTCAGGACCCGTTTGTCTGCCGCTGTACGAGGGGCCGCCTGCGGCGCGGGGTGCGACGCAGGCGGCTGCTCGGTACGGGTTGCTCAGGTGTTCCCGTGTTTCCCGGTTCGCCCGGGGACCGGGTGCTCAGGCGGTGACGGGCCGCGGGGCGGGGGTGCGGCGCAGGCGGGGCAGCCAGCGGACGTCGCCCGCGGTGGCCGGGTCCGAGCCGTAGGCGAGCAGGGTCAGGAAGACGCCGTAGACGGGCAGGTGACCCAGCAGCTCGGGGGCGCCGAAGATGAGCAGCGTCGCGTTGAAGGGGACCGCCGCGACCAGCATCGCCAGCTGCGGCATCGCGCCCGAGAGGACCAGCAGGCCGAAGAGCAGCTCGGTGGCGCCGGCGACGAGGATGAAGGTGTCGGCGGGGACGTGCAGGCCGAGGTAGGCGAAGACGTCCAGCTGCGGGTAGTGCTCCAGGGTGGCGCGGGCCATCGCCGGGTTGGCGAGCTTCTCCGAGAACGCGAGCGTGACCAGGGCGGTCGCGACGCCGACCCGCAGCGCGAGCAGCGCCCGGCGCAGGGCCTTCGGGTCGGGGGTGACGGCGCCGTGCCGGTCGCCGGACGGCGGCAGGAAGGCGAGGAACCCGGCGATGCCGAGCAGGTCCGCGGCCTCCAGGAGGCTGACCGGACCGGTCGCGGCGAGCGCCACCGGCCCGACGACGACCAGCAGCAGGGCGGCGGGGCGCAGCCGGTACCCGGTGATGAACCAGACACCGAGCGCACCCTCCACGACGCCCAGCAGCGCCGGGGCGGGCAGCTCGTGCAGCTCCAGGTCGGCGGCGAGGAAGTAGCCGCGGGCGGCGAGGGTGAGCAGGCTGACCCCGAGGTGGATCGCCAGCAGGCGCGGCAGGTAGGGGGTGATCCGGCCGAGCGGGCGCAGGATGCCCAGCTCCGGGGTGCCGACCCGCCGGCCGACGGCCCGCCAGGCCACGGTCACCGCGACGATGAGCGCGAGCACCGCGAGCGTGGTCGGCCGGGTCGCGAACGACCAGTCCGGCGTGTAGGCCGACGGGTCCTTGAGGAACCACTTCTCGTGGGCCAGCACAATGTCGTCGCGTTGCATCGGGTCGCCTCCAGCGTCCGCCGTCATCCTTGCCATCTCAGGATCGGCGGGCACGGCACCGGTCCTCAGGGCCGAAGGTCCTGAGGCGGCGGGACACGTGGCATCACGACCTCACGGCATCACCGCGAGGCACCGGGGCGGCACCGGGGTCAGCGGTCGACGGCGATCCAGGTCGCGTGGGCGACGGCGAGGACGTCGCCGCCGGGGCCGTACAGCGTGGACAGCACCGACGCCTTGCGCCCCTCGGAGCCGACGTGCCGGCCGGTGATCACGCACTCCGCCCCCGCCGGCGGGACGGCGTCGACGTGCGCGGTCATGCGGCCCAGGACGTACGGGCGGCCCTCCGTCAGCACGGACCAGCCGCCGGGGCAGTCCAGCGCCGCCCAGACCAGGACCGGCGACACGTCCGCCGGGACGCGCCAGGGCGTGGCGGTGCGGCCGTCGGGCAGCGGCCCGGGGAACAGGCCCAGGCCGTCGGTGCGCTCCGGCCCGCACACGAAGCAGGTCGGGAACGGGTGCGCGGCGAACCCGGGGTAGCCGGCCGACGCCTCGACGGCCGCCGCGAACGGGACCGCCGGGACCGCGTCGGGCCGGTCTCCGCTGTCGGCGCGCGCGGACGCGACGAGCGCGTCGCCGTCGTGCACCTGCACCGAACCGGCCGTGGTACTGACGGCGAGCGGCGTGTCCAGCGGCGGCGGCCTCCGCAACGTCACCTCTGCCGGCCCCTCGAGGTGCGCCGCGACCAGCCCGGCGGTGTAGCCGCCGTTGCCGGAGCCGGGTGGACCGTTGTACCGCGCCTCGATGATCATCGTGCCCCTTCACGTACGCTGCCGGCATGGACGGCCCTGACGCGCCCTTGCCCCGCTCCGCCGTGCCCCCGTTCGAGGCGCCCCGGTTCGACGTGCCCGGGCAGGTGGCCCTGGTGACCGGGGCCGCGCGGGGGCTCGGCCGCGCGATCGCTCTCACCCTCGCACACGCGGGCGCCGACGTCGCGCTCGGGCTGCGCGACGCGGGCGCCGACGCGGGTCTCGCCGCCGAGGTCGCCGCGCTCGGCCGGCGGGTGCTGCCGCTGCAGATGGACGTCACCGACGTCGGTCAGGTCCGCGCCGCCGTCGACGCGACCGTCGCGCACTTCGGCCGCCTCGACATCCTCGTCAACAACGCCGGCATCGCCCCGGAGAACCTCGCCGAGGACGTCGTCGAGGACGACTTCGACCGCACCCTCGCCGTCAACCTCAAGGGCACCTTCTTCGCCAGCCAGGCCGCCGGCCGCGTCATGATCGGGCAGGGCTACGGCCGCATCGTCAACATCGGCTCCCAGGCCGGCGCCGTCGCCCTGCCCGGCGAGGCCGTCTACTGCATGACGAAGGCCGCGATCGCGCACCTGACCCGCTGCCTCGCCGTGGAGTGGGGCGGTCACGGCATCACGGTCAACGCGGTCGCCCCGACGTTCATCCACACCCCGGGCACCGAGGAGTACCTCGCCGACCCCGCCCACCGCCGCGACGTCGTCGAGCGGATCGCCGCCCTGCACCGCATCGGCGAACCCGTCGAGGTGGCCGGCGCCGTGCTGTTCCTCGTCTCGCCCGCCGCGTCCCTCATCACCGGCGAGACCCTCCTCATCGACGGCGGCTGGACCGCCCGCTGACCCGCGGGTCAGTCGCGTAAGGCCAGCTCCGTGGTGCCCAGCAGGCGGCGGAGGCGGGTCAGGGCGCGGGCGCTCTGGGCCTTCACCGTGCCGGTGGGGATGCCGAGGAGGTCGGCGACCGTGTCGACGCTCTGGTCCTCCCAGTACCGCAGTACCAGGATCGCGCGGTCGCGGGCGGGGATGTGGGCCATCGCCTCCAGCAGGGTCAGCCGGAGCTCGGGCTGGTCCGGGCGGGCCTCCGGCTCGGCGATGTGCGGCACGACCAGCTCGCGGCTGCTGCTGCGGCGCTGGTGGTCCAGGAAGACCCGGAGGAGGACCTTCCGCGCGTACGCGTCGGGGGCGTCCCGCCGCTGGATGCGCCGCCAGTGCACGAACAGCTTCGCCAGCGTCGTCTGCGTGAAGTCCTGCGCCAGATGCCAGTCGTGGCAGAGCAGGTACGCGGTGCGCCGCAACCTCGGCGCCGCCGCCCGCGCGTAGTCGACGAAGTCCGCCTCGGCGCCCGTCATGTGAGCTCCGGCAGCGTCGGGTGGCGGGCGGCGCCGGCGTCCACGAGGGAGCGGGGGATCATGACGCCCCAGCGGGGGTCGGCGGCGACCGCCTCGGCCTGCACGGCGGTGAGCACCTGCGGCGCCTCCGCGTTGGCGGTGCCGTCCCAGGCGAGGCACGCGGCGATGTTGACCTGCACGACGACCCGGTCCGGGCGGTGCAGCACGACGACGGTGCGCTGCACGCAGTTGTCGGGCAGGTACGCGACGGTCACCTCGGCGCCGTCGGGCCGGCGGAACGGGCCGGTGACCGCGCCCTGGCTCAGTTTCGCGCGCTCGTCCGCGCCGAGCGGGCCGTTGGTGTCCCGGCCGACCGCCACGCGCAGCATGCCCGGGCCGCGGCCGGTGTCGAGGTACACCTGGACCATCAGACCGCCGTCGGCACTGCCGGCGTAGCCGCTGGTCACGCCCTCCGGCAGGAGCGACTCGAGCAGCACCAGCAGGCCCGCCGGGGTGGCCGGGACCAGCGGGCCGGCGAGCGCGGGGGCACCGACCTGCGCGGCCCCCGGACGCAGCACGGCCCACCCGCTCACCAGGCCGGTCGCCACCAGCACGGCGAGCAGCGCGGCCGCCCCGTGCCGCAGCCGCCGGGTCACCCGCAGCCGCCGCCCCCGCCGGATCGACGCCGCGACCAGGTCGCCGATCGGCGGCTCCGGCCCCGCCGACAGCTCGTCGGCCAGCCGCGACCGCAGCTCCAGCTCCACCGGCGCCTCCCCACCTGCCCGTCCACCCTTCCCGACGGGCCGGGCCGAGCTTCCGGTTCAGTGGCGTGCGTCACATCTTGGTCGGCCGCGCTTCAGGACAGGCCGAGTTGCAGCGCCAGCCGCTCGTCGGGGTCGTCGAGCCGGTCGCCGTACGCCGCGCGGAGCTTCCGCAGCCGGTACCGGACGGTCTGCGGATGGGTGTGCAACGCCTCGGCGGTCGCGATGACCTGTCCCTGGCAGCGCAGCCACTGCAGGAGCGTCTCCGCGAGCACCTCCCGTGACGCCGGGGTCGCGTCCGCGAGCGGGGCGAGGGCGCGGGCGGCGAGCCGGTCGGCGACGCCCGGCTCCCACGCGCGCAGCAGCGTCACCAGGTGCTCGTCGCAGGCGACGACGCCGTCGGGGAGCGTGCCCGACTGCTGCAGCTGCAGCGCCCGCCGCGACAGCCGGTGCGAGGTCCGCGCCCGCCGCAGCTCCACCTCCGGCCCGACCGCCGCGCGCCGTCCGGTGAGCCCGCGGACGGTCCTGCCGGGCAGCACGACGCTGGTTGCGCCGTCGATGACGGTGGCGATCGCGTTGCCGCCGACCGCGCGGGCGACGTGCTCGGCGTCGGTGCCCTCGACGCTGACGACGGTCACCGTCGCCGGCAGCGGCCAGCGGGCCGCCTCCGCGGCGGCGTGCAGTGCGGCGTCGCCGGGCGGGTCCGGCTGCACCAGCAGGGTGATCAGGCGGCGCCGGACGAGCGCCCAGTCGAGCGCGGCGTCCTGCTGCTCGTCGAGGTACCCCTCGGCGGCGGCACCGGCGAGCACGTCGACGTAGCCGAACAGGGCGTGCGCCACGGCGGACAGGTCGGCGCGGTCGAGCGCCTCGCCGTCGTCGCCGGGATCGCTGACGGCGGACCAGATCGCCCGGCCGCCGACGGTCAGCACCGAGCGCAGCGCGTCGATGCGGTGGCCTTCGCGGTACTCCGTCCGGCCGAGCTCGTGGAACACCGCACGGGTGCGGGTCAGGTCGCCGCCGGCGACGAACGTGTCGACGAACGCGTCCACGGCTGTCTCGACGCCCATGGTGAGCCCGCGGCCCTGCCCGCCGGACAGCGACCGGCCCTGGGCGAGCATCGCCGCGCTGACCGTCGCCAGGGTCCGGTCGTGCAGCCGCTCGCGCAGGCCGCGGAGCCGCTCGCGGACGGCGGCGCTGAGATCGACCGTACACCTCCCGGAATTGTCACCGGAGTGACAAAACGATGCCGAGATTCTGCTCCCGGCGCCACGATTCTCGCACGCCGGTGCCTAGTCTGAGGGCGTGGATGCAGATGTGATCGTGGTCGGCGCGGGGCTCGCGGGGCTGGTCGCCGCGGCCGAGGTCGCCGACGCCGGCAAGCGGGTGATCCTCCTGGAGCAGGAGCCGCCGCAGAGCCTCGGCGGGCAGGCGTGGTGGTCGTTCGGCGGGCTGTTCCTGGTCGACACGCCGGAGCAGCGCCGCATGGGGATCAAGGACTCCGCCGACCTCGCGTGGCAGGACTGGCTCGGCAGCGCCGCGTTCGACCGGGACGAGGACCTGTGGCCGCGCCGCTGGGCGGAGGCCTACGTCCAGTTCGCCGCCGGCGAGAAGCGCTCCTGGCTGCGGGCGATGGGGCACCGCGTGTTCCCCGTCGTCGGCTGGGCCGAGCGCGGCGGCGGCCCCGCCGACGGCCACGGCAACTCCGTGCCCCGCTTCCACATCACCTGGGGCACCGGGCCCGGCGTCGTCGAGCCCTTCGCCCGCCGGGTCCAGGCCAGCCCCCTGGTCGAGATCCGCTTCCGGCACCGCGTCGACGCCCTGGTGAAGACCGGCGGCGCCGTCACCGGGGTCAGCGGCGCCGTCCTGGCCGACAGCTCCGTGGCCCGCGGGCAGACGAGCTCCCGCGAGGTCACCGGCGAGTTCTCGCTGTCGGCCCAGGCCGTCATCGTCACCTCGGGCGGCATCGGCGGCGACCACGACCTCGTCCGCAAGGCGTGGCCGGCCCGGCTCGGCGCGCCGCCGAAGCGCATGGTCGCCGGCGTCCCGGCGCACGTCGACGGCCGGATGCTCGGCATCACCGAGGCCGCCGGCGGGCAGATCATCAACCCCGACCGGATGTGGCACTACACCGAGGGCCTGCAGAACTGGGACCCCGTCTGGCCCAACCACGGCATCCGCATCCTGCCGGGCCCGTCGTCGCTGTGGCTCGACGCCACCGGCAAGCGCCTGCCGGCCCCGTGCTTCCCCGGCTTCGACACCCTCGGCACCCTCCAGCACCTGATGGCGACGGGCTACGACTACAGCTGGTTCGTCCTGACCCAGAAGATCATCGAGAAGGAGTTCGCGCTGTCCGGGTCCGAGCAGAACCCGGACCTCACCAACCGCAGCGTCCGGCAGGTGCTGCAACGGGTCCGCCCCGGCGCGCCCGCCCCCGTGGAGGCGTTCAAGCAGAAGGGCGCCGACTTCGTGGTGGCGCCCACGGTGGAGGAGCTCGTCGCCGGCATGAACACCCTGGCCGGCTCGTCCCTGCTCGCCGCCCCCGCCGTGAAGGCCGTCATCGAGGCCCGCGACCGCCAGCTCACGAACCCGTTCGCCAAGGACGCGCAGATCACCGCGATCCGCGGCGCCAGGGCCTACCGCGGCGACAAGCTCATCCGCGTCGCGACCCCGCACCGCCTCCTCGACCCGAAGGCCGGCCCGCTCATCGCCGTCCGGCTCAACATCCTGACCCGCAAGACCCTCGGCGGCCTGCACACCGACCTCTCCGCCCGGGTCCTGCAGCCCGACGGTTCGCCGCTGCCGGGTGTGTACGCCGCGGGCGAGGCCGCCGGCTTCGGGGGCGGCGGCATGCACGGCTACAACTCGCTGGAGGGCACGTTCCTCGGCGGCTGCCTGTTCTCCGGCCGCGTGGCCGGCCGGGCCGCGGCCGCCGCGATCGCCTGACCCGGGCGACCCCTGGGCCCGTCCGGCGGTGGCTCGTCTGGCGGTGGCTCGTCTGGCGGTGGCGCGTCTGGCGGTGGCGCGTCTGGCGGTGGCGCGTCTGGCGGTGGCGC